>NZ_CP041186.1:900000-1200000 GCF_006517175.1 Persicimonas caeni | reverse complement strand
AGACACGCTTGCCCTGGATGTTGTCGACCTTTCCGGCGAGTAGGGCGGCGACGGGAGCGGCACCGGCGCCTTCGACGACGAATTTCTCTTCCTCGAGACAGACCAGAATCGCGTTGGCGATTTCCTCTTCGTCGACCGTGACAATCTCATCGACGTATTTGCTCACATTGGCGTGGGTGATCTTGCCGACTTTGCGTACGGCGACACCGTCGGCCAGCGTTTGAGCGGCGGGCATCTCGAAGGGAAAGGTCTTTTTGACCGCTTCTTGCATCGAGGGCAGGACCTCCGGCTCGACTCCAATCACGCGGATCTTGGGGTTGGTCTGCTTGAGCGCGGCGGCGATGCCCGAGACGAGTCCGCCCCCTCCGATGGGGACGAGGACGACGTCGAGATACGGATTTTGCTCGAGCACCTCGAGGCCAAGTGTGCCCTGGCCGGCGATAATGGCCGGGTCGTCGAACGGGTGTACGAAGGCGCGGCCTTCCTTTTCGGCGAGCTCCATCGCGTGGGCGTAGGCCGCGTCGTAGTTTGCGCCGTGGAGGACGACCTTGCCACCAAAGCGTTTGGTGCGCGTGACTTTGACCAGCGGCGTTCCCTCGGGCATCACGATCTTGGTGTCGATGCCGAGCTTGGTTCCGTGGTAGGCGACCGCCTGGGCGTGATTGCCCGCCGAAGAGGCGATGACACCGCGGCGCCGCTCTTCCTCGGGCATGGTCATCAGCTTGTTGGCCGCGCCGCGTTCTTTGAAGCTGCCCGTGCGCTGCAAATTGTCGAGCTTCAAGAAGACCTGGCAGCCGAGCTGACTGCTCAGGTTTTCGCTCTTGTGGCAGGGCGTGACGTGAATTGAATCGCGGATACGCTCGCGCGCCGCCTCGATGGCGTCGAAGTGTACTAAGAGATTCTCGGAAGTTTCGGCTTCGGTCGTACCCTTCGGGTCGGCAGCCATGGGGAGCCTCGCAGTTCGTGGACTTATTCAAGTTATGGTGTCGATCAGCGCGATCGTGGCGGTAGCAGAGAACGCGAGCGCCGGTGGCCTCTCGACAGTTCATCAACACCATATATCATCACGGCCCAACTGATCAGCTCACATCGGGTCACAGTGGCTCTGGCAACATAGCACCGATGGAGCGTCGGCAACGAGGCATACGTGCTCGAACGGCTTTACCCAAAATTCGTATCGCTTCTGGGCGCGCTTGGCTTGGCTTGCTCGCTTGGGTATTTCGTGGGCGTCTATCTGGCATTCCAGCCCGAGTGGCAGGATTGGGCCGATTTCTTCGTGCCTGCAGCGATCCCTCTTCTTATCGTCCCGTACGTGTTGTTGTTGTCTCACCTGTATCTTCGAACCCATCTGGGGGCCTGGTTGCTGAAACGTGGCGCAGTCGACCAAGCGATCGACTATTGCTCGGCACGTCTGAGCAGCAACTTGATGCGTGGCCGCAAAGAAGCACTGATCCATCGGGTGAACCTCGCACGCGCGCTGGTTGTGCGGGGAGAATACGAGCGCGCATACGAGACGCTTTCGGCGGGCTATGCCAAACCCGACAAAGGCGCGCAAGCCGTCAATATCGCGCGTTGGCGTATGGAGGTGGCGCTTCGGAAGGAGAACCTCATCCAGTGCCACGAAGCCTACGAGGCGGCCGCCGAGCTCACTCGTCCGAAGGGGGCGCGTGCATACCTTCTAGGCTGTCGTGCGGAGTTGGCGGTTCGAGAGGGCAAGCGTGGCGAGTTCGACGAGTCGATCGAGGAGGGCCTTTGGGCCAAGTCCGACAATCCACGCGTCCGTCTCTGTCAGGTGCTCGGCGCTCTGCGCTTCGGGGCATCGCACGAGGAGTTGACCGAGGCGCTCGCCCTGCTCGAACAGGCCTTTGCGCCCGCGGTCACCGACGTGCCCCGGCGTGAGGGAGAGCTTTTAGCGTGTCGAGCCGAGTTGCTCTGGGAGTTGGGGCGCAAAGACGAGGCCCGCGAGACGATTGCATTCGCCGACGAGGTCCCCCAAGATACGCGCTCGGAGTACGAAATCCGCCGCGTGCGCGAACGCATCACTGCTTCGCCGCAGCGCGATTAACGCTAATCAGAGGCGAACCCCTTAACAGGACCAACCATGGAAGTTCTCAAGAATCGAGTCGTCGGTGTCACCTATATTCTTCGCGACGGCAAAGGCGAGGAGCTCGAGCGCCGTGAAGAAGGCGAGCCGTTTTACTACCTCCACGGGCACGGAAATATTATCCCCGGTCTCGAGGATACGCTGAGCGGCTTCGAGCCGGGCGACGAGTTCGACGTGGAGTTCGAGCCCGAAGAGGCGTACGGCGAGTACAACCCGAACCTCCAGCAGCGCGTCTCCAAGGACGAGTTCCCCGAGGACCTCGACCTGAAGCCCGGGCTGCCCATCCAGCTCATCCCCGAGGAAGGGGGGGCAGGCATGGTCTTCTTCGTCAAAGAGGTCGCCGGCGACCAGGTCGTGCTCGACGGTAACGCCCCGCTGGCAGGAAAGCGCCTGCACTTTACCGGCAAAGTGGTCGACGTGCGTGAGGCGACCGAAGAGGAGATCGATCACGGTCACGCCCACACCGGCGACCACCATCATCACTGAGTCGATTGCGCGATAGCCTCGCGAGGACGGGCCACTATGGCGAATGAGCGCGAAAAGTTGCGTGAGATTCTCGAGTCGACCAAGAGTATCGCGGTGATCGGGATGAAGCGCTCTGGGGCCGCTTATAGCGTGCCGAAGTATATGGAGCGCTCCGGCTACGAGATCGTGCCGGTCAACCCGACGCTCGACCGAATCGACGACCTGGAGGTCTACGACTCGGTCGATCAGATCGACCGTCCCGTCGACATGGTCAACGTCTTTCGTCGCTCCCAATTTGTTGGCGACCACGTCGACGAGATTCTGGCGATGGACCCACCTCCGAAGACCGTCTGGCTGCAACTCGGCATTCGCAACGACGAGGCTGCGCGTCGACTCGAAGAGGCGGGGATCGCGGTCGTCCAAGACCGCTGCCTCAAGATCGACCACGTCTCACTGGTCGGCTGACTTTTAGTCGGCTGATTGGCCGCCTGCGAACTGCCAGTCGACCGGCCCGGGGGGCTCTAGCCCCTCTCTCTCCTCGCCCGTGGGAGCCCCCACGTCGAGGGAGTTGCGGCCCGGCTTCAGGTGCAGCGTGGTGCTCGACCCGCCAGTCTCGCTCGGCCAAACCTTGAAGGTTGCGCCGTGCAGGGGCTCGCCGTGCGGATTGTATAACTCGACCTCGCCTTTTTCACTCCACCACCACCGCACCCCACGCATCCGCTCGGCATGGCCGGCGGCGGCGCCGAGGCTCGTGACGAGCAGGGGGGTCTCCTCTCGCCATAGCTCCAGATTCGTCATCGCGCCGGCCACCTCCGGCGCCACAGTCCAGTGGCCGTCCCGCTCGGGGACGAGCAGTCCCTCTTTGAACGCACCGATGAGCGGGTTTCGTGTCGCTACAAACGGGGTGACGAAGGTTGCCGTCTGTCCGCTCTTCCAGATCGGCTCGAGGCTCTCGGGAGACATCCCCTGGGCGAGGAGCGTCTTTCGGCTGCCGTCGAGTTGCACCGGACCGACCGTCGTGGTCAGTCCCGGGGGCCCGGTGTTGAAGCCGATATCGGCCAACGCGGCATCGTTCGAGCTTCCGGTGATGACGGCGGGAACGCCGGCCCGGGACAACTCGATCAGTTTGCTGCAGCTCGGGCTCGACACTAGGCGGCTGCTCCCTGTGTATCCCTCGACCACTGCCGAGCGCGGCGCAAGTTCGGCGTGTGTGCCTTCGAGCTCGGCGGCGAGTTGCTGGATCGCCTCGTCTGCGACGAACGTCTCGGGCACGACCAGCGTGCCGCCGAGCCCATGCCCCAACAGCCCGCCGGTGCCATAGCGCGGGTCTTCGGGCGACGAATGTCCATACAGCAGCGTGCGCGCTCGCCACAGCCACCGGTCGGCGTATTTGGCCACGCCCTGGGCGACCTGCGCGTCCGGGTGGTGCGAGGCGACGTCAAAGACGGGCACGAGCACCGCCTCCTGGGCATTGGGCAGCGGCCAGCGTGACACCGTAGCGCGACTGCCGACGGTCACGGTCAGGTCGAGCTCCAAATCGACGGTGAGATCGGCCGGGGCTTCGATGCAATCGGACCAGTCGATGTCTTGGCGGCTGCCTGCCTTTTGCCACAACTCGAATTGCAAAGTGTTGGTCGAGTCGTCCTTCGAGACGCGGGGGCCGCTAAAATTCGAGTAGGTCAACGTCTGCTCGCCGCCGCGCCAGGTTGCAGGGAGAGCCACGCCTGCGGGACCGGAGACTGCTGCGTCGGCTTGGGACGTAGACACTAAGGCGAGTTCACCCGACGGAAACGACACCGCCAGGGTGATTTCGTCGGCCAAGTGCGCCGCGGGAAGGGCGGTGATCGCCAGAGCGAGGTGGGCCTGGGGGTTGCCGTCGAAGAAGCTCCACGTCGCGCTGAGCGTTGCCTTTCCTGCCGACCCTTCGCCGACCACAAGCGTGTGGTCTTGGCCACGATGCACCTCCCAACTCGTCCACTCGAACGACATCGCGCGCGGCGAGATCAGCGTCGGGGTGAGTGTGATCGGATCTGCGCCTTCCAGTTGCAGGGTGGGGCCGGTGGCGTCATCGACGCGCACGTCGACCGTCCGGGCGTCATCAGACGCCTGCCACGCAGTGAGCGGCGCGGGTTTGTGCTGCGACTCGGCGGGCGTGGGCGCCGTGGGCTCGTCGTCGTCCGCATTCATCATCACGAACACGACGACCACGGTGGCCGCGGCGAGGGCGAGGAGCCCGGCGAGCACGAGACGGTTGTTTCGACTGCTTGAAGTCATCCAGGGCAACCCTTGGCGGGAAGACGGCATCGGTTGGCCCCAATCTATCAGCCAGCGCGCACGAACCAAAGATTTCAATGCGGGATTTGAAACCGGCGCAATTTTGGTACACTGCCCAAAAGCCTGCCTTGTTTTGTTGTGAATGGGGTTGTGTTGTTCGGGCTATGATGTTCCGGGATTGATTCCGCGCTATGACCAAGATCAAACTTAGTGAAACCCTCAAATTTCTCACGGGCCGTATCAACACCATCACTGGTGGGGAACTCGGCCTCGACTTGAGCTTGGGTAAGCAGGCGATCAAAGCCGGCTACGAGCTCGAAGCCTGGGCCACGCTGCATTGCCCCAAGAAGGCCCGCGAGATCAATTACGTGACGATCAGCTTGGAAGGGCAGGTCCAGCGCGACGGCGAGTGGCAAGACTTCGTCAAGACCGCCGAGGTCGCCCAGGACATCAAGCTGCCGGCGGATTACGAGTTCGTCATCCCCATCGTGCTGCATATCCCTGAGGATGCCGTCTACACCCAGGAGGGCGGCCACTGGATCCTCAAGGCGCGCGCGGCGGTCGACAAGACGATCGACCCACGCGCCGAGGTCTCTTTCGAGGTGCGTCCGTAGTTCTTGCCTCTCGTTCTTGCCTCAGGGACGGTGCTTGACGCTCATCGTCTCACTCTCCACCAACTCCAGATGGATCTCCTTGCTCGGCCGCAGGTCGAAGAAGGTGATCTCTGGCTTGGCGCGGATGCGCCACGGCCACGACGCCGAGCCGAGCCCCCTGCTGATATATAGGTAGCTCTCGCCCAGGCGATAGGGCCCGGCGTAGTACTCGGTGCCGAAGGACTCGGCGATCTTGTGGGTGACGCCGGGCACGTTGAACTGGAAGCCGTGGGTGTGGCCGCTCAAGATCAGGTGCGAGCCCTTCTCGGCGCACGCCGGGGCGACGGCGGGCACGTGGTTGAGCGTCAGGCAGAAGCCCTCGTCTTCGTGGCCGTCGAAGGCGGCTTCGACGTCGGCGTGGCGAGTGACGTGGTCGTCGACGCCGACGACGGTGATCTCGGTGTCCCCGTGAGCAAAGCGCACCCGCTCATTGGTCAGCAGGGGAATCTCGGCACGCTCGAACTCGTTTTGGGTCTGCTCCGTGCTGGCCCAGTGATCGTGATTGCCGAGTACGGCGTAGGTCGGCGGCTCGAGCTCGCCCAGCGTCTGGATGCAGGGGGCGATATCGTCGGTGTTGTAGCCGACATAATCGCCCGTCAACGCGACCAGATGCGGCTCGTGCTCGTTGACGAACTCGACGATCTGGAGCAGGTGACGTGGTTTGACCCAGCGACCCAGGTGGATATCTGTGATCTGGGCGATACACATGTCGGCCAGCGCCTCGGTGACCCGAGGGTGGCGCAACACGAACCGATTGACCTCGACTTCTTTTAACGGATTGATCATAGGGGTTGATTTACCGGGACAGACCGTAGAACCGCAACGGTTGCCATCTGCCAATCGTTGCACTAGTTTGTGCGCCTCGCAGCGAGGGCTGCTGAATTTCTGTTTACACAATGTGTCCGCTGAGGGCCACTCGACAAGAAAATCCGCTCTCCTCCTTCCCAACAAGGTTTCCATAGATGTCGTACAATCCGTCGAATCCGCTCATTGTCCAATCGGACCGGACCGTTTTGCTCGAGACGGCCAATGACAAGTTCGAGGAAGCGCGCGATGCGCTGTCCGTGTTCGCGGAGATCGTCAAATCCCCGGAGCATATACATACCTATCGTATCTCCCCGCTGTCGCTATGGAACGCCTCGGCGCTGGGTTATACGCCCGAACAAGTCAAAGATCAGCTGACCAAGTATAGCAAGTATGAGGTGCCGGATAACCTCATCTTCGACATCAACGACTTCATGTCGCGTTATGGGCGCATCAAGCTCATCTCCGACGCCGGCGATCACTGGTTGGTCTCCGAAGATCTGACGCTGCTCGAAGAAGTCGTGCGCCAGCGCCGCGTCGAGCCGTTTATCGACGGCGATGTGCGCAACGGACGCGTCAAGGTCACCAAGGACCAGCGCGGCTTCATCAAGCACGCGCTCATCCAGGTGGGCTACCCGGTCGAGGACTTGGCGGGCTACGTGGAGGGCGACCCGCTCGACATCGCGCTGCGCGACACGACCCTGCAGGGCAAAGACTTCGGCCTGCGCGACTACCAGCGCGAGGCGGTCGACGCCTTCTGGGCCGGCGGCACCGAGCGCGGCGGTAGCGGCACCATCGTGCTGCCCTGCGGCGCGGGCAAGACGATCGTGGCCATCGGCACCATGGACGTGGTCAAAGAGCACACGCTCGTGCTCACCACCAACGTCACCGCCCTTCGCCAGTGGCGAGACGAGATCATCGACAAGACCGATATCGATCCGGACATGGTCGGCGAGTACTCGGGCGACAACAAAGAGATCAAGCCGCTGACGATCACGACCTACCAGATCCTGACCTACCGCAAGAGCAAAGAAGACGAGTTCAAGCACTTCGGTCTGTTCAACGAGTCGAACTGGGGCCTGATTGTGTACGATGAGGTCCACCTGCTTCCGGCGCCCGTGTTCCGCGCGGTGGCCAACCTGCAGAGCCGGCGTCGCCTCGGTCTGACCGCCACGCTGGTGCGCGAGGACGGCAAAGAAGACGAGGTCTTCAGCCTCATCGGCCCCAAAAAGTACGACGTGCCGTGGCGCGTGCTCGAGAAGAAGGGCTTTATCGCGACCGCCCAGTGCAAAGAGATCCGCGTGCCCTTCCGCGACGACGACCTGCGCCTGACCTACGCGCTGGCCGAGCCGCGCGAGAAGTACAAGCTCGCCGCGACCAACCCGGCCAAGCTGCAGGTCATCGAAGATCTGCTCGAGGAGCACACCGACGACCAGGTGCTCATCATCGGCCAGTACCTCGACCAGCTCGACGACATCCAGGAGCTCACCGGCGCGCCCATCATCACCGGCCGCACCAAGCAGGCCGACCGCGACGTCCTGTACAAAAAGTTCAGGAGCGGCGAGGTCCCCGTGCTCGTGGTCAGCAAAGTCGCCAACTTCGCGGTCGACCTGCCCGACGCCAACGTGGCCATTCAGGTCTCGGGAACGTTCGGCAGCCGCCAAGAAGAGGCGCAGCGTCTGGGCCGCATCCTTCGGCCGAAGGAAAACGGCAACGAGGCGCACTTTTATAGCGTGGTCACCCGCGACACCACCGAGCAGGACTACTCGAATAAGCGCCAGCTCTTCTTGACCGAGCAGGGCTACCGCTATCACATCGAGACGGTCGAGTAGCCTTCGGCTGCATCGTCGAGATGATGGAAGCGCCTCCAGCGAACGCTGGGGGCGCTTTTTTTGTGGGGCTAATCACGCTCGAACGTTCCTTGCCTCCGTTGCTCCATTGCGGCAAACTAGCTGCATTCGCACCATCAACACCGCGCCCGGGGACTTCGCGGCAGCCCGGAGCGCTTCGTTCGCCGCGTGACCGACGATCCCGAGCAGTGGGGGATTGTCCTTTTTGCAAGAAAGGAGAACCGAGTTATGTCGGAAGTCGTCGTCTCACCTCATGTCGCAGGCTACAAGCTCAAGCCGAGCAGCTTGCTGTTCATCATCCTCGATATCATCGTCCAACTCGACACGCTGCAGACGCCCAACCCGCGCCTGAAAAAGCGCGCGACCGACGCGCGCGAGCTCGGCCGCAACGCGCGCTCGCTGCGTTTCCGCTGGCGCAACCAAGACCATTCGGTCAGCCAGGGCCGAAGCGGCGCGCGCAAGACCGACGCCATCATCGACAACACCTTGACGAGCATGGACACCTCGCTGGGCGCGCTCGCCCGCAACGACGAGGCCCCGGACATCCAGAAGAAGGCCCGCGCCCTTCGCAAGGCCCTGTTTGCCAACGGGGTGCGCCCGGTCAGCGGGCTGACCTTCGAGGAGCAGCAACAAACGGTCACCGAGATGCTCGAGCTGCTGCGCGATCCGTTCGCCGACCACGTCGCCGCCTGCGGGCTGACGGTGCTCGTCGACCAGCTCGACCGGCTCAACGCCAAGTTCAGCCGCCAGCTCGACGTGCGCAACCGCGACCAGGTCGAGCACAGCGACGTCGAGGCTGCCGAAGCGCAGTTCACCGAGGCGTTCAACCGCGTTTTTGTGACCATCCTGGCCGACTACTGCGAAGAGCCCGACATCCTCGACAAGCTGCTCGAGCAGTACGCCGACCAGCAGGAGCGCGCGGCGCTGTACTACGAGCGCCATGGCAGCATGCCCGACGTCGACCCGAACACCGGCGAACCCGTCGACGATGACGGCGGCGCGCCGCTCGACGACGCCGACGAGCCGGGCGTAGATGTCGACACCGACGTCGATCCCGAGCCGACCGAGGCGTAAGCCCGCTGGCCCAACCCGATTCACTCCCGAGTCCATCGCGAAGATGCCGCGCGAGCCTGAGGCGCGCGCCGGTCCTTCGCGATGGACTTTTTTGTGACCGCAGTCGTGTCGCGAACCATCGCGATGATGCTCGACGAAACTCCGGTCGCAGCCGACACCATCGCGATAGACTCGCCGGCCACCTCGGTTTGGTCGAAGACCATCGCGATGGTCTTTTTTGCGGCTCGGGTTCGTGACCGGACCATCGCGAAGGACATTTGTGAGGCCGAGGTCGATCGGGAGGCCATCGCGATGATCTTTTTTGAGGCCGAGGTCGATCGGGAGACCATCGCGATGGTCTTTTGTGAGGCCGAAGTCGATCGGGAGACCATCGCGAAGGACTTTTGTGAGGCGGAGGTCGATCGGGAGACCATCGCGAAGGACTTTGGAGAAGGTCGGGTTTGGTCGGCGTCCATCGCGAAGCTCTTCGGGCGCCTCAGAGCTGAGGGCGCTGAGGCTCGGAGGCGCTGAGGCTCGGAGGCTCGGAGGGCTCGGAAGCAGCGAGTCGCGGAACGCTAAGGCGCTGGAGATTCATCTGATTGTGCGCGGAAGGCGCTGTAGAATCCAACGTCGAGGTGTGCCGACAGGTTGCCAATGGGGCTGCCTTCTGCAGCGTTTTCAGCGAACTTCAGATGAATCTTTAGCGCTCCAGCGTTCAGCGCCTCCCAATTCAGCGCCTCCCAATTCAGCGCCTCCCAATTCAGCGCCTCCCAATTCAGCGCCTCCGAGCCTCCGAATTCAGCGCCACCGCGGACGCGGCTCGTCGTCGAGCTCGGCGGCAAGTTGCAGGCGTGCCTGGCCCGGGTAGACCGGGTGGCGCTCCCAAAAATAGGCGACCAGCGTCGTCGCCTCGAAGATGCGAAAGAGCCTGCGGACGTCACGGTCCGGCCAGGCTCTTTTGCTTTCGTAGCCTTGGCGAAAGGGCGCTTCGAGGGCGGGCAGGCGGTCGAACCACCACCAGCGAAGCTTGGCGAAGTCCCAGGCGGGGTGGGCGGCGGCGGCGTGCTCGAAGTCGACGACGCCGCAGAATCGGTGGTCGGCGTCGGCCAGCACGTTTGGCGCGCGCAGGTCGCGGTGGATCATGCGGCGCGGGGTGTCGCCCGGCAGCAGCGAGGCGGCGTGGGCGTCGAGCCAACGCAGGCCGCGTTCGAGCAGGTCGAGAAGGTCCGGTTCTCGCTCGCCGAAGTCGCGTTCGAAGCGCTTCAGGGCGTTTTCGGCCTGGGTGAGCAGGCGGTCGGGGAGGGCGAGGGGGTCGGAGGACATCTTGACGTCGCCGGCGGGGACCTCGAGGTGGTGGAGCACGGCGAGCCAGCGGCCGAAGGCGTGGGCGAACTCTGTGAGCGCAGGCTCGTCGAGCCGGTCGAGTTCGACGCGGGCGGCGTGCGCGTCGCCGACCCACGACAGGACCAGCGCCGGCGGGTCGTGTTTGGGCTCGGCGAGGAGGGGGCGCGGGACGTCGGGGATCTCTTTGTCGGCGAGGAAGGCGAGGGCGCCGGCTTCGGCCCAGACCTTGCCGGCGAAGCCGCGCTGCAACTTGACGACGGCAGCGGGTGCTGCGCTGGGCTCCGGGTGGACCGTGAACAGGTCGGCCGAGAGCCCTCGGTCGAGCGGGCGCAGCTCGGCGTCGCCAAGGCCGGCTAACGTGCCGGCCAACGTGCCGAACAACCGACGCGCCGTCGGCAGCAGATCTCGGTTGCTCTCGGAGAGGCTCACTGCTTTTCGAGCTTTTCGGCCCAGTTTTGGGTGTAGCCCATGGTGATATGCGTGGGACCGTCCGCGCCTTCATCGATGTCGGCGTGGATCTGATACTTCTCCGAGCGCATCTCGAGGATGCCCGCGCGGGGCACGTCGAAGGTCACCTCGTCGACGAAGTCGCGGAATCGCTCGCGTACGGCCTCGAGTTTGACGTCGGTGCGTTTGACCTCGAGGGTGGCCACCTGGTCGTCGAGCTTGGGCCAGAAACCGACGCGTACCGAGATGAGCGCACCGCGCGGCTCACGAAAGACGCAGCCGCGGAACCAGGCGTTCTGGGCAAAGTCGCCGCCCTTATACTCCATCGTCTTGGGGCAGAACTCGGCGAGGGCGTCGAGGGCGTCGTCTTTGGGCTGTCCCAGGTAGAGCGTCTCGATACCCTTTAGTGTGGCGTGATCGTCGCGGGTGGCGAAGACCTCGGGGGCGTCTTTCAAGATCGCCTGGCGTTCTTCGGCCGACGGCGGCTCGACTCTGTTGTCGCAGGCCGTCAGGAGAATGGTTGTCAGGAGGACTGCTGGCCAAATGAGTTTCATCATGAGATCCCTTGCTTGCTGACGGGGCCCCTCCGTCGCGCTCGAACGCGCGACACCTCCCCCCGGCTAAACACCGCGGGGAGGAGCACCTTGCCCTCTCATACCATTGTTCAGACCCTTGTCCCAAGCCCGATACATGACTCTACAAACCTACGAGGGCGGCTGTCACTGCGGTCGCATTCGCTTCGAAATCGACGTCGACCTCGGCGCGGCCGAGATCCTCGACTGCAACTGCTCCATTTGCACCAAAAAGGGCTTCTTACACCTGATCGTCCCGCCCGAGCACTTTCGGCTGCTCCAGGGCGACGATGCGATCAGCGAATACCGTTTCGGAACGAAGCAGGCGGTCCATAAATTCTGCCGGACCTGCGGCGTCCATCCTTTCTATACGCCGCGCAGCCATCCGGACGACGTCGACGTGAACGTGCGGGCGTTGGAGGGCGTGGAGATCGGCGAGCTCGAGATCACGCCGTTCGACGGGCGCAATTGGGAGGATAATGTGGAGGGGATTCGGTAGGTGTTCGAGGGCAGTGGCCTTGCAGGGTCGTGGCGCCTGAAAGACGTCGAGATTCGCACGCTAATCAGCCAGCCGCTCCACACACTTGATGATGTCTTTGGCGATGTCGCGCCCCGTGGCGCCCTCGATGCCTTCGAGGCCGGGCGAGGCGTTGACCTCGATGACGAGGGGCCCGCGGGTGCTCGGCAGTAGGTCGACGCCGGCGACGCGCAGGCCGAGGGCGTTGGCGGCGCGCAGAGCAACCTCGCGTGCTTCGTCGTCGAGGTCGACTTTGCGGGTCGAGCCGCCGCGGTGGACGTTGGCGCGAAACTCGCCCTCGCGGGCGGTGCGCTCCATGGCGCCGACGACCTTGCCGTCGACGACGAAGGCGCGGATATCGACGCCGGTGCTCTCGGCGACGAATTCTTGGATGAGCACGTCTTCGCGCAGGCTCCACAGCGCTTCGAGGGTGGAGACGGCCGACTCGACGGTGTCGACCTTGATGACGCCCACGCCCTGGGTTCCCTTCAACAACTTCAAGATGACCGGCGGGCCGTTGACCTGCGCGATGAGCGCGGGCAGATCGTCGGTGCTCTTGGTCTGCAGCGTGGTCGGGGTGGGGACGCCGGCAGCGGCGAGTTCTTGCATCGCCTGGACTTTGTCGGCGGCGACCATGGTGCCAAACGCCGGGTTGAGCACGCGAATGCCCTGCAATTCGATCTGGCGCAAGAGCGTCAGCCCCCAGCTGCTCGAGCCGCCGCCGATGCGTGGGATCACGCAATCGTAGCCCTCGAAGTTCATCCCGTCGCGCTGGGTCGACAGATGGCCGGCGCCCATCGACACGGTGCATTTGACCGGGTCGATGATGCGCACGTCGTGTTTGCGCTTGCGGCCGACTTCGGCCAGGCGTCGTGTGCTGTAGAGGGTGCGGCCGCGTGACAAGATGGCGAGCTTCATGGGAAGGCCTTCGTGTATCGCTGCTTAGGGGAGCGCTGCGGATCAGTTGGCGCCCAGAAAGAGGCGGGCGAGCCATAAGAGGAGCAGGACGACGCCGCAGCTGATGGCGGCGATCATCACAAAGCGCACGGTCGACATGGCGACGTTGTTGCTGCCGTGGTCCTCGAATGCCGGTGCTTCCTCGTAGTCTTGGGTCGGCTCGTCGTCGATGTCGGCGAGTTCGAGCGGCTCGCGCACTTGCGTGGCGGCGGTCTCGGAGACGTCGTCGTCGCCAAAGACCTGTCCGCCGAAGGCCTGATCGTTGCTGATCGGCTTTTGGCGCTCGGTCTTGGCGAGGTCGACGTCGGCGCCGCCGCCCTCGACGAGCGCCTCGAAGGCATCGAGGGCTTCCTGGGCGCTCGGGTAGCGCTGGTCGGGGTCCTTGGCGATCATCCGAGAAAGCCATGGTTGCCATGCCTGCGGGCAGTCCGAGACGTCCAGCGGGGTGGGCTGGATGAGGATGGAGAGCACCCGGTTTTGCTTTTCGGCTTCGATGCGCGGTTTGCCTGTGAGCCACTCGGCCATGACCAGCCCGAGGCTGAACATGTCGGCGCTGGGGCCAGCCGGATCCCCGACCGCGATCTCGGGAGCGCAATAACGGGGCGTGCCCACGAACCCGCCGCCGCGGGTCTTAACGAGCGTAATCCCCTCGTCGGGGTCGTCGTCGAGAATCTCGCTCGCCTTGGCGATGCCAAAGTCGAGCAGCTTGGCGCGCTCGCCGCCGGGCTCGTCGGGGGCGGGGACCAAGATGATATTTTCGGGCTTGAGGTCGCGGTGGAGCACCTGCTTTCGGTGCGCCGCGGAGAGCGCGTCGAGCAGTTGCTTGACCAAGGGGCGTACACGCTCGGGATCCGCGGCGCCCTCCGTCTCGAGCAACGCGTCGATCGAGTGGCCCTCGAGAAGCTCCATGACCATGAATTCGCCGGCGTCGGCCTCGTCGACGTCGTAAATCTCGACGATATTCGGATGGTCGATGGCCTCGAGGATTTCGGCCTCTTGGCGCATGCGCGCCATGGCTGCCGGGTCGCGACTGCCGGCGTCGGCGCGGAGAATCTTGATCGCCACGCGTCGACCTTCCTGTAGATCTTCGGCCGCGAGGACCTGGCCGTAGCCGCCGCTGCCGAGCTCTTCGACGATGCGGTAGCGCTCGTTGAGCACGTCACCGGCAGCCAGGCTCTCAGACGTCGACGCTTGGGGCGTCTCTGTAGAAGTTGGGTCGGGGCCCATATAGCACAGACGGTACAGGGAAGAGTCGGAAAAGGAGCGTCGCGCCCACGGTCTGTGGCGGGTCACTCGCCGATGATGACCCGATTCGAGGATCGATTCAAGGCGCGTTGTTCGAGTTGGGGCGCATGTAAGCGACTCTTACGGACCGGGAATCTTGACCGTGTATGCGGCCCGTGTTATTCCAGAAGGCGGTATGATCATGCTCAAATCTGGCGTGGTTGCGGCCGTTTGTAGGCGGCGCAAGACACCCCACTCACTCGCTGCAAGGAGTATGCATGAGTCCGACGGTTCTGGTCGCCGATGACAGCCGAACAATCCGCAAAGTCGTCGAGATGGCGCTCAAAGCCGCTCCGTTCGAAGTTGTCGGTGTCGGAAGCGCGCGGGAGGCCATGCAGGCCGCCGAGCGTTCCCCCTCGGTGATTCTTCTCGATTACCATATGCCTGACGGCAGTGGGTACGAGGTGTGCCGGGCGCTCAAGAATAACGGCAACACCGCTCAAATCCCGGTCATCATGATCGGCGGCAATCACCGCGAGTTTAGCGAAGAGCAAGCTCGCGATGCCGGTGCGGACGACGTCATCATGAAGCCGTTCAAGACCGACACGCTCTTGAACGCAATCGACTCGGTGGCCGATGCCTCGGCTCAGCCTGCGCAACCGGCTCAGCCTGCGCAACCGGCTCAGCCTGCGCAACCGGCTCAGCCTGCGCAACCGGCTCAGCCGGCGCAACCGGCGCAACCGGCCCCGATGGCGAACGACGCTACGCCGGCGCCGCCGCCGATCAGCCAGCCCTCGTCGCAGCCGAGCGCGCCTTCGGGCCCGCCGTCGAAGCCGACGAGCACGCCGCCGCAGCCGGCCGCCGAGAGTCGGCCGCGCATTCCGGTCGAAGACAACAGCAACCCGCGCCATCCGTCGCCGCAACAGCAGCAGAGCGCCGGCAGCCAGTCCCGTCTTCGCACGGGTGGAAGCCAGCCGCGCATGCGCACCGACAGCGGTAGTCAGCCGCGCATGCGCACCGACAGCGGCAGTCAGCCGCGTATGCGCACCAACGACGGCGGAAGCCAGTCGCGCATGCGCCCGGACAGCGGCAGCCAGCCGCGCATTCCGGACGCCGGCAGCCAGCCGCGCATCGGCGGAAGCCAGCCGCGCATCTCGACGCCCGACGTCAACGCCTCGACCCGCGCTCAGGAAGTCTCGAGCAGCGGCGCCACCGCCGCCCCCTCCGGGCCGACCAGCGATTCGGGCGTGTCGAATATCGGTATGAGCCGCGCCGAGATCGAGACGATGGTCAAAGAAGAGGTCAAGCGCTCGGTCAAAGAGCAGCTTCCCGGCCTGCTTCGCAACATCATGGGCGAGGTCTTCCAGAAGAAGGTCCTCCCCAAGCTTCTCGAACACGGCGAGCAGCGCGTCGACACGATTGTCCAGCAGCGCCTGGGCGATCAGATCCGCGAGGCAGTACGCGTAGAGATCGAGCGGCTTTTGGCCGAGGAGTAATCTCCTCGCTCAAACCCGCTCACAAGGACCCGCCGAAAGGCGGGTTTTTTGTTGGGCTTGACCCAACTTCGCAGTGATGGATACAACCCACCGAGTGTATAAATTGCAGGCCGATTTGGCCCCCAAGGATTACTAGCCCGACAAGGAATGACGAAATGAAGATCGATCAGAGCTACGACCCGGTTGAAGTCGAGTCCGACTGGTACGATTTCTGGGTGGACCGCGGCTATTTTCACGCCGACGAGACGAGCGACAAAGAGCCGTACACCATCGTCATTCCGCCGCCGAACGTCACCGGTAGCCTGCACATGGGCCACGCGCTGTTCGTGACCCTCCAAGATCTGCTGATCCGCTGGAAGCGCATGGAGGGCTACGAAGCGTTGTGGCTGCCGGGCACCGATCACGCGGGCATCGCCACCCAGGTGATGGTCGAGCGATCGCTGGCCAAAGAGGGCCGCACCCGCCACGACCTGGGGCGCGACAAATTCTTGGAGCGCACCTGGGACTGGAAGGAAGAGCACGGCGGCCAGATCATCAACCAGCTCAAGCGCATGGGCGCCTCCTGCGACTGGGACCGCGAGCGCTTCACCCTCGACGAGGGGCTGAACAAGGCGGTGCGCGAGGCGTTCGTCAAGCTGTACGAAGACGGGCTGATCTATCGCGACCTGCGCATGGTCGACTGGGACCCGGAGGGCCAGACGGTGCTGTCGGACCTGGAGGTCAACCGCGAAGAGGAGAACGGGCGCTTCTGGTACCTCAAGTACCCGCTGGCTGACGGCTCGGGGCATATCATCGTCGGTACGACGCGTCCGGAGACGATGCTCGGCGATACCGCCGTGGCCGTCCACCCCGACGACGAGCGCTACCAAGACCTGATCGGCAAAAAGATCAAGCTGCCGATCGTCGGCCGCGAGATTCCGATCATCGCCGACAAGATTTTGCCCGACCCCGAGAAGGGCACCGGCGCGGTCAAGGTCACACCCGCCCACGACCCCAATGACTGGGAGTGCGGCGAGCGCCACGATCTGGAGGTTATCCAGGTCATCGACTTCGACGCCACGATCAACGACAACGGCCCCGAGGAGTTCGTCGGCCTCGATCGATACGACGCGCGCAAGCTCGTGGTCGAGAAGTTCGACGAAGCCGGCCTGCTCGAGGGCACCGAGGAGCGCCCGTACTCGCCGGGGCGCAGCGAGCGCACCGGCGTGGTCGTCGAGCCGCTTCCGATGCTCCAGTGGTTCGTCAACACCGAGCCGATGGCCAAAAAGGCGATCGACGCGGTCGAGTCGGGCGACACCGAGATCATCCCGGCGGTGTGGAAGAAGACCTACGACCACTTCATGTACAATATCCGCCCGTGGTGCATCAGCCGCCAGCTGTGGTGGGGCCACCGCATCCCGGCCTGGTATTGCCAGGAGTGCGACGAGGTGATCGTGCGCCGCGAGACGCCCGATAGCTGCCCCGAGTGTGGCAGCGACGATCTCGAGCGTGACCCGGACGTTCTCGATACGTGGTTTTCGAGCGCGCTGTGGCCGTTCTCGACGATGGGCTGGCCCGACGAGACGCCGACGCTCGAGAAGTTCTATCCCACCCAGGTCATGGAGACGGGCTTCGACATCCTGTTCTTCTGGGTCGCGCGCATGATGATGATGGGCCTGTGGTTCATGGACGACGTCCCCTTCGAGAAGGTCTTCCTGCACGCGATGGTGCGTGACAAGGAGGGCAACAAGATGTCGAAGACCAAGGGCAACGTCATCGACCCGTTGCACATGATCTACGGCGCCGAGTCCGACGAGCTCGACCCGGAGCTGCACAAAGAGCTCCTGAACCAGTATCCGGAAGGTCTGGGCGCGCAGGGCGCCGACGCGCTTCGGTTCACGCTGGCGATTTACGCCGCGCAGGGCCGCGACATCAAACTCGACATCAAGCGCATCGAGGGCTACCGCGCCTTCCTCAACAAGCTGTGGAATGCGGCGCGCTTCGCGCTGATGAACCTCGAAGACTACGAAGCACCGGCCTACGAGACCTACACGAGCTCCTGGGAAGATAGCGCGCAGACGCCGTTCGACGCCGAGCATTTGTCGGTAGCCGACCGCTGGATCCTGCAGCGAAGCGATCAGGTCGTCGGTGAGGTCAAACAGGCGCTCGACGAGTTCCGCTTCAACGACGCCGCCCAGCTCATCTACAAGTTCGTCTGGCACGAGCTGTGCGACTGGTACATCGAGCTGAGCAAAGAGGTGCTGCACGAAGACCGCGGCGCCACGCCCGAAGAGCGCAAGGCCGCGCGTGACACGCTCACCTACGTGCTCGACGCCACGCTTCGGCTGATGCACCCGATTTCACCGTTCATCACCGAGGATATCTGGCAGGCGTTGCCGCACGCCGGTGATGCTCCCGAGAGCATCATGGTCGCGCCGTGGCCCGAGAGCCGAGGCGCCGAGGACTTCGCAGAGGCCGCCACCCAGATGGATCGCGTCATCGAGCTTATCTCGGCGATTCGAGGCATCCGCGGCGAGACGAACGTCAAGCCGGGCCAGACGATCGACGAGGTCTTCTTTGTCACTGACGATGCCGACGCCAAGGCCGCCATCGAGGCCTGTGAGAGCTATATCCAGCGGCTGGCCAAGGCCGACAAGATCGAGGTCGTCAGCACCGACGCGGCCCCCGAGGTCGAAGGCGCGGCGACCGCTGTGCGCGACGGCGTCGAGATTCGCATCCCACTGGCCGGCCTTATCGACCTCGACGAAGAGCTCACTCGTCTCCAAAAGGAGCTCGAGCGCGTCGAAGACGACATCAAATATGTCGAAGGCAAGCTCGCCAACGACGGGTTTGTGAACAACGCACCCGAACACATCGTCCAGCAGGAGCGGGACAAGCGGGAGCAGTATCTGGAGGAGAAGGCGACCCTCGAAGCTTCGATGGAGGAGCTTCGCAAGTTGCAGTGACGTATGACCGACGGCAGTAACAACAATCAATCCACGTTGTTCGATTGGCAAGACGTCGACGACGAGCCGCGCACCACGCGCGGCACGCTCGACATGTCGGAGTTGCCGTCGGAGTTGCGAGGCTGTCGCCCTCGGGCGCACAAGTTACACGTGCGCCTCGAGGAGCTTCTCGGGATCGTCGATCTCATCCTGACGGACAACCGCCGGCGCATGCTCTCATCGCGCCGGCGGCGCAACCGCCAGGAGATTCGCGCTCACCACATGTTCGTGAACAGTTGCGATGCGACCGTGTCGGCCATCGCCGACCTGGCCAGCGGGCGAAAGGGCGCGCGCCAAACCATCCAGCAGTTTATCCAGGACAACCGCGACGCGATCAGCTTCGCGCCCAGCGACGACGAGCTGCAGCAGCGCGGCGAGCACTTCAACCTCGGCGTCGTGTTGCGCAAGGTGCTCAAGATCTTCGCCGAACCCGTGCGAGACGAGCTCGACGGCATTCACATCACCTGGGGGCGACGCGGCCGTGGCACCAAAAGCATCCGCTTTGGCAGCTACGATTTCGACCGCAAGCTGATCCGCATCCACCCGGCGCTCGACCGGAGGTGGGTTCCCGATTATTTTGTCGAGTTCATCGTCTACCACGAGCTATTGCACGCGATCTTTCCGCCGCGCGAGGGCCAAACGCGACGCGAAGTACATACGCCGGAATTTCGCGCCATGGAAAAGCAGTTTCCACACTACGAAAAGGCGATGGCTTGGGAAGCCGCTAATCTTCGACGGATACTCGATAATAAATGAAATCCTCGTCCCAAATCTCTCGGCGCTGGTGGGTCCTTCTTGCAATTCTCGGCCTGTGGGCTGTGGTGATGGCGCAGGCGTGCGAGCGCAACGCCGAGCGCGCCGATACCGACGGCCCGGTCGCCAAGTCCGACTCGAACGAGGAGGGCGGCGCCAAGGTTGACGAGGTGGGCGAGGGTCCGACCACGCTCCCGGGCGAGGCCAAGCCGGGCACGGTCCAGCCAAAGTCGCCGGGCCCGGAAGGGCCGGGCGTCTTCTTCCTGTCCGGACTCAAAGGTTATCTGGAGCCGTGCGGCTGCAGCGCCGAGGTGTTGCTCGGCGGTATCGACCGCATCACCGGTTATGTCGCGGCCGCCCAGAAGCTCTACCCAGATGTGGCCATGCTCGACGCGGGCGACATGCTCTTTGAATTCGCCGAGCTCGAAGAGCACGCCATTCCCCAGGAAAAGGCCAAGACCGACGTCATCGTCGCCGCACAGAAGGCCCTCGGCACCGAGGTGACCGTGCCCGGCGAGCTCGATTTCGCGATGGGCGTCGACTTTTACCAGAAGACCCTCGAGCAGGCGGGCGTCGAGCCGATCGCCGCGAACCTGAAGTTGGGCGGCAAAGCACTCGCCGCGACGGAGGTTCTCGACCTCGAAGACATCAAGCTCGGCGTCGTCGGTGCGGTCAATCCCGAGCTCTACAAGGACGTCGAAGGGGTGAGCGCGAGCGAGCCGGTGCCGGCGGTCGAGGCCGCCGTCGCCTCGTTGAAAGAGCAGGGCGCCCAGACGATCGTCTTGTTGATGCACGGCGATCTCGAGGCGACGCAGAATGTGTTGGAGGCCGTCGACGGCATCGACTTTGGCGTCGTCGGCCACGGCCCGCGCGAGACCGATCAGGTCTATGAGGTGGGCGGGGGGCACACGCTCGAAGCCTACGACCAGGGCCGTTATCTGGGCGTGCTCAAGCTTCTCCAGCGTGACAAAGGCGAGCCGTACACGAACGCCAGCGCCGGCAGCAAGACCGAAATCGAGAAGCTCCAGCGGCTCATCGAGCACAAAAAGAAGCAACTCGAGCGCTTTCCTCCGTCGAAGCGCCGCGAAAACCCGCCCATCCTCCAGCGTCTGAGAGACGATATCGCCGAGCGTGAGGCCAAGCTCGAGAAGCTTCGCACCGAGGATGTCAAAGTGCCCGAAGCGGGCAACGCCTTTATCTACAGACCCGTGCCGATGGAGCCGGGGCTTCCGATCAACGACAAGCTCAACAATCTTCGAAACGAGTACAACAAGAGCCTGCAGGAGTTGCAGTCGAAGGTCGAGCGCGAGGTTCCGCCGGTCGAAGAGGGCCAAGCTTTCTTCGTGGGCAATCAGGAATGCGCCCGCTGTCACGTCCAAGAGCAGGCGTTCTGGGAGAAGACCGAGCACGCCACCGCCGTCGAGACGCTCGAGGAGCGCAACAAGCTCTTCGACCAGAGCTGCATCGGCTGTCACGTCGTCGGCTACGAAAAGCCGGGCGGAAGCGTCATCGGCAAGCTGCACTACGAGGCGAAGCTCGGCGAGCGCACCATCCAGAAAAACCTCGAGGACGTCGGCTGCGAAAACTGCCACGGCCCGGGCTCCGACCACGTCCAGGCGCCCATCGACGCCTCCGGCAACCCCCAGCACATCAAGGCCGACCCGGTCGAGAGCGACTGCATGGAGTGCCACGTCCCCGAGCACTCCCCGCAGTTCAACTTCGACGCCTACGTCAAAGACATCACCGGCGAAGGCCACGAGATGTCGACGAAGTAATCGGCATTAATGCGTCCAGCCGGGGCGCCACTCGTCGCGGTTGCGAAGCTCTCGCCAGGGCAGGCGTAGCTGGTGGTGGTCCAAGACTGCTTCGAGCACGACCTCGCCGGCCTTCTTCTCGAAGCGAAGCACCTGCCAGTGCTTGCGTCGCTCTTCGGGCTCGACGGCGGTCCATTCGGTACCGGGTAGTTTTTTGGGATTGGTCGGTTCCGGGGTAGGCATCGGATCCTCCTCAGTTCACAACTCGAAACCTCTCAGCGCGGCCAGTTGGCTCTTCCGCCGAGGTCGAGCACTTCGATACCCGATCGGCGAAGAAGTTTGGCAGCCCGCGCGCTGCGCATGCCCGAGGCGCAGGTGACCACGATGGGTCGTGGCTTTCGCTTCAGGCCTTTGACGTCCTGCTGCAGTTGGTGCAGCGGCACGTTGATGGCGCCCTCGGGGTGGCCGGAGTCGAACTCCTGGCGAGTGCGCACATCTACCAATGTCGCCCCCTTTTCGAGGGCGTCGAGGATCTCGCGGCGCTTCTCGGGATCCAGCGATTGTGTTTTGCGCAGAATGTAGAACGCGACGAGCGTCAGCGCAGCGACGATAATAAAGGTGGTGGTGCTCATGGGGACCTTAGGAAACGGCACAGTCGGTGTGTGTCGTACGTGAGATGCAGTTGATGGCGCAGGGTTTCACAATCGTTTTGACAAACCCGACGCGTAGGCGAAGCGGGGGAGATGATTAGAAGCTAATCGTCAGCGCGGCGCCGGTTGCATCGCCGACGAGCGGCTCGACGCGCATGAGAAAGTCGGAGGTGTTCTGGTTGTGCAGCCAGAAGAGCACGCCGTCGAAGACCAGCAGGAATGCTCCCTGCAGCATCACGGAGCGGCCGTAGCCGACGAGGCGGTCGGAGTCTTTGCGCAGGCCGCGCTCGTTGAGGTAGGCGCCGGCGGCGATATAGCCGATGTCGAGGCCGGCGTTAAAGAGCAGAACCTTTTCGATGAACTGCGCCTCTTCGATCGTCGCCAGTAGCCCGAAGCTCGCTGGGTCTTCGCCGCCCGCGCCGATGAGGCTGCCGACGGCGATGGCGCCGTTGACGACGTTCCAAGCCGCGTTCATCTGGTGGAAATATTTCCAGCGACCCTTGCTGGCGAAATAGCCCCAAGTGCCCACGCCCATGTTGAGCGCTGACCAGCCGAGCAAGACGCTCATGCCGGTCTGATTGATCGCCAGGCGGTCGGCATTCTGTTCGAGCAGGTGCGCGTCGAGCGAGGCGACCGCCTCTTGGGCGTAGGCCGTGGTCGGTGTGGCGAGGTTGGCGGCAAAGACCACCAACGCCGCCAGAAGCGCGGCGCACAGGTAGGGGTTTGGGAGACGCGATGTCACGACAACCGGTGCAGCTTAAACGCGAACTCCGGTTCGTGGTACTGCAGGCCGAAGAGGCGGTCGAGTACCAGCCCGCCCAGATCGTAGTTGCCGGGGGGCACGTGGTTGAAGTCGAGGCCGGCAATGGCGTCCAAGGTGGCCTGGGTCGCCTCGCGGATGGTCTCTTCGTCGAAGCTCTCGAGAAGTTCGGCGGCCTTCTTCTGGAAGAAGCGGCGAAAGGCGTCCTCGAAGATCTTGTCGATGAGCTGGGTGTCGGACATCGTGCGCCGGTAGATGAGCGGCATTAGGCGCACGCTGTTGAATTCGAACTTGGTCTCGCACCAGTCGAAAAAGACGTCCAGGTAGGGCTCGAGTCCGGTGTCGCCGACCGCGCGCAGCACGAAGTAGCACGCCTTGATCTGGCGCAGGAGGTAGCGCTTGACCGTGGCAGCCGAGATGTGGGCGACCATGCGGTCGCTCGGCGTTTGCGCCGAGGCGTGCAGCGGGCGCCAGCGCTTGGGCGGAATGTAGCGCAAGAAGACGTCTTCGGCGTCTCGACGCGCCGACTGCTGGGCGAAGGCGCGCCAGGCGTCGACGTCTTCGGTCTCGCGCGTAAACAGGTGAAACTTGATGTGCAGGTTCTCTTCGAGCCAGTGGCACGTCTGCGCCAGGCCCTGGTCGAGGTCTTCGACGTCGCTGTTCGCCTCGAGTTCGGCCAAAAGGTTGTGGTTGAGCAGGTGGCGCCGACGGATGCCCAGCCGCATGATCATGTCCTCGTAAAAGAGGTTGCGATCGTTGTTGATGCGGGTGGGGCGGTCGGTCTGGAAGAGCTGCAACAGGATGCGCGCCTGGCTGAAAGCGCCCTCGTTAAACTTCTGCTCGACGAGGCTCAACAACTCCTTGGCCTTCGCCTCGAACTGCTCGTCGTGGACGAAGTAGCCGAGCAGGAGGTCGCGCGCGAGCATCGTTTCGGCGATCGACAACTGCATGTCGACGGGCAGGCGATCGTTCTCGATGAGCAAGCCCAAGAAGATGCGGCCGGCCTTCAAGACCTCCGGCGAGTCGAGGCGCGTGGCCTTGGCGGCGGCTTGCTCGAGTTCGTCGTCAGCGCTCTGCGAGTTCTCCAAGATCGCTTCTTGAGCGATTTCTTCGACGATCTCCGCCGCCGCGATGGCGTCACCGCTTTGGAGCGGAGCGGTTGGTCGCGTCTGGGCTGCACTCAGGTCGCCCTCGGCGTCGACGTGGACAGCCTCGGATTCTTCGTCGAGCCCGGTCGATTCGCCGCCGTCGGCAGCCGTCTTGTCGTCTTCATGCTCTTCTTCTTGTTCGTCGTCAGAGTCGCTGTCCGAGTCCTCTTGCTGCTCGTCAGCCTCGTCAGATTCGTCCGATGCTTTCTCTTCACTCTCGTCGTCTTCGAGTTCTTCTTCCTCGAGGATTTCAAAGAACTCGTTCGACGCGTCGGCGTCCGCCTCGACAGGCTCATCACCCTCACCAGAATCGTCAGCCTCGTCCGCCTCGTCTGCGGGCGCAGGAGGCGGCGCGGGCGCGGCGAGTTCGGGGCTCTGTTCGTCGGCCAGCGGACATTCGATCGCTTCGGTCCACTGCTCGGGTTTGCTCAGTCGAAGGATCTCGGTGACCACGACCAGAAGGGGATCGTGCTCGGGACACTCTTCGAGCTGCGCCTCGACACTCGGACGGACCTGTTCGAGGAGGTGATCGAGGTAACTTCCCTCGAACGCCTGTTCCTGGGTGGTCCCCTTTAAGAATTTGAGGAACTTCTTAAGCATCGGTGCTCTGTGGCTTGTAATAAAAGCGCACCGAGAGTTCCACATTCGGCGCGACTGCGCAAGTTGAGATGTGGCCTAAATCAGGTCTCCATACCCACCGTCTCGAGGCCGTAGTCCTTGATCTTGTAGAGCAGGGCCCGGTGACTGATTTCGAGGAGCTTGGCGGCGTTGGTGCGGTTGCCGCCAGTCTTTTCGAGAGCACGTCGTATCAGAATACGCTCGAGCGCAGTACTCATCTTTTTGATCGACAGCTCGTCGCTGTTAAAAAGCTGCTTGAGCTCGTCGTTGCTGTCCAGAATGCGGTCGGGCAGCACCGACTCGTCGATCTTGTGGCCGTTGGCCAAGACGACCCCGCGCTCGATGCAGTTTTGCAGCTCGCGCACGTTGCCCGGCCAGTGATAGTCGAGCATGAGCTTCATCGCCTCGGGCTCCACGCCGGTGATCGACGTGCCGAGCCGTTGGTTCTGCTTGGCGATAAAGAAATCGACCAGGGGGCGCACGTCCTCGCGGCGCTCGCGAAGCGGGGGCAGCTGGATATTGATCACGTTGAGGCGGTAGTACAGATCCTCGCGAAACAAGCCCTCTTCGACGCGCTCGCCCAGGTCGTGCAGGCTGGCGGCGACGATGCGCACGTCGACCGGGATCGACTTGTTGCCGCCCACGCGGCGAATCTCGTTTTCCTGCAAGACCCGCAGCAATTTGACCTGCAGGTTCATCGGAAGCTCGGCGATCTCGTCGAGGAACAGGGTGCCCTTGTGGGCCTCCTCGAAGAGTCCCACCTTGTCTTGAGTGGCGTCGGTGAACGCGCCGCGCACATGCCCGAAGAGCTCGCTCTCGAGCAGGTTCTCGGGGATGGCCCCGCAATTGATGGGCACCCACGCCTCGTCCTTGCGTGGCGACAGGTTGTGGATCGCGCGGGCGATGAGCTCCTTACCCGTGCCCGACTCACCGGTGAGCAGGATGGTCGACTTGTAGCCGGCGACCTTCGAGACCGTGCCGTAGACCGCCTGCATCGGCTCGCTGTCGCCGACGATATTCTGGAACTCGCCGTCCGCGCTGAAACCCTTGAGCGCGTCGTTTTCGCGCTTGAGTTGCAGGCGCTCCTCGGCCTTGGCCAAGGTCAGCAGCACCTCGTCCTTTTTGAACGGCTTGTCGAAATAGTCGTAGGCGCCGCGCTTGAGCGCGTCGATGGCCATCTCGCGGTTGCCGAACGCGCTCATGGCGATGACGGTGGTGGGGATATTGCGCTCGAGGACCTCGTCGATGAGCTCGAGCCCGTCCATCTTGGGCATGCGCACGTCGGTGAGCACCAGATCGTACTCGCGGGTGAGCAACTCCTTGAGGCCCTCCTCGCCGTCACCGACGGTCTTGACCGCGTAGCCCTCCTTTTCGAGCAGCACGGTGAGCATGTGGCGGATGCTCTCCTCGTCGTCGATGACCAGTATGCGAAGCTTGTCCATGAGCGCGGCTGCAGGGCAGGGGAGTGACCAACGGGGCCATGTTCCGCCATCGCCGCGTGGCAGTCAATTGCCCCCGTCTCGCATTTGGGCAACCGATCGGTTAGACTACCCGCCGATCACGACAATTTACCCATCGTTCGATGCCGCTGCCCACCTGCGCGAGGACCCGATGAGACGACGACTGCCTGTAGTTCTGTGCGTGTTCTTTGTGTTCACTTTGATGGCGTGTACTTCACCCGATGAGGAGGACCCGGTTCCTGCCGATACCGGAACGGATGTGGCCGACACACCCGATGGTGACTCGGACGCCGCCGACGCGTCGACTGACGCGGATGCCGGCACCGAAGACGCCTTCGCCCAGCTTCGCAGGCCGGTGACCGTCATCACCGACGAATACGGCATGCGCCACGTGTACGCCGAGTCGCTCGAAGACCTCTTCTTTATGAACGGCTACATGTACGCGACCGATCGGTTCGCGCAGATGGAGTTCTACAGGCGTATCGCCACCGGCACCCTGGGCGAACTAATGGGCGGGTTGTCGAGCAGCGCGGTCGAGACGGACGTGCTCATGCGCACGCTGGGGCTGAAGCGCTCGGCCAAGAAATACGTCGAGGAGAATTACGACCCGGACAACGAGTCGTACCAGGCGCTCGACGCCTTCTGCGCCGGGGTCAACGCCTACATCGCCAAATACCGCGCCGGCGAGGTGAACCAGCCGGGCGTTCTGGCGCAGGTGATGCCGGCGTCGGCCATCCGCGACTGGGAGCCCTCGGACGTGCTCGCCGTGGGCAAACTTCTGGCTGTCCAGCTGACCTACACCGCGCCCATGTGGATCGACGCGCACGCAGCGCGCCAGAATATCCTCGATACGTTCACCGCGGACGCCTCTGACCCCAAGTTCGCCGCGCG
Source organism: Persicimonas caeni (assembly GCF_006517175.1). Lineage (NCBI taxonomy): Bacteria > Deltaproteobacteria > Bradymonadales > Bradymonadaceae > Persicimonas > Persicimonas caeni. The sequence goes on along the minus strand of NZ_CP041186.1, from coordinate 1,173,222 downwards.
CGCCGGGTTTTTGGCCGACGTCGTCCGCTCGGCGCCCGCCTCGGACACCACGCATCTCGACGGCTTCCCCGGCGGCGGCACCCGCGCGCTGCAGATGCCCAACCAGTCCGACTCCAAAGCCCCGCGCATCAGCCAAGACGTGTTGCGAAACGCCCTGTCGCTGCACGAAGGCCTGACCGATCTGCCTGGTTTTGCCGACATCGACCTGTTCGGCCACCGCAAGATGTTCGACCGCGGCAGCAACAACTGGGTGCTCTCCGGAGATCTGACCGCCTCGGGTTACCCCAACGTGGCCAACGACCCGCACCTGGGCCTGTCGCTGCCGACGATCTTCTATCCCATCCACCTCGAGCTCAATAATGACATCGACGGGCGCGAGCCGCTCAAGATGGTCGGCGTGGGCATTCTGGGCGTGCCCGGCATCGTCATCGGGCGCAGCGACAAGGTCGCCTGGGGCACCACGGTCGGCTTCTACGATTACGTCGACGTCTATCACGAGAAGATCACCGGCAACTCCAACGACGCCAACCCGGCGACCGTCGAGCTGGGCGACCAGCAGGTCGAGGTCGAGCGCATCACCGAGACGATCAAGGTGGGCGCCTTCGGCAATATCACCGAGGAGGTCGACCTGACCCTCGAGGTCGTGCCCCACCACGGCCCGATCTTGCCGCCCACCCAGGACGGAAAGCCCGTCGCGCGTACCGGCGACGAGGCGCTCTCCATCAAGTGGGTCGGCCTCGAGGCCAACAACGAATTCGAATTCCTGATGCGCCTGTGGCGTGCCGAGGCACCCGCAGACGTCGAGGAGGCGCTCGACTACTACACCGTCGGCTCGAGCAACTTCGTGTTCGGCTTTGCCTCGGGCGAGACGTTCTACTCCGGCCAGTCGAAGATCCCGGTGCGCGGTGACGGAGCGCTCACCTATGACCCGGTGGACAACCCGTCGGGCAACGCGCCGATTTTCGTGCTGCCGAGCGACGGCACCGCCGAGTGGGACGGCTATCTGGACGAGCAATATATCCCCCACGCCTACAACCGCGCCGAAGGCTATGTGGTCACCGCCAATAACGACCAGGTGGGCACCACGCTCGACAATAACCCGGTCAACGACACCTACTATCTGGGCGGCTTCTACGACCTGGGCCTTCGCGCCGAGCGCATCACCGAGCGCATCACCAACGCCACCGGCGAGCGCGCGAGCGGCGAGAAACTGACCCTCGAGCATCAGACCGCGATCCAGAACGACGGCTACGACAAGGTCGCCGAGCACGTCGTGCCGCATATGGTCAGCGCGATCGACCGCGCGCTCGACGATTCGATCGACGACTCCGACGACCCCGAGTTGCAGGCGCTTCGCGCCGAGATCGCCGGGCGCGAGACCGACCTGGCCGAGCTGCGCGACTTGCTCGCCAACTGGGACTTCGAGTCGCCGGCCACGCGCACCCCGCAGGGCGACGACGTCGACCGAAGCGCCGCGGCCGCCCTGTTCAACGCCTCGATGGTCTACCTGCTGCCCGACGTCTACGGCGACGAGTTCGCCGCCATCGGCTTCTTCGAAGACGGCGACTTCAAGCTGCCCTCGTCGACCCAGGTGCTGGTGCGCTCACTCATCCACCTGCTCGACAACACCGAGCAGACCGAGACCTACGACGCGACGGCGGGCGACTCGACGATCTTCGACGACCTGTCCACCGAGGAGACCGAGACCCGCCAGACCTTCCTGGTGCGCTCGGTGCTCGCCGCACGCGACCGGCTGGCCAGCGGCCAGACCCTCGCCGAGGTCTTCGGCCGCGCGATCCCCTCGCCGGGCTCGGGCGACCCGTCCGATTGGGTCTGGGGCAACATGCACGGCCTGCGCCTCGACGGGCTCATCCCCGTGGGCCAAAACGCCTTCCAGCGCCCCACTGAGGAGCGCGGCCTGCCGTTCTACGAGCGGCCCGGCGGCCAGTTCGCCGTCACCCCCTGCGACCACGGCTACGACGACTTCAACTTCACCTGCTCGAGCGGCTCCTCGCTGCGCATGGTCCACGACATGGACCCCAACGGGCCGGTCACCTACAACGCTGTGCCCGGCGGCTACTCGGCCAACCCGGCCAGCCCGTACTACGACAGCGAAGTGGAGATCTGGAACCGCGCCGAGCCGCGCAAGATCGAAGACGATCGCGCCACGCTGGAGGCCAACGCCGATGACGTGACCGTCTACGGCGAGTAACTCCCCCAGTCATGACTCCATCAGTGCGGCGGGGCGAGGGCCTCGCCGCACCCGACGCGGAGCTCCCCGCCGGACACGTCGAGACGTCGCTCCACATCCTTTCGTTGTGCTCCCCTCGAGGCCCGACCTCATTCCTCGGCTCGGCGGCGAGTCCGACGAGCGATCACCTCGATTCCCCGGTCGATATGTGCGGCTTCGAGCTCAACGACCGGTCGAACAGTAGGTCGACGGGGGGCGCGCTGTAATTGGCGCGAAGCCGGGGCGCGGAAACATCGAAACGTCGGGAAAGAACGGCGTAGATCGCATTAGAAGAAATCCGGCCTAGAAGGACGCTGCGGGTCGATTTTTCAAAAAGTACGCAACGATTTTCGATTTTTGCCGAAAACCGTAATGAGGGGTGGATGTATCGTGGCCACGAGTTTCCCCACAAATTTGAAACGGGCGGGTGGGTCGTAGTCAGCGTTAACCCACCGCCTGGTGGCTGAGCCGGTGGGCTCAGAAGGTTCTGTTCGACAACTCACTCCCGTCGCCGAAGGCGGTTGATTCGTGCATCTTCGGCGCCGTCTTTCCTCGATGATGCTCCGCACCCCAAGGGCATTCGGTCGCTTCGCGACCAGCACATCGCCTGCGTCAGACGGCGTCCGAATCTGCACCGAATCCCCTCGCCTCGGCTCGGTCGGGAGTTGTCGAGCAGAACCTGGCCTGCGGCGGAACGGTTTCCCGATCCGCAAAACAGAGCTTTCGTAGCGAGCGTATCTTCGAGGTGATGTCGGCCCGTACCTCTTCGACGCGCTCGGCGGAGGCCGAGCCGGCGGTTTCGTCCTTGTGGCGAAACGGTCGGATTTGCCCGGTGCGGGTTTGTTGATGCGTCGAAGTTCAGATGTGGCGTGAAGATGAGCCTGTGCCATGGGAGTGCCGCAGCGACGTCGTTGTAATTCGTAGGTCGTGGCGTCGGGGTGGGCATGCGCCCAGCGTATGACCTATCCGAGGTGGCTTCAAAACGGGGCGGGCCTAGCCCGTGAGCCGAACACAATCACAAGCAAATCCGCAGCGCCCATGCCGGCGAATTTCGCCGGTAGACGCACCGGTGTGTCGCCGTGACGGCCAATGGCGGCCTGTTAGCTGCACAGGCTGATTCACCGGGCGGGGTGAACCCGCCGGGGTCTTCGGGGAGTTGGGCGCCTCGGTTTAGCTGCACAGGCTCGTTCACCGGGCGGGGTGAACCCGCCGGGGTCTTCGGGGAGTTGGGCGCCTCGGTTAGCTGCACAGGCTCGTTCACCGGCGGGGTGAACCCGCCGGGGTCTTCGGGGAGTTGGGCGCCTCGGCTTAGCTGCACAGGCTCGTTCACCGGCGGGGTGAACCCGCCGGGGTCTTCGAGGAGTTGGGCGCCTCGGTTAGCTGCACAGGCTGATTCACCGGGCGGGACAGAGAGGCTGTCGCAAACACCTTTGGAGGCAGGGCATCTTGCCCTCGTAGCAAGACCGTACGGTCCTGCGACCAGCGCTGGAAGCGCTGCCTCCGAATGCCAGCGCCCCTCGCAACAGCCCCCAACATCTGGCCAGAGCATCAACGCTGGAAGACGAGCTCGAAGCGGGCGCCTTCGCCCTCGCGACTCTCCACGCGGATATCGCCGTCCAGCCGGCGCATGATCCGCAGGCAGATCGCCAGGCCCAGGCCGGTGCCTTCGCCCGGATCCTTGGTCGTGAAAAACGGGTCGAAGACGCGCTGGAGCTTGTCGTCGGGGATGCCCGGGCCGTTGTCTTCGACGATGAGCGCGACCTGGTCGTCGCGGGTTTCGGCCGTGATGGCGATCTCGCCGGCTTCGCCCTCCATCGCGTCGACGGCGTTGATCAAGAGGTTGACCAGGATTTGGACGACCTGCGAGCCGACGGCGCGCACCTGGGGCAGGTCGGCGGGGGTGTGGTCGACGATGTCGACGTTGCGCGATTTGGGTTGGGCTTTGACGAGGTTTTTGGCTTCTTCGACGCATCGCGGCAGCGCGACCGCTTCGATGGCCGGCTCGGCCTCTTCGCGGCTGAAGTCGAGCAGGTCGCGGATGATGGTGCGGATGCGCTCGACTTCCTTTTGAGAGCGCTGGAGGATGTCGGCGGTGAGGTCGTCGTCGAGGTCGCCGTCGTCGAGGAGTTCGAGGTAGCCGGAGATGGCGGCCAGGGGGTTGCCGACCTCGTGGGCGACGCCGGCGGCGAGTTGGCCGACGCTGGCGAGCTTTTCCGAGCGGATGAGCGAGTCTTGGGCCTCGCGCAGTTGCTTGTTGGCCTGGTCGAGTTCGTCGAGGCGGGCTTCGAGCTCCTCGCGGTTTTGGCGAAGCTCGTCGAGCATGCCGTTGAATTGGCGGCCGACCTGGCCGAACTCGTTGGGGGCAAGACCGTGATGGGGCTGGCCAGGTCGCCGCGGGCGGCGCGCTCGCTGGCGACGCCGATGGCGCGCAAGGGGCGCATGACCACGTAGGTCAAAAAGGCGTAGCCCACCAGCAAGATGAACAGGGCGTCGAGGCCCAGGTAGACGACGAGCAGACGGCGGGTGTCTTCGATGGGCAGTTGGCGCTGGATGGCGTGCTCGGCGACGACGCCGGCCAGAATGAAGGCGGCGACGATGAGCAGGCACAGGCCCATCAAAAGCTGGGCGCGCAGGCCTCCGGGGATGCCTCGTCGTTGAGTGGGCGGGCCGACCATTACCAGTGTCCGAATTCGTACAGATAACTCATCGACAGGGCCGAGGGGAGCAGGTCGCCGATGAAGAAGTGCTCGACGGCCGCCAGCGCGATGAACGGGCCGAAGGGGACGGCCATGGGGCTGGCGGTCTGGTCTTCGTCGGTCGCCTCGTCCTCGGCCGGTTCGTCCTCGGCCGGTTCGTCTGCAGCAGGCGATTCTGTATCAGGCGATTCTACAGCAGGTTCGCTCGGCTCTTCGAGTTCGGCGACCGTGTCGGCTTCGAATCGTTCGGCGGCCTCCTCGCGCAATTCCTGCTCCTCTTCGTCGGCGAGCAACTCGCCGTGGTCGCGAAGGAGGCTGCTGCCCCCGAAGATCATCGCTGCGACGGCGGCCAAGGTGCCCTGCATGCTGGCGGCGAAGAAGACGAAGATCAGCGCAGGCCAGCCGAGCCACGCACCCACGACCGCCATGAGGGTGACGTCGCCGCCGCCGATGCCGGCGATGCCGCGCAGAGCGAAGTAGGCGTAGAAGATGACGATGACCGCCAGGCCGCCGGCGATCAGGCCGACGACGCTCTCGAAGACGGTCACCTTCGGCCAGAAGTCGGCCAGAGCGCCCGGCTCGAGCAGCCAGTTGAACAAGAAGGGGACGGCGACGCCCACGGCCATGCCGGGCAGCGTGAACTTGTGCGGGATGATCGTGTGGTCGAGGTCGACGAAGGTGATGACGACCATCAGACACAAAAAGAAGAAGTAGAGGCCGAAGGGCAACAGGTAGTTGATCGCCGGGGTCTGGGTGAAGACCTCGACGCTCGTAAAGAAGGGGTGGGCGACCTTGAACCACAAGGCGGCGGTCAACACGCCGGTCAGCGCCTCGACGAGCGCATAGCGCGCCGGGATGGGCGTGCCGCAGTCACGGCATTTGCCGCGCAGCAGGAGCGCCCACGAGATGATCGGGATATTGTCGTACCATCGAATCTGGCTCTCGCAGACCGGACAGCGGCTGGGCGGGCTGACCACGCTCAGGCCGGCGGGCACGCGGTAGATCACCACATTCAAAAAGCTGCCGACCACCGCCCCGAAGACGAAGGCGAACGCAGCTCCCATCCAGTAAATTGCGTCAATATTCATGGCTCAAGGTTTACCACGCACTTTTTTCTCGCGATAGCCACGACCCGCGACGACGACGTGGATCGTGACGAAGGCGCCGCTCAGGAGGGTGGTGATGGCGGCATAGTCGAGGATGGTGGCGTGGTCGCGGTCGACCAGCTCGGCGGCAGTGGCCACCAGCTGGGGCTCGGCGCGTTCCCAGCATAGAGCGGCCAGGCCGGCGCTGAGCCCGGCGACGAGCAGAAAGGAGAAGTATTTGAGGATGGTGCGTCGGTAGCGGTAGGCGACGCCGTAAATCCACTCCCAGAAGAAGAGCATCAGCCAGGCGAGCGCCACGGGCGCGGCCGACCATTCGCCGCCCTCGATGGCGAAGTCGACGGCCAGTCCCCCGGCGATAAAGCAGGTGATATAGGCCGGGTAGACCAGCCAGCGAACGTCGACCAGTCCCGGCAACACCCGTTTACGAGGGGCTGCGCGGTCGCCGTCGTCGCTGCCCAGGATCACGCGCGGCAGCTCGACGCTGCCGCGCAGTGAATCCTGTGGCGCTTCTTCGGGGCTCTCGGAGGAGCCCGATGGTTTTTTTCCGTCTTCGGACACGTTTGAACCGGTCCTACGGGAATTACGGGATGATCTTGTCCATCATGCGGGGGAACGGGATCGTCTCACGCACGTGGTGCAGACCGCACATCCAGGCGACGGTCCGCTCGAGGCCCAGACCGAAGCCGGCGTGCGGCACCGAGCCGTAGCGGCGAACGTCCAGGTACCATTCGAACGCTTCCATCGGCAGGTTATGTTCCTCGATGGACTTTTCGAGCTTCTCGACGTCCCACTCACGCTCGCCGCCGCCGATGATCTCGCCGTAACCTTCGGGCGCGATCACGTCGACGCACAGCGCCTTGGTCTCGTCGTTGGGATCTTTGCGCATGTAGAACGCTTTGATGTCCGCCGGGTAGCGGTGGACCATGACCGGGGTGTCGAAGTGCTCGCCCAGGATGGTCTCGTCGGGCGCGCCGAAGTCGGCGCCGTACTCGATGTCACCGCCGTTCTCTTTGATGATCTCGACGGCTTCGTCGTAGCTGATGCGCGGGAAAGGCTGGGCGATCTTCTCGAGGGGCGCGGTGTCGCGCTCGAGGGTCTCGAGCTCGTCTTTGCAGTGCTCGAGCACGTGGCTGACGATGTGCTGGACAAAGGCCTCGGCCAAGTCCATGTCCTCGTCGAGCTCCATATAGGCGACCTCCGGCTCGACCATCCAGAACTCGGTCAGGTGACGGCGAGTCTTGGACTTCTCGGCGCGGAAAGTCGGCCCGAAGCAGTAGACCTTGCCGAAGGCCATCGCGCCGGCCTCCATGTAGAGCTGGCCCGACTGGGTCAGGTAGGCCTTCTGGCTGAAGTATTCGGTCTCGAAGAGCGTGGTGGTGCCCTCGACGGCCGCCGGGGTGAAGATAGGCGCGTCGACGAGCTGGAATTTGCGGTCGTCGAAGAAGCCACGGATCGCTTTGATGATCTCGTGGCGCACCTTCATGATCGCGACTTGGCGCGGAGTGCGCATCCACAGGTGGCGGTTCTCCATGAGGAACGCCACGCCGTGCTCTTTATGGGTGACCGGGTACTCTTGGGTCGGCTCAGCGACGACCTCGATATCGGAGATGCCCATCTCGAAGGGGATGAACGGGGCGCGCTCGTCCTCTTTGACGGTGCCGGTGACGATGATGCTCGTCTCCTGGCGCAGGTAATTCGTCTTGTCGAACAACTCCTCATCGACGTCGCCCTTGAACATGACGCCCTGCATAAAGCCGGTGCCGTCGCGAAGCTCCAAGAAGTGGAGCTTGCCGCTCGAGCGCATGTTGTAGAGCCACCCTTTGATGGTGACGGTCTCGCCTACGTGGTCGGCGATGTCTTCGATGTATACGTGTTCGGCCATGGCGTGTGGCTCCTTGATGTAGTGTTTCAATCAACAGCATTCAGACAAGGGCGACGATTAGCACGCCCCCTAACCTCGCTGCAAGATAGGGGGCTCTTGTCGACGTTTTGAAAAGAACCTCGACGAGTCGCATTGCCCGGGCTCGAGTCTAACTGCGCAGGTGTTCGTCTCAAGGAGTGTTTGATGCCTTCATAAAATGACTAATCTTGAAGGGGTTAGGGTAGATTGCGCAGCTCCTCGTGAGTAGGGGCCCCGTATTGGTGACTGACGCCGGGTGCCGTTTGGCCCGACTTGGTCGGAGTTGTGGGGGATGCAAATCGACAAGGGGGACCTCATGACGAGACGATTGCTCTTTCCAATCGTATTATCATTCGTTTGCTCGATCGCATGTGGCGATGTCAGCCCAGGTGACACACCGGGCACGAGCCCCGGAGCGTCGAGGACAGCCGCAAGTGCGCAGACGGCAGGCGATGAGCCGCAACTCGAGTGGACACGACAGATCGAAGCGGGTGCCAACGCGCGCATTAGGACGGTGGGCGCCGACGGCAACGTCTACGTCGGCGGCTTGCTCGGCGGGGGAGGCGTACTGCCGGGCTTTCCGGACGTCGGTCGAGGGCCAGATGCCTTCATTCGCGCCTACGATGCGGATGGAAACGAGCTGTGGTCCGATGCGTTCGCCCTGCGCCAGCTCGAGTTTGTCGACGCCATCTTGGTGGACGCGACCGGTGTATATGCCGTCGGCGAGGCTGGTTTCGCCTCGGCGATGCAGGGGGCGAGAGCTGGGCTCTTCATCCGAAAGTACACCCACGATGGCACAGTGCTCTGGACCGAAGAATTCGCGTTCGCGGATCAACGGGTCACGGACCCGAGCGATGCCGTCATCGACGACACGGGCATCTACGTAAGCGGTTCCACAGGCAGTCCTTTCGCACCTGGCCGGCAGACGCTGCCCTTCGATGCGTTCGTCATCAAGTTCGACCTCGATGGCAACCTCGTGTGGAGCTCGCGCTTCGGCGATCCGGACGTCGACGACGAGGCGACCGGCATCGCGATCAACGATGACGGCCTGTCCGTGAGCGGTTGGACCGACGGGGCGCTCTCCGGCCAGAGCAATCTGGGCGCCCGTGACGCGTTCGTGGCTCACTTCGACACCGACGGGACACGCGTCTGGCTCGACCAATTCGGCAGCACGGCCAACGACCTGGCGACCGACGTGGCCGTGACCGCGGGACGTGTCCACGTGAGCGGATGGACCGACGGGGCGCTTTCCGGCCAGAGTAATTTGGGCGATCGCGACGCCTTCGTGCGGACTTACGGCGCTGACGGCGCCGAGCAGTGGACCACTCAGTTCGGGACCCCAATCGCAGATACGGCCGACGCGATCGCGGCGGGAATGTCCGACATCTATGTAGCCCTCCAAGCCGGACCCACACTCGGGGGAGAAGACCCTGCGACTGGGCAACGCACCTATATTCGAAAATACACAGCGGGCGGGGCTGAATCCTGGACGTTTCTCTTCGGGGACGCGCCCCTCAGTTTCGGGGCGGCTGTCGCCGTTGATGGAGATGCGATCTATGCCGCTCAATTTTCTGTCATCGCCAAGCTCGTCGAGCGTGTCGACGACGGCGACGGCGATGATGGCGGTGACGAGCCCTGCGCTATCATTGAAGGCGACGTGGTCATCAATAGCGCGAGTGATGCGGATGCTATCGGCAATTCCGACGGTTGTGTCGAGATCGGCGGGAGTCTTTTCGTTCAGAACACCGACGACGTCACCGACCTTCGGTTTTTGAGCGGGCTTCGCTCCGTCGGCGGCTTCGTCGGTGTCGCCGACAACGCCAATCTGCGTAGCCTGGCCGGGCTCGACGAGCTCGAGTCCATCGGTGAGGGCTTGGTCGTCGAGGGGAACCCATCGCTGGTGGCGCTAGACAATCTCGGGTCGCTCGAGACGGTCGACGGGGTCATCCATATTTTTGGAAACCCCTCATTGCAGCAGATCGATCTTCCGGCGCTGGTATCGGCCGGCGAACTGCTCATCGCGGGCAACGACGCGCTGCTGATGGTCTCGGCAGCGCAGCTCGTCTCGATCGACATGAGGCTCCTCATCGAGAATAACGATCTGCTCCATACCGTCGATTTGTCGTCGCTCGCCGGTGTCGGGAGTGTGCGCGTGCGGTTCAACCCTGCGCTGGACAACGTCATCGCGCCAAATCTGTCTTTGTAATTGACGCCGAGCATGGCGACACCGAAAGCTGACAAACGCCGTTCTACTGTGCTAGCCATCGCGCAGTGTCAGGACATAGACAGGAATCGGTGTCGCCATGAGTACGCAAGAGGGTCTCAAAACGAATCTCGAGCCGGGAACGCTGGTCTTGGTGACCGGCGCCGCCGGCGGGGTGGGGCGCCACGTGGTGCGAAAGGCGCTCGACGCAGGCTTGCGCGTGCGCGCCATCGATCGGGTGGCGGCCACCGAGGTCGAGCTGCACGGTCTGTTTGACCCCCACGAGGACGTCGATTGGCGCTACGCCGAGCTGTCGGCGGCCAACTTGGACGCGCTCGTCGACGGCTGTGCGGCGGTGGTGCACACCGCTGCGTTGGTCAGCCTGTCGGAAAGTTATCCGGAATTGGCCGGGGTCAACGTCGAGTTGGTCCGCGAGCTGTACGAAGCCGCCGATCGCGCCGGGCTCGAGCACTTCGTTCATTTTAGCTGCGGGGCGATTTATCGGCCGCAGTCGGGCTTGCGCAGCGAAGACGACCCCGTCGAGGCGAGCAACGCCTTCGAGCAGACCAAGATCGACAGCGAAGAGGTGCTCGCCTCGACGTCGGGCGAGACGCATTGGACGGTGCTGCGCCCCGCGCTCATCTACGGGCCGCACTGCGCCAAGATGGGGGCGAGCATCGCCACGCTTCCGCCGCTGGTCCGCGGGTTTATGCCTTACCTTCCGGGGATTACCGGCGGGCCGCGCACGAACTGGTGCTACGTCGAAGACGCGGCCAGCGCCGCGCTGTGGGTGCTGGGCAACGAGGAGGCGTTCGAGCGCACCTTCAACGTCGCCGACGACACGCCGCTGGGCTTTGGCGAGGTGATCACCTCGATCACCGAAGCCTACGGCCTCGAAGTCGGCCCGCTGGTGCCGTTTCCCAACACGGCGCTGTGGACGGCGCTGTCGCCGCTGATCGACCGGGAGTGGATCTTCGATCTGGCCCGGCAGCTGCTGCGCGGGCTGTGGAATCGGGTCCAGCACCAGTACGAGCTGCATAGCCCGCTGCGCCCGCGCGTCGACCGCAACGCGCTGTTCTATGTGGAGAAGGACAATATCCTGGGCGCAGACGCGCTCAAGGCGCTCGGCTGGAAGGCCAAATACACCGACTTTCGCCAGGGAATCGTCGAGACGATTCGTTGGTATCAAGATCACGGCTGGGCGCCGCGCTTCGACACCGAGACGCGCGTACGCCTCAAGGACCGCAAGCAAAACGTGGGCTTTGGGTTCCGCCAGGTGCTCGAAGGGGAGTGGCGGGACGCCGAGCGAGACGACACGAGTGGCAAGGCGGGGCGCGCACGTCTGACGTTGCAAGCCGAGTTCCCCAACGTGGGGCGCCTGGCGCGCGATCTCGAGGGCAATATCGACGGCACGCTCACCCTCGAGGGCCTGGTCGAGCACGCCGAGGTGCGCGGAACGATCCGCGTGCGGCTGCTCTCCGAGGACGGCATCGAGTACGAGATGGGCTTCGACGCTGCCGATGGCACGCCCCACCGCATCCGGTTGTGCAGCAAGGTCGACCCGCTGCACCCGGTCGAGTGGGTGACCCATGTCGACGGGCCGATCACCGGCCACGACGCAGAGGTCGTCGGCCACGTCGACTTGCGCTTCCACCTTCGCTCACAGCTCGTCCCCACCGTGGCGAGTGTGCGTATCGTGCATTGAGTTGAGCCTCATGGCGAATTCGACCTACGACAATCGAGCTGCCCTGTGGAAGTCGGTCACTCGTGAGCAGTGGAATGACTGGCATTGGCAGCAGCGAAACCGCCTGCGCACGCTCGAGCAGGTGGAGCAGGTCGTCGAGCTGACCGATGAGGAGCGTCGAGCTTTTGCCGACAGCTGTGGGGCGTTCCGGGTGGCGGTGACGCCGCATTACGCCTCGCTCATCGACCCGAGCGACCCGGGGTGTCCGGTGCGTCTGCAGGCCTTGCCGCAGCCGGGAGAGCTCGAAACGCAGCCCTTCGAGCTCGAAGACCCCCTCGCCGAAGAGGCCCATATGCCGGTGCCGGGGCTCACTCATCGGTACCCCGACCGGGTGCTCTTTTATGTGAGCCACAACTGTCCGGTTTATTGCCGCCACTGCACCCGAAAGCGCAAAGTCTCCGATCCGACCACCGCAGCCTCCCGTGCGCAGATCGAAGCTGGGCTGACCTATATTCGAAACACCCCCGAAGTGCGCGACGTGCTCGTCTCCGGCGGAGATCCGCTGACGTTGAGCGATGCGCGCCTGGCCGAGATTCTGCGCGCCCTGCGCGCTATCGAGCACGTCGAGGTCATTCGGCTGGGCACGCGCAATCCGGTGACGCTGCCGCAGCGCATCACCGACGAGTTGTGCGAGTTGTTGGCCGACGTCGCGCCCGTTTACCTGCATACCCACTTCAACCATCCGCGTGAGTTGGGAGAGGACGCCTGTCGCGCCCTCGACAAACTCGTGCGCGCCGGCTGTGTGCTCGGCAATCAGATGGTTCTCCTCAAAGGCGTCAACGACGACCCCGAGACGGTCCTCGAGCTCAACCGAAAGCTCCTCACCCATGGCTGTCGTCCCTACTACATCCTGCAGTGCGACATGTCCGAGGGGATCACACACTTTCGCACGCCCCTGAAGACCGGCCTGTCCATCCTCGACCATCTGCGCGGCCGCATTGGAGGCATGGGCGTGCCCGACTTCGTGGTCGACTTGCCCGGCGGCGGCGGAAAGGTCGAGTTGGTGCCCCAATATATCGTGTCGCGCGAGGCGGCCGACGGGGGACAGCACGTCGTCTTCCGTAACTGGGCCGGTGAAACGTTCGAGTTCTTCGACGTCGATCCCACCTCCAATTGAACCTTTTCTTCACGAATCACATTGTTGGCCTCTAATCTTGTAGTAGTATACAAGGCCGTCTTTGGTTGTTAGCTGAAGATAAAATTTTTTCTTCAAATTAGAGGGGCGGGAGATGCGTTGAAGTGGCCCTGTATGGCCTTCAGGGCGGGATATTTTGCCTCAAAGGTTGGCATTGCGACTGGCAGATCTGTATACTCGTTTGTGGGGTCGACCCCCGTTCTCGACAAATTGTTTAGTAGAGCCTGAGTGTTTGTTCTGCTCTGAGAAAGCGGTTGCTCAGTGTCGCCGGCGTGGCGTTGCCGGCTAACCAGATATTTGCTTCGGATGAGGCTCGAGTGAAATCCATGACGAGAAGGTGGATGATCGTCGCTGCGGCGTTGCTCTTTGTCGGCAGTACAGCCGCATGTGGCGGTGAGGAAGACGGTCCCGGCAATGGCGGCGTGCAAGGGCCGAATAACGAGAACGACGTCAGCCTCGACGCCGGGAATGCCGATGCGCCCGATGTCGGCGATACCGGCGACGCCGATGCTTCGGTCACCGACGGTGATTTGAGCGAAGGTGACGCTGCGACGGATGCGCCCGACGCCGACGCTGACCCCGGCGATACGAGCTGTCAAGAGGTTAGCTGCCAAGCCGGAGAGGTCTGCGTGGACGGCACCTGCCTGGAGGAGACGCCTGCGCGCAAATGCCAACTCGCCGAAGATCTCGGCACGCTTACGCTCGACTCACCGATTGTCGTCTCGAGCACGACCGCCGAGGCGAGTGATGTGCTGACGGCAACCTGCTCGAGCGGTGGCAACGAGGTCGTCTACAAGTTCGACGTCGCCCAGGACAGCCTGGTCAGCTTCGAGAGCGATTTCCCCGAACAGTTCGACGCGGTCTTCGAGTTCCGCCAGAACGCCTGTGAGAGCCCGGCGGACGAGGATGTCAGTTGCTTCGATGGCAACAACGACTTGTCAGTGGCGGCTGGCACGACCGTCTACCTCGTCGTCGAGCAGACGCTCGGGCGCGGCAACGATTTTGATTTCACGTTGAGCGCGGCCGAAGAGACGTGTCCGGCGGGCGTCGAGCGTTGTGATGCCGGCACCTTCGAGGTGTGCACCGGCGGCACGAGCAGCCAGACATTCGCGTGTGCCGACACCTGCGCCGACGCCGAAGTGTGCTCCGGGAGCCTGTGCTCGAACGCCATTGCGGTTTCGGGCTCGGCGAGCTTCGGCGGCGACCTCGGCGCCTACCAGGCCAATATCGACTTTTCGAATAACAGTTTGTGCACCGTCGATACCTCCACGGTGTCCACCCCCGGACGTGAAGTGATCTTCGAGCTGCAGGGACTCGACGCCGGTCAGACGGTGACGATCAACACGGGGCCCAACGTCGGCATCTTCATCGCTCCGAGTTGCTCGCAGTCGATCGTCTGCGAAGAAGCCTTCGTGGCGTCGGGGACGAACAGTTCGGTCGCGTGGACGGTGCCGAGTGGCGTCAGTGATGAGAGCTATTTCGTCATCATCGACAAGCAATCGACCACAGCCGGCAGCTTTAGCTACGGGTTCGATATCACCGGGCCCTGAGCTTCGGCGGTCGCGGCCGCAAGTGCCTGTGTCGAGTGATGAGTGAATGTGAATTTTCGAAGGCTTGGAGTGGCGGTATGAGGCGTAAAGCGAACACAAAGATCTTTTGGTTCTCGTTGGTGGCTGCATTCTTGGTCGTCTCGCCGGCGCTGGGCTGGAACTTTGACGACGGGACATGTGCGCCGGCGGCCGGCTTCGAGACCGGCGTGGCCGAGCCTCCCCAGTCGATGATCATGCTCGACCGCAGCGGCTCGATGGATAACCCGTCGCAGACCTGCGGCGGAGATATTTGCAGCTTCGACGGCTCCATCGATGGGCGCACCTATGTTGGCTACGAGTATGTATGCGACGGGTGCACCGACGCGCTGATGTGCGAGACGATGCTGTCCGACTACCTGAGCGGTTCGGGTTCGACATACACCATCAACAGCACCGCATATTTGGGTTGGCGCAGTTGTGATGGGGTCCAATCGCTCTGGGAGGCTGCCGTCGCGGCCATCGACGCGATTACGTTCGATCTGACGCAAGCGCTTCCCGACGACGTGCGCTTTGGGTTGGGATTGTTCCACGGCACTGGGGCGACGATTCATCTGGAGGCGGCGGAGGATCGCCACCCCGACATCATGGCCGTGCTCAACAACACGTCGCCGGGGGGCGGCACGCCCATGGCTACGGCGATCGACACCGCGCACTTGAGCACCACCATTCAGAGCGCGCCCACCGGTGCGGCCGGTATTCTGGTGACGGACGGTGAGCCCGACAACGCACGCAGCGCTGTGATTCAGGCTGCGTGCGAGCACCGCGCGACGGCGCCGCTGTACGTGATTGGCTTTGGCGGAGGCACCGACAAGGCGTTCAACGACGTTTTGGCGGGGGCCGGCGGCACCGGCAGTTGCACCAATGGCGGCGACCCCTGTGCGAGCGGCACCTACCAGTACGATGCGACCTACTGGACGGGTAAATGCACGGGCAGCTACCAGGCGGAAAACCAGACCGAGTTTCAGAACGCGCTCAACCAGATCAGCAACCAGATCGCGTGCACCTTCGATATCAGTGCGCTGGCGACCGATCCGGCAAATCCCGAGTGGGACGATCCCAATCAGGGATGCGCCAACTATGACTGTCTGCAGATTCAGCTCAACGGAGCGGTCAACCAACGCATTTACCACACCAGTTCGACCAACGCGCCCGTGGGATGGGCCTGGGCGTCGACGAATCACACCCAGATCCGACTGCTCGACATGGCCGACGGCGCCGCCGACGATTACTGCCAGAAGCTCAAGAGTGGCTACTTGAGCGATCCCGACGAAAACGACATCTCGATTACGCGTGCGTGCATGTGCACTCAAACGGCGGGTGGGAACTGCTCGGCGGGCGATATGGTCCCGCCGCCGGGGGCGTGTGATTGCCAGGTTGGCAATTGGGTATGTGTACAGGGAACGGACGTGTGCGAGCCGCGCGAGCCCTGCGTCAACGACAACGGCAACCCGGCCGACAAGACCGGCGAGGGCGATGCGTGCACTGTGGGCGTCGGAGAGTGCGCCAATACCGGCACCATCCAGTGCATCGACGGACTACCCGAGTGCGACGCGGTGGCCGGCACGCCGCAGCCGGAGGTGTGCGACGGGCTCGACAATGACTGCGGCGGCGCAGCCGACGAGGCGATCGGCGCCGATGACAACACACCGGGCGGGCTCGATATCGGTGGACTCTGCCACGTCGACTGCGTCGGTGGTGCATGCGCAGATGAACAGTTGATGATTTCCAACGAGGTCAATCGGTGCAATTTGGGCGAGTTCTTGTGCGACAGCGGCACGCCCGCGTGCGCGCCGTTTGGCGCGATGCCCGAAGTGTGCAACGGCCTCGACGACGACTGCAACGGCAGCGTCGACAACCTGAGTACGAGTTGGGATCTCGTCGTCGATGAAAACGGCGACCCCTACACGCTGCCGTCAGAATACGCTGCCGCGGCCTGTTACGAGCGCGACGTGTGCTCGTGTCCCAACGGCGCTCGCGACGATATCGAGGGGACCGATTTCTCGAGCTATGTGGCCGGTTGGGCCAACGGCAGTAACCCTCCCGATCCCACCTGCGTGTGCGGGGAGGGGCTTCGGCCGTGATTACAGGTCTGTATAACTAATCACCTCGACCGGGGGCGGACTGGATGTCCGTTCCCGGTTTTTTATTGAAGGGCAGCGTCGAGGAGGGGGGCTCAGTCTACTCACAGGCGTCATGGCGCCTCATCTCGACGAAATCAAGAGACTCCGGCGTGAGAATACAGCGCAGGTTTTCTCAGGCATTATGTTGAAGATTGATGTGCGATTTTGTAAGCTTAATGTAGCTGTTTGACCGAAAGGTTGTTCCTTATGGTCAACGGCGTTCGCCGGGGGAGCCTCTTTCTCGTCTCCTCAACGCTTTGCACCTCGGACGAAGCTCGAGTGAATATCATGAAGAAAAACTGGAAGGTCATTACCGCAACGCTCCTCGCGATGGCACTGGTCGCCGGTTGCGGATCCGACGACGGTCCCGAGGGGGGCGCCAGTAACATTGTGGGCGGCAATAATAACAACGGGAACAACTCCCGGACCGATGGGGGCGCGAGTGATGGAGGCGCGACCGACGCAGGAGATGTGACGACTCCGGATGCCTCCGATGCCACCGACGGCACGGACGGGGACACCCCCGATGACGCTGGAGACGCCGCGGATTCTGACGGCAGTGACGGCGGTGATACTCCGACCACTTGTCCGGAGACTCCGTGTGCGGTCGGCGAGTTGTGCATGGATGGTTCATGCGTTGAAGCCACCGCGGAGAACAAGTGTCAGTTGGCCGAAGATCTGGGGACGCTGACGACTTCGAACACGTTGACCGCCACAGGCTCTTTTCTGGGCGAATCCGATGTCTTGGCCGCCTCATGCTCGGGGGATACGGGGCCCGAAAAGATCTTCAAGTTCACCGTGGCCGAGGATAGCCTCGTTCAGTTCCAAGAGACGTGGGTGGGCCAGGCCGATGGCAAGATTGAATTTCGCAGCACGTGCACCCAACAGGCATCGCAGCAGCGCTGCTATGACGCTGGATCGAGCCTCTTCGTGCCGGCGAATACCGATGTATGGATGGTCGTCGAGCAAGACGTGGGCCGAAGCTCAGATTTTACGATCGAGCTGAGTGCTTCAGGTGAATCCTGCCCATTGGGCCAAAGTGTGTGCACCAACGGCGAGATGGAGATTTGCACCGGAGGCAATCAGAGCCAGGTATTTGCGTGCGCCGATAGTTGTGCGGATGGATCGGCCTGCCTGGGCGATTTCTGCGACCAAGCAATCGATGTCACCGCAACGGCTACGTTTACCGGCGATCTCAAAGCCTACACGAATAGCATCGACTTCGACGGCGAGACGTTCTGCGCGCTCGGCGACGGCTCGACGGTACCCACGCCGGGGCGTGAGGTGGTCTTTCGCTTCCCGAATTTGGTTCAAGGCCAGACCATCAACATTGACGCCCAGACGGGCGACTCCAATGTCAACGCCGTGTTCATTCTCAACGGATGTGGGGCGAATCCTTACCAGTGCGTGGACGTGTTCGTGTCTCCAGAGAAAGGCGATTGGGTGGCTCCGGCAGACGGTACCTACTATGTGGTCGTCGACAAGCTGACGAGCGGTGGAGAGACCTTCCAGTACAGCTTCGAGTATAAGTAGAACGGCCCTCGATCGGCATGTGAGAGCCAGACGAACTTGTAATTTCCTTGTTTGTTTGTGCATGAGAGATAGCCAATGAAACCCACAAAACGAATTCATGTGCTGCTCGCAGCCTGTCTGGGAGTCGCCGCGCTGATGGTGGGAGGGCAGCAAGCTCACGCCTGGCATTGGACCAACTCCGGCGGCCAAATGTGTAATCCGGACTCCGGTAGCGATATTCAGACGCTGCCTCCGCCCCAGGCGATGTTGATGCTCGACCGTTCGGGCTCGATGGGCGGTCAGGTCACGGTGGGCAACACCTGTAATCAATGCGATTACGACGCCACGCTCTATGGCAAGCACACGTGCCGATTCAGCGGACAATATTGTGAGGAAGATGGCTGGTGGGATGATTGGCATAGCCTGACCAAGACCTTTGATTGCAGTTGGTGCCGCAGTCGCAATGACTGCCGCAATGCAGCCGATGGTCTGTTGGAGGACTACGCAGAGGATAAGCACTGGGGCGACTACTGCGGTATCAGGCGATGGTCGATGTCCTACTCGAACACGAAATCGATCAGCGGTGATGTCGACTGCGATACTTGCTCGAATGACAACCAGTGCCGGGACCGTCTAGACAACTACCTGTCGTCCCGTTACTCGAACTACTCGCTCGACAGCGTCGACTATTACCGTGAGAGCAGTTGGTGGTGCTCCAATGTCACTCGCTCGAAGTGGGACATTGCGGTCGACGCCATCGACGTGGTCACTCGCGATATGACCGCGAGTAGCCCCGACACCGTCGAGTTTGGGTTGGGTACGTACGAGGGGACGCAGGCCAATATTCGTCACGAGGCGAGTGCAAACGCCAACTGGCGGATCATGAATACGCTCAACAGCCTCGGACCCGCCGGGGGCACGCCCACTTCGCTGGCAATTCACCGCATGCTGAACAGTGCGACCGTGAAGAACGCTCCCGGAGGCTCGGCGGGCGTCTTGCTTACGGACGGCGCACCCACGACGGCTTCGTTCGGCTCCGATGCCCACACCGAGACGATCCAGAAAGCCTGCGAGCACCGAGCCATCGCGCCGTTGTACGTGGTGGGCTTTGGCGGTGGCACCGACGAGGAGTTCAACGACGTGGTCGCAGCGGCTGGTGGTACCGGCACATGCTCGAACGGCGATCCCTGCAGCAATCCCGGCAACTGGAGCAGCTTCGACGGCAACTGCGACGGCAGCTACCAAGCCGACAACGAGGCTGCTCTGAAGGTGGCACTGGCGGGCATTGCCCGCGAAATCTCGTGCACGTTCAGTCTCTCGGCGTTCGCCGAGCCCACCAGTCCGCAGCCGTGGGACGAACAATGGCAGGGCTGCAAGAGTTCGGACTACGATTGCCTCAAGATCAACCTGGGAGGGACGACGCGCGTCTACCACATCGACTCGCCGCGTGGTCCGCGAGGCTGGGATTTTGCGTCTCCTGCGCACAACTCGATCCGAATTCTGGACCGATCGGATGGGGCTTCGGGAGACTATTGCCAGTTGATTCGAGACGGTTTGGTCACCAACCCCAATGGCAACGACGTCTCCATTCAGCTGGCGTGTCTGTGCCGTGAGCAGCCCAACTCGGGCTGCAGCGGCTCGGACATGAATCCGCCGGCGCGCACATGCGAGTGCCCGGTGGGCCGCTGGCGTTGCAACCAGGGCATGGACATCTGTCGTCCGGAACGCAATTGCCCAACCGATCTGGTCGGCGAGGGCGGCACCTGCTCGGCGGGTGTGGGCGCATGTGAGCGTCAGGGAGGTGAGTACTGCACGAACCAAGGCACCATCGCCTGCGATGCGACCCCGGGCGATCCGTCTCCCGAGACGTGCAACGGCATCGACGATGATTGTGACGGTCTGGTGGACGAGGGGTTGAGCGACGGCTCGCTGTGCCACGTCGATTACGAAGACAACCCTGGATCGGCCGAGCAAGCGGCGATGAAACGCGAGGTCAATCGTTGCAATATCGGGATACGCAGTTGTTCCGGTGGCAGTTGGCAGTGCGATCCACTCGAGCCGATGCCCGAGGTGTGCAACGGCGTCGACGATGACTGCAACGGTGTGCGCGACAACCTGAGCACCAGTTGGGACAACGTGCGCAAGCAAAACGGCGACCGCTACACCCTGCCTTCAGGCTACGAAGCTGCCGCCTGCTACGAGCGAGACGTTTGCTCGTGTCCCACTGACAGCCGCGACGAAATCGAAGGTAAGAACTTCACGCAGTACGTGCTCGGCTGGGGCAATGGGAGCAATCCCCCCAATCCGACTTGCAAATGCGGAGAAGGCATGACGCCCTGATGGGCGACTTATCGGGGTGAATGAAGCCGGCGGCGCGAATGAAAGCGCCGCCGGCTTTTTTTATTGAGCGTCGGAGGAGGAGGGCTCTTCAAGTACCACCGTGCCCGCCGGAATCGGTCCGAATACCTGATGCTTGCCCGAGGGCCACCATACCGTGAGGCGATCGGCCTGGTCGGCGTCGCCCAGTCCGAAGTGCAGTCGTTTGGGCAGCGAGGAGTGGACTCCGCGGGAGCCGGCGAAGACTCGCTTGTGCTGCGTGTTGTCGCCCACAGTCAACTCGACTCGGGCGCCGACCGCATCGCGGTTGCTCTGGGTGCCGAGCAGGCGCACCGACACCGCATGGCCGGCCGCTTCGCATCGGTTGCGCAAGAGGCGGGTGTTGCCATTTTGATTGACCACCACCAGATCGACACACCCGTCGCCATTGACATCACCGGCAGCTGCTGCGCGGCTTTGGCCAGTGTCCTCGGCACACGACCCGTCGGCCAGTGTGAAATGTCCGTGTCCGTCGTTGACCAATAGGGCGTTGGGCTGGTCCGGTGTCATGGGCGGATGCTCTTCTGGGGGGGCGTCCCAGTCGACCCCCGGACTGAAGTGGCCGTAGGTGACGTACAGATCCTCATCACGATCGTTGTCGATGTCGGCGGCGATCATCGCCCAACTCACAAAGCGGCGCGTTTCTCCGGGAGTGTACCCAGCGTCCATGGCAAACGCCCCACGATCGGGGGCTTCGTCGACAAACGTGGTGTCGCCCCGATTGACGAGCAACGCTTCTCGCATCGGAGACATCCCCCAAAGTGCGGACATCGCCAGATCGAGGCGTCCGTCACGGTTGATGTCGAAGGGCGCTACGCCCATCACAGCGTGACTTACCGGAAGTCTGCGGAACTCGAAGCGCTCCTGCCAGTCAATCCAGCCATCGGAGGTAGGGCCGTCATTCCGAAAGTACTGAGTCTGGGTGATGTGGTAGAATTCCTGCGTATGCAGCAGGTCGAGATCTCCATCGTCGTCCAGATCGACCATCGGGGAGATGAACGAGGCTCCGGGCGCAAAGCTCACTCCGTGGAGAACTTCTCGAAAGCTACCGTCGCCCAGGTTGCGATAGAGCCGCGATCGTCCGGGGACAATGCTTTCGTAGCCGTTGGTATACTCCCAGGCGAGCGCCGAGACGAACAGATCGAGGTGCCCGTCGGCGTCGAGATCTCCCCACGTCGCCGTGCCACTGTTGGCGTCGGCGCTGATGCTGGCCTGCTCGGTCACATCGGTAAACGTCCCATCCCCGTTGTTGCGAATCAGGCGATCGGGTCCCCGGTTGGTCAGGTAGAGATCTTGCCACCCGTCATTGTTGTAATCGGCTGAACTGACACCGTTCGTCCAATCCTGGGCGAATCCCATCGCGGTCTGAGCGGTGCAATCGAAGAACTGACCGTTCCCGTCGTTCAGCAGTAGCCGATTCGGCCCGTTGGCGTTGCTCAGATACAGATCGAGGGCGCCGTCGTTGTTGAAATCTTCGAGGGCGACTCCGCCGCCAACTTGGCGCTTATAGAGGGTGAGGTGGTCTGCGTACCCGTGAGTGTGCACCAGTTGAGATGACTCGGTCGCGTCGTCAAAGAGCGGTTCACCTTCGCCGTAACAGTGGGGCGTATGCGAAAGCCAGCGGCGCTGCTCGTCAGATAGCCTGGCGGGAGGGCAATCGAGATTGAATGGCCCGGGCCTTTCGGGCGGAGGAGGCAGGGTCGTCAGGTCATCTACAGATGCGTCGGCGTTCACTCCGTCACGCCCGCCCGCGTCCTCCGCCCGATACACATTTCGGTCGCCGTCGGGGGGGGCCTCGCCGGAACATCCACATCCTACGAAGGTAAGGAGACTCAGCCCGCAGGCGGCGCAGTATCTTCCCAACCACAATGGCAAGCGAAAAGGCATGTGCCCGGCTGTTTCAGGAGGCTGAATCCAGTCAGATTATACTCAGGGACGAATATGAGTTCCAGTGCGCCGGTGCTAGTCCGTGGCACGCACCCGCGAGCCGTCACCCCACTGCACGACCTCGAGTTCGACGTGCTGCACGCCGCGCTCGACGAGGTCCAGGTCGGTCGCCGCGGCAAACGACAGATCGATGATGCGGCTGCCGTGGTAGGGTCCGCGGTCGTTGATGCGCACAACAACCGATTTGTTCGTCTCCGGCTCGATGACGCGTACCACCGTGTGGAACGGCAGGGTCTTGTGAGCCGCGGTAAAGGCGTACATGTCGTACGGTTCGCCGGAGGCGGTGGTGCGGCCGTGAAATTTCTTGCCGTACCAACTCGCTCCGCCGCTGAGTGCGTGCTTCTTTCCGTCGGGTCCGTTGGCGGCTCGATCGGTGATCAGATCGCCTTTGGGATCGCGGATGCGCGAGGTGTCGTAGGTGGAGCCACAGGCGTTCAGGACGAACGCGGCGATAAGCGAAATTATGAGAAAACGCAGGTGCTTCATGCACCTAGGATACTATTTGGGCAGCCAAACTACAATTTGAGGGTCGAGTCATCGAAAGCGTGCGCCAAAGCGGCCCCCAAATTGTAGTTTGTCTGCTCAAATAGCGCGTCGAGTCATCGAAAGCGTGCGCCAAAGCGGCCCCCAAATCGTAGTTTGTCCGCAAAAAAAGAGGGTCGTGCCACCGAAGATTTTCGGCGACACGACCCTCGAAGGGTCGTCTGTTTGGGTCTAACAGACTTACTTCTTGATGCGCTCGAAGAGGCCGGCAGCGCCCATGCCGCCGCCGATGCACATCGAGACGACGCCGAAGCGGCCGTCTTGCTCCTCGAGGGCGCGCAGGATCGTGCCGGTCATGCGGGTGCCACTGACGCCCAGCGGGTGACCCAGAGCGATCGCGCCGCCGTTGACGTTGAGCTTGTCCATGTCGACGCCGAGTTCACGGGCCGAGTAGACCGACTGGCTTGCGAACGCCTCGTTGATCTCGAACAAGTCGATGTCTTCGACGCTCATGTCGTGCTTCTCCATGAGCTTGCGGATCGCCGGGACCGGGCCGATGCCCATGATCTCGGGAGCGACGCCGGCGACCTGGAAGCCGCGGTAGTAGCCCATCGGCTCGAGGCCGAGCTCGTCGGCTTTCTCCTTGGACATCACCACCACGGCTGCAGCGCCGTCGGTCAGCGGCGATGCGTTACCCGGGGTGACCGAGCCACCCTTGCGGTCGAAGACCGTCGGGAGCTTGGCGAGCACTTCGAGGCTCGAGTCGGGGCGCGGGCCGTCGTCTTTGCTGACGGTGACTTCTTTGCGGGTGCCGTCGTGGTTGACGACTTCGGTGTGAACCGGAATGACCTCACCCTGCATGAAGCCGCGCTCCCAGGCGTCGACGGCGCGCTCGTGGCTGCGAAGGGCGAACTTGTCCTGATCTTCGCGGCTCACCTCGAAACGCTTGGCGACGTTTTCGGCGGTGGTGCCCATGGGGATGTAGATCTCGGGGTGCTCCTCCATCATCTGCGGGTTCGCCGAGGGCTTGTTGCCGCCCATCGGGACCATGGTCATCGACTCGGTCCCGCCGGCGATGCCCACGTCGATGGCGCCGATCATGATACGCTCGGCGACCTGCGAGATGGTCTGCAGGCCCGACGAGCAGAAGCGGTTGACGGTCATGGCCGGCACGGTGTCGGGCAGGCCGGCCATCAGCGAGGCGATGCGGGCGACGTTCATGCCCTGCTCACCCTCGGGCATCGCGCAGCCGATGACCACATCTTCGATGTCTTCGGCTTTGAGGCCCTCGGCGCGCTCGAGCGCCGCCTTGATGGCCTCGGCGGCCATCGTGTCGGGGCGAGTGTCTTTGAGCAGGCCCTTCTTCGCCTTGCAAAAAGGCGTGCGGGCGTAAGAGACAATGACAACTTCGCGCGTTTCCATAGTTTTCTCCATATATGTGGCTTCAGGGCGGACGCGGGTAAAACCCGCGACCGCCGTTGGTTTCTTCCTGAGCGGCGCTGTTTAGTTACGAAGCGGCTTGTTGTGCATGAGCATGTGCTGCATGCGCTCCTGGCTCTTCTCTTCGCCGCACAGCGACAGGAAGGCCTCGCGCTCGAGTTCGAGCAGCCGGTCTTCGCTGGTGAGCACCGCGCGGGTGGTCTCGCCGCCGCACAGCACGTTGGCCAACATCTTGCCGATGTGGCGGTCGTAGGCCGAGATCTGCTTCTGGCCCTCCATGCTGTAGAGCATCATGTCGATGGTCGCCACGCCGTCCTTGCCGGGCAGGCGGAACTGGGTGGGACGCGGCGCACGGAAGCCCGCTTCGTACATGCCGATGACCCGCTGCTTGGCGTGGTGCAGGCGATGCTCGGCGTTGATCGACAGCCCGTCGTCGAGCTTGAGGAAGCCCGCCTCGCGTGCCTGTTCGGCGCTGCGCGAGACTTCGGCCATACCGATCTGCATGAAGACCTTCTGCAGGAAGGGGAGGGCGTCGAAGTCGGCGTCGCTGGCGTGCTTGCCGAAGATGTTGCGCATCAGCTGCAGGTTGCCGCCACCGCCGGGCACGAGGCCCACGCCGACTTCGACCAGCCCCATGTAGAGCTCGCCGGCAGGCTGGATAGCGTTGGCGCCCATGGCTACCTCGGCGCCGCCACCAAGGGTCAGGCCGCGCGGGGCAGCCACGACCGGCTTGGACAGGTAGCGCATGCGCTGGTTGGCGGCCTGGAAGCGGGTGACCATCTCTTCGATGTCGTCCCAGTTGCCCGCGCGTGCGTTCATGAGCACAAGCATCAGGTTGGCGCCTGCCGAGAAGTTGTCCGAGCCGTTTCCGATGACCAGCCCTCGCCAGTCGCCGTCTTCGACCTCGTCGGCGGCCTGCTCCATCATCGCGATGATGTCGTTGTCGACCGAGTTCATCTTGGTGTGGAACTCGAGCAGGGCCACGCCGTCGCCCATGTCGTAGAGGCTGGCGCTGGAGTTGCCCATCACCTTCTTGTCCGACTTCTTGAGCACGTCGATGGAGATCTCGCGCTCGTCGGCCGGCACCGGCTTGTAGTCATTTGCCTCCACGTCGTAGTACTCACGCGTGGCTCCGTTCCAGCGGTAGAAAGACTCGTGGCCGGCTTCGACCATCTCGTCGATCCAAGAGGGCAGCTCGATGCCTTCTTCCTTCATCTGCTCGACGGACCACTCGAGGCCGATGGCGTCCCAGGTCTGGAACGGCCCGAGCTTCCAGTTGAAGCCCCAGCGCATCGCGCGATCGATGTTGACGACATCGTCGGCGATCTCACCCATGCGTCGCGCCGTGTAGGCCAGCGAGCGGTAGGTGGCGGCGCGTGCGAAATCGGCGGCCTTGTCCTCGCCCTCGCGGATGACGTAGCGGATCTTGTCCGCCGGCGAGCCCTTGGCACCCGATAGGCTCGAAAAGTCGCTCTTGTCGCGCTTTTCGTACTCCATGGACTCCGGGCGAAGGGCCATGATGCCTTCGTCGGTCTTCTTGTAGAAGCCCTGGCCGGCCTTTTGACCCGTCCAGCCCTTTTCGACCATGTCGCGCAGGAAGTCGGGGACTTCAAAGACCTCGCGGTCCTCGTCGTCAGTCAACGTCTCGTGGCAGTTGTCGGCCACGTGCACGAAGGTGTCCAAACCGACGACGTCACCGGTGCGGAACACAGCCGACTTCGGTCGGCCCATAGGCTTGCCGAAGACCTGATCGACGTCTTCGATGGTCATATCGAAGTCGCTCATCAGGTGCATGATGCTCATGATGCCATGCACGCCAATGCGGTTGGCGATGAAGTTGGTGGTGTCCTTGCCGAACACGATGCCCTTGCCGAGCACGTCGCGACCGAACGCGATCATCGTCTCGGTGACCTCCGAGGAGGTGTCCTCGGCCTCGACCAGCTCGAGAAGCTTCATGTAGCGCACCGGGTTGAAGAAGTGCGTCACCAGGAAGCGCTCTTTGAAGCTGTCGCTGCGGCCTTCGAGCATGCCCGCGATGGACAGCCCGGAGGTGTTCGAGGTGATGATGGTGTCTTCGCCGGCGTGCTCTTCGATCTTGGAGAAGGTCGCCTGCTTGATGTCCATACGCTCGGGCACGGCCTCGACGACCCAATCGGCGTCGGCGAGCACGTCGAGATCATCTTCGATGTTGCCCGGCGTGATCAGCTCGAGATCGCGCTTGGTGAAGATGAGCGCCGGCTTGCTCTTCTTGATCTGCTGGATCGCGTTGCGCGCGATCTTGCTGCGAAACGCCGGATCCTTCGGATCGTCGCCCTCCTGGGGTTGTGGGACGATATCGAGCAGGTGAACGGGGATGCGAGCGTTGGCCAGGTGCGCGGCGATGCCGCGACCCATGACCCCGGCGCCGATGACGACGGCCTTTCGAATGCGCTTGGTTGCCATAAGTGTGCTTCCTTTGCGTAAGGTCGTTTGAGCGAGAGGAAACGGCGACTGGCGCGTGCATCTGGCGGCGTGCTCAGTGCGCACGCCATGCGCCAATGAACCACGATTCAGTGCGGCTACTTATAATTGTGTGAACCGGATTTGGTCAAGCGCTGGCCGCATCGCTTCGCTTGCTGGACGCAACTCGGACACGCGCTTAATTTGCGAGGCAAACCCGTAATCACCGCGGGCCAAAGATCCAATCTTGTGACGGACGCATCTTGAATTCGCGAGCGAATCCTATTAGGGGAAGGGGCGTGAACCGGGCGACCCGGCGAGTTCGACCTCGTGGGTCACACGCGGAATTTAACGCCAGCCAGAGAGTTAGACACAATGATTGAGCCGGAAGAGATCGTCTCCAAGATCAAAGCATCTCTGACGGATGCCGAGGTCCACGTTCAGGACCTGACGGGTACCAAAGATCACTACCAGGTGACCGTCATCTCCGAAGCGTTTGACGGGAAGCCGCTCATCAAGCGCCACCGCATGGTCTACGACGCCCTCAAAGAAGAGATGAAAGGGCCGATCCATGCACTGACGCTCGACGTTTTTACTCCAGAGCAGTGGGAAGAGAAGTCATGAGTGACGAAAAGAAGAAGATTTCGCTTCCGATCGCCGGTTCCGAGTCTGCCGAGGCCGCGCCGAAGACGCGCGACGAAGGCGGCGACGTTCTCTCGGAGATCGAGAAGATGGTGACCGAGAATGATCTGGTGCTCTTTATGAAGGGCACGCCCCAGCAGCCCATGTGCGGGTTTTCGGCGCGCGCGGCCGCGGTGTTGTCGAGCTACGGCAAGCCGTTTTACGCGGTCAACGTGCTCGCCGACCCCGAGATCCGTCAGGGTATCAAAGACTACGGCGATTGGCCGACCATTCCGCAGCTGTACGTCGGCGGCGAGTTGGTGGGCGGCTCTGACATCGTGAGCAAGATGCACGAGTCGGGCGACCTCGGTCAGATGATCGAAGATGCTTGCGGCGACTGAGCAGCCGCCGTGCAATTGAACACCGGGATGGATTTGTCCTCCCGGTGGTCGCTTTTTTGCCGGCCGGCGCCACGCGCACTTGACAGGGACGGTTGGGATCTCTAGTGTTCCCGACCTTCCGAGGCCTTGCAAATGCAGGGCCGCGCAATTTTATAGACCGTGGGTGCTCCTCCGGGCGCGCTCACATAAGGAAGTTGGTTTTCCAAAAGACGACTGAGAAACGATGCCTGTACGACTTAGAATGCAGCGTTATGGCGCCAAAAAGCGCCCCTTCTATCGCGTGGTTGCCACCGACAAGCGTAGCCCCCGTGATGGTCGGTTCATCGAAATGCTGGGCACCTACGACCCGCTCCACGAGCCGGCCACGGTGCGCCTGAACTCCGAGCGCGTCGAGTACTGGTTGAGCGTCGGCGCCCAGCCGACCGACACCGTGCTGTCGTTGATCCGGCGCATGCGCCGCGGCGACGTGGTCGACCTGAGCGAAGAGGGGGCCGACGAGGCTGCCCGCAAGGCCCAGGCCGAGCAGAAGCGTCAGGCCGACGAAGCTCGTCGCGCCGAGATCGCCGAGCAAGCCAAAGCTGAGGCCAAAAAGGCCGAGGAAGAGGCCAAGGCCGCTAAAGAGGCTGAGAAGGCTGAAAAGGCTGAGAAAGCTGAGGCCGAAGAAGCTTCGGAAGAGGGCGAAGAGGCTGAAGAGGCTTCGGAAGAAGCTGAGAAAGCCGAAGAGTCTAAAGAAGCCGAAGAGTCCGAGGAAACTTCCGACGAGGAAGAGTAATCGGATTGGCTCACCTCTCGAGCCGAGTACTAGTCTGTGGGAGAGCACACGATGGCTGCAACCGACAAGGACACCGCCGAAGCCTACCGCGAGCTGGTTCGCTACGTGGTGGAGTCGCTCTTGGGTGACGACGTTGACTTCAACGTCGAGGCCGACGAGGGTGACTCGCAGCTCGATATCAAGATTTTCACTCCCGACGACGTGCGTGGGCGCGTGATCGGTCGCGGCGGGCGGATCGCTCGCGCCATGCGCAGCATGGTGACCGCGGCCGACATCGGCACCGGCAAACAGGTCACCGTCGATATCGTCGACTGACCGATGGCGGATCGAGAGCTCATCCAAACGGGGACCTTCGGACGTGCGCACGGAGTGCGCGGCGAGATCCGCTACTTTCCCGTGAACCCGGGATCCGACCTCTTCGAGGTGGGATCGCGGGTTTTCGCACGTCGGGGGGACCAAGATTTCCCGTTGACGGTGGCTCGGGCGCGTCGAGCGAATAAGTTCGACATCGTCCAGTTCGACGAGGTCGCCGATCGCGACGAAGCCGAAGCGCTGACCAACCTCGAGGTTTTCGTCGACGCGGAGGTGCTTCCCGAGTTGGAAGAGGACGAGTTCTATCAGAAGGACTTGGTAGAACGGGAGGTCCTCATCTTGCTCGCTGAAGAGGGGCCGTCGCGTTCGATTGGCGAGGTTGGCGGGTTTTTCGAGACCGGCGCCAACGATGTGATGGTTGTTCATATGAGTGACGGCTCCAAGCTCTTCGTTCCAATGATCGAAGACGCCGTTGCCGACCTCGATCACGACGGAGCCGTGCTTCTCCAACCCCTCGATCATTGGGCTCCGGAAGGCACCGAGCTTCCCTGAGCCATCCTCCTGCCCGCAGGCGATCTGCCGTGAAGTTCCAGATCCTGACACTGTTCCCGGAGTTTTTCGAGACTCCCCTCCAAGCGACCATCTTGGGCCGTGCCCACGACAAGGGCCTGGTGGATTACGAACTCGTCGACATCAGGGACTTTGCGACCGACAAGCACAAGACGACCGACGATCTCCCGTACGGGGGCGGAGCGGGCATGGTCATGAAGCCCGAGCCGTTGGTCGGCGCGCTGGAGCATGCGCGCGAACAAGATCCGGCCGCGCCGCGGATCCTCATGAGCCCGCAAGGTGAGCCGCTGAGCCAGAGCTTGGCCCACGAACTCGCCGAACTTCCAGGGATGATTCTGACCTGTGGGCGCTACGAAGGGATCGACGAGCGGGTGCGCCAAGGATGGATCGACCGCGAGGTCTCGATCGGTGATTACGTTCTGAGCGGCGGCGAGCCCGGCGCGCTTGTGCTCATCGACGCCGTCACGCGTCTGCTTCCGGGCGTGCTGGGCAACGAGGCGTCGATCCGCGAGGAGAGTTTCGCCGACGGTCGCCTCGAATATCCTCAATACACCCGCCCGCGGGAGTTTCGCGGACGGCAGGTTCCCGAGGTCTTGCTCAGCGGCAACCATCAAAAGATCGCCGATTGGCGCCGCGAACAGTCCGTCGAGCGAACCAAGCAGCGACGGCCCGATTTGCTACAGGACGATTAACGTCTTTACTTCGCTCGGGTGTCGTGTTACATCACCCCGCCCTTGGCGAGGGTCCAACTAGTGTAACCCCGGTTTCGCCGGCCCTGCCGTCGGAACGGACGAGCCATAAAATCGATTGACCGCCACACAACGGTGGAGACGAACCATGAGCCTTATTGACAAGATTGAAGAGCAGCAGCTTCGCGAGGACGTTCCTCACTTCCGCTCCGGTGATACCGTGCGCGTCCACCTCCGCATTCGCGAGGGTGACAAAGAGCGCGTCCAGGTGTTCGAAGGTGTCGTCCTGGGCCGAAGCGGCTCCGGCCTCAAAGAGACCTTCACCGTGCGCAAGATCTCGGCCGGCGGCATCGGCGTCGAGCGTATCTTCCCGGTGCACAGCCCGCGTATCGAGAAGATCGAGTTGGGCAACATCGGCCGCGTGCGCCGCGCCAAGCTCTACTACCTGCGTGAGCGCACCGGTAAGTCGGCGCGTATCCGCAGCAAGCGCGAGCGTAAGGGCGTCTGAGTTCGTTCGCCTTTGAAGACTGCGTAAAAAGCCAGCGCCCGCCTTTTTCTATCGGCGGGCCGCTGGCTTTTTGCGTTCATCGCCGACGTGTACCAAAGCGGTAGACAACAGCCCGCCAGCGGCGCTAAACTGCACGTATGCGAATCCGAGAGATCATATTCCAAGGTGTATTCGGTTGCGAGTCGCCGGTCCGGCTGGCCACGGCCCCCGGCGTCGACCGGATGAGTCTTCCGTCGGACCTGACGACCGCCGACGTTCACGCGCTTGTCATCGCGCTACTGTACCCCTCCCGTGTGCCTTCGCCGCTGGACGAGCAGTTGAAGCAGGACGGCACGATCAAGTTGGCGGTGGTGTTCGAGCAAGATGACAAAGAGTATCGCGTGCTGCGCCGAGGCAAGCCGTCGTCGCTGCGTCTACAGAGAAAAGGCGAGGGGGGCTATACCGGCCTCGCCAAGGGCGAGGATGCCACGGTCGAAGCGTTGGCCGGCGAACTCGGTCTGCCGGACTTCGAGTCCTTTGCAGCGCTGAACCTCTGGCGATTCGACGACGACGAGCTCTACGACCCCGCGAACGGCGCTGCTGCACTCGACGAGCGCGGCCGTGAGCTCGTCGAGAAGTATCGCACCGCCGTGCGTGTCGAAACACTCGAGGACCGAATCAAGAATATCGAGGGCAAGATTGCCGAGCAACGCAAACAACTCGGCACCGGCGCCAAGATCGAAGAGAAGCTCGAGCAGGCGAAAGCCAAGCTCGAGCAATTGCGACTCGATGATCTCTCCGAGGAAGATCTGTCTCTGTTATCGGAGAAGGACGAGCGCTTCGAGGAGTTCGACCACCAGCTCGATCGTCTGATTCGCCAGGAAGAAGACGAGCGCATCGACGTGGAGCGAAAGCTGCCCGATCGTCCTTGGAAGGTGCCGCTCTTCTGGGCCGGACTGGCGATCGGCGTGGCCGCGCTCGGGGTGTCGGTCGGCATGCACGACACGCTGAGACAGGCCGCCGCGGTCAATGTCGTCGGCTTCGGCATGGTTGCCTGGGTGTTGCTCAAGTACTTCACCGATCTCGAACGGGCCAGTGTGCACCAAGTGCGCCTAGAATCGATCAAGCGCCGCCTCAACCAGGTGCGCGAAGAGGAAGTCTCGTTTCGCGAGCAGATCAATCATCTGTTGATTCACGCGGGTGTCGAGAACGAAGAGGAATTGTTCGTCCGCGTCGAGAAGACCAGCAAGCTCGAGCAGATCATCGAGCAACTCGAGGCCAAAGCCACGGAAGCACGCCGCGATCCTACCTACAAAGCCGCGGCAGCCACGATCGCCGAACTCGAGGAAGAGCTCGAGGATCTAGAGGCCGAGCGCACGTTGCTTCCGGAGTTCGTCATGTCGACCTTCCAGCTCGAGAACGATCTGCAGAGCCTTGGCATCGAGCCAGCCGACGCCCTTTCTGACGACGAAGACGACGAGCCCGAAGAGGTGCCCCAGACTGCATTCGGTCGACTCAAGTTGGCCGCCGAGCGCACGGGGCAGTGGACTGCGAGTGGATTGCAGTCTCGAACCCGCAAGATGTGGGGCAAGATCTGTGGGCACGTGCTCGGCAATCGGTTCAAGGGTGTGGAGCTTTCGCCCGAGGGCGACTTGCGCGTTCGCGATCTGAGCGACGATAAGCTCGAGATGTGGCGACGCACGCGAAGCTCTGAAGAGCGTATCGTCAAGGCGGCCTTGGCGCTGGCGCTTCACGTGAACACCGCCGATCGTTCGGGGGGCTACTTCGAGACCATCTGGGTCAATGACCCGCGTGACGACTTCGGTTCGAATGTCTCAGACGCCTTCGACGAGGTGTTCGAGAGCGCCGCGAAGAAGAGTCATATCGTATTGTGCAGCGGATAAACCGACCGTCCATGAGTCAGCAGAATCTCTTTCAGAAAGGCGAGCCGGTCATCGGCGAACTCGAAGACTGGTGTGTCTCCCAGGGCTACCGGTTTATCATCGGCGTCGACGAGGCCGGGCGAGGCCCATTGGCCGGTCCGGTTTATGCGTCGGCAGTCGCAATAGATCTCGAAGCGCTCGAAGAGCCTTGGCTCGAACTGCTCGACGACTCCAAAAAGCTCGAGCAAACGCGCCGTGAAGAGGCCTTCGAACTCATCCAAGCTTCGGCGCCGGCTTTCAGTATCACGTTCAGCGATCATGCCGTGATCGACGAAATCAATATTCTCCAGGCGACTCATCGCGCCATGGAGGCGGCCGTCGCTGAGGTGTGTGAGCAACTCGACGGTCCTCCCGATTACGTCTTCATCGACGGCAATATGCCCGTCAAACTGTCGCTCCCGCAGCGCGCGGTCGTCAAAGGCGATGCACGTAGCCGAGCCATCGCGGCGGCCAGTATTCTGGCGAAGGTTTCCCGTGACGAGGTCATGGCGCGCCATCACGAACAGTGGCCGGAATACGGGTTTGCCAGCAACAAAGGCTATCCTACCAAGCAGCACCGCGATGCGGTTGCCGAGTACGGACCTTGTCCCATCCACCGGCTCACGTTCGGTGGTGTGCGCGAATACCGCGACAAGCTCCGCAAATAGAAAACGACGCCGCGATCCCCCGTCAGGTGCCGCTGTGGGGGCGGTTTTCGTTTTTTTTCTCCACACACACGCAACGATTCGGCCCTTCTTGCCGAAAACCGTAATAGGGACCGTGTGTCACTCTTCCGTGGAGAAAACGAGATGGAACAGACGAAAGACGACTCGAAAGACCTTGACCCGCGTCGCGAAATTGGGATGGCTGGCGAAGATCTCGCTGCCGAACATATGCGCGAGTTGGGTTGGGAGGTCTTGCACCGCAACTACACCCTCAAGATGGGCGAGTTGGACATGGTGGCCAGCCGCTACGGCAAGGTGGGCCACCGAATGGAGCAGACACTGGCGTTTGTCGAGGTCAAGACCAAGCGCACCCCATTGGGGCCGCCTCCGGAAGCTTCGGTCAACGCCCGCAAACGTGGGCGGTTGGTGCGCCTGGCGAAGGTGTATCTGCAAAAAGAGAAGGTTCGCAAGGTCAACGTTCGCTTCGACGTCATTGCCATCGACCTGAGCGGCGAAGAGCCGAAGCTGACGCATTTTCCCTGTGCGTTCGATGCTGACGGGCGGGTCTGGTAGCCGCGTCCCGAAAGGCGTCTACCGGTCGCTCGCATCCTTGGTCGCCGCCTCGGCGTCGTAAGCCTCGACCTTCTGCTCGTAGACTTCTGCGAAGGGCGTGCGCTCGACGGTGCGCATGATGCGCTCCCGGAGGATATAAGCGGTGGTGTCGGTCTCTTTGCCCTTGGCGTCGAGCTTGGTGGGAGCGCCTTCGAGATGCAGCACCAGGTCACCCCATTGCTCGAGATAGATGCGCTCGGCCTCATCGCCTTCGCCGGCGCGCATGCACACGGACTGGCCGTACTTGCCGCGGTTGTGAGTCAACTTCGCGTCGGGATAACGCACCTTCATCATCTCGACGAGCGCGTCGAAGTATTCGTCAGCGTCGTCGAGAGAATCCCAGACGCTCAGATGCGAAATGAGGGTTTGGCCCTCGGACGTCTCGTAGGCGCGCAGCCGGTCGCCGTCCCAGCCATCGAGCGCCTTGTCGAGCGGGGCACGATTCTTCTGGCCGTCTTCGCCCTCGAGCAGATGCTCTTCGAGGACCAAGCGCATCTGGTACTCGCCCAACACGCTGTCGTAGATGAGTGCGTCGTCTTCGAAGGTCGGCTCGACGTTGTAGTCGAGACGCACGGGCTCGTCTCCGGCGAAGTAGCGTTCCGGGTGCAAGATCTGCTCGGTGGAGACGGGCGGGTTCTTGTAAACTTGATTGACGCGCTCCCAGTCATGCCCCAAGCGGGTCTTGATTACGAAACGCATGCCCCCAAAGTAGGGAAATACGAGGAGCTTGCGGATCATGCGCGGTGCGTCGGCCAAGGCCGACTCGGACAGCTGCGACGGATCGACCGGAGAGGAGGGGTTTGTCCCCTGAGGGACCATCTGTTGCAGAGCTCCGATATCCTCCCGGGTCAACTGCGTGAGGACGTTGGCCATCATGGGAATGTCGATGATGCTGCGCACTTGGTCGCGCGGCAGAACGCCTTCCTCGTACAACGAGAAGTCGATCATCACCACACTGGCGTCGCCCTCGATGAGCGCCGAGCGTGCCAAGGCGAAATCACCGTTCTCCTTGCTGCTGATCGGCTCGACCATGCGCTTGATGTCGAAGTGCTGGTCTTGGATGGCGTGGAAGATTTCATGAGCCATTGCCGGTCGCTGCAACTCCAGGGGGATCCCCTGCATGATGTACAGCTCTTTGGCGTTTTGGTCGTAAAACCCGGCGATCTGCTCGGTCAACACGTCCAGCAAGGTTTGCTTGTAGTCGAGGTCCTCGGGCATCAAGCCTAACTTCTTGAAAACTTTGGCTTCGTTTTCGACATCTTCGTCAGTGACCTCTTCGGCGAGCCGCTCGATGAGCACCTTGCGGAGTTGGTCGCGGTTGCGAATGCCCTTTTTGATTTCGTGCTTGAGCGATAGGCCGCGGATCCTGGCGACTTCGCCCGAGATCTCGGCCGCCTCTTCGAGCAGGCGCTCACCGCTGGCGTCGGCACCAGCTTTGGCGTCGTCGGCAGTGCTTTCGGGGTTGGCGGAGGCTTGCTCCTTTTGCTGGCCGAGGGCCGAAGCCGGGGCGAATGCCGCGACGAACAGAAGGGTACAAACAATGCGACAGGACAGACGATGAATCGACATGACAGGCTTCTCCGCCGGAGAGAAATCAAGCTTGCGATCGCTCGCCGGCAGCAACAAGACTCGGCGAGCGCTCCCGCGTTTATATAACAGGCGAGTGCGGGTTCAAAGCCCGCTCCTCAGGTTGCGCCTCCAAAAAAGATCGGGCTGCCATGAGAATTATCTAGACACGAGGACTTATTTCTTGAAAATGTATAGGAACGTGCTAAGCCCAAAAGAGGCATATTGTTGGCACGTATGGCTTTGCCAGTGACAATCAGTTGATTGAAGTGGTTCACAGGGACCGTTGACCGACACGTTGCCATGCCGTGCACTGGCTTGTTGAAAACCCTGGGCCCACACCAAAAGTTTAAGGAGTGACAACCATGAAGCTCAAGAGTCTGTTGATCGCTTTGATCGCGCTCTCGTTCTCGTTCGCCACCGCTTGCAGCAACGGCGAAGCCAAGCCTGACGAAGCTCAGGAAGAGGTCAAGGAGCAGGAAGCGCCGATGGAAGAGGAGACCGAAGAAGCTGCTGAGGAGACCGAAGAGGCTGCCGAGGAAGCAGCTGAGGAAACCGAAGAAGCTGCTGAAGAGGTCGAGGAAGGCGCTGAAGAGGCCGCTGAAGAGACCGAAGAAGCCGCTGAAGAAGCTGGCGAAGAGATGGAAGAAGAAGCGGCTGAAGAAGAGCCCGAAGCGGACGACAGCATGTGAGTCGCTGCTGATCCGTTAGGATCGAAGAAGGCCGGCGGGTATTCCGCCGGCCTTCTTTCGTTCTTGTTTCATTCTTGCGTGGTTCGCATTGTCTCAAAAAGAATTGATTCTTGTCAGAGCAAGAATTGATGCTGTGGTAGACGACAATAAACTGCAAAAGGCGCTCATCCCGAGTCAGAGAGCGACCTTGACGAGAGTGCGCCTTCAAGTGCATTCTGCATGCAGCATGAATCTCAATGGTCATCTGTGGTGTGTGGAGGAAGGCGAATGCAGCGATGGCGTCACTTTTTGGGAGGCTCACTCTTTGCCGGGGCCCTATTGGCGCTGACGGTGACCCTGACCGCGTGCGGCGACGATATGTACGCCAGCTGCGATCTGGAAGCGGGGAGCCTGTGTGCCGATCCCGAGTCTAACGTGAGCTGTGTCGAAGAGCAGAACTTGCAGTGTGAAACTCAGATCTGCGCGCGGTACAAGGGGAGTCAGGCGTTCTGCACGACGACCTGCGAGTCCGACGGCGATTGTGTGGCCGGAAAGTGCCGGCAGTTCCCGTTCGGCTCGAACACCAGCTACTGCGTCGAAGACGTCGACATCGATGAGTGACGACGGTCTGCGACTGGCCGGCGTAACCACGTTGGCCGGGGCGGCGAGCAGCACCGAGAGACCCTGATGAATATCTGCGCGAGGTTAGCGCCTGCGCGTCTACTAGAATCTTTTCATGGAGCCAAATCCATGTCGAAGCGCTTTCTGAGTGGTTTTCTCGTCCTCCTAGCTATCCAGCTAGTCGCGGTCAGTCAGGCCGGGGCTCAGGGCACGATGTCCTTCGGCGAAGAAGAAGTCGAAGAGGAAGCCTCTCCCGAGAAGACCGGCCCCTTTGCGGACCTTCTGGCCGAGGGCAAAAAGCTCTACGAACAGAAGAAGTACGACGAGGCCAGCCTGATGTTCTACAAGGTGGTCTCCTCGGAAGACGTGGCCGCCGAGGCCTATGTGCCCGAAGCCGAGTATGAACTCGGAAAGACGCTGCTGCGAATGGAGTTGTATCAGGGGGCTTTGAGCTACTTCGGCCGCATCGTCGACGCCGGAGAGTCGCACCCGTATTATCTGCCCACGTTGCGTGGCCTGGTCCTGTTGACCGATGTCATTCCCGGTGACCCCTCGCTGATGCAGCGACTGGCTCCCTACGCCAGCTATTACCCGCAAGATGTTCCCGAAAAGTACCGCGACCAGTTCGCCTACTTGGTAGGCCGCCATCTGTACCAGCAGATGAACAATGCGGAAGCACTTCGCCTTCTGACCGCGGTCAGCAAGCGCAGTGAGCACTATGGAAAGGCGCACTACATCGCTGCGATCACCCACGTGGCCAACTACGAGGCCAAGCCCGCCGTCCAAGAGTTCAAGACGGTGCTCTCCCACCTTCGCTCCAAAGAAGAGAGCACAGCACTGACTCCCGAGGAGCAAGAGCTCAAGGAGCTGACGACCTTCGGCATGGCGCGCGTGTTCTACTCGACGGGCGACTACGGCACGAGCCTCAAATACTACTCGAATATCGACCGCAGTTCGGTGCGCTGGCCGCAGGCGCTGTTCGAGTCGAGCTGGGCCTTCTTCCAGACCGACGATTACAACAAGGCGCTGGGCAACCTGCACAGCCTGAACTCGCCGTTTTTCGCCGACGCCTACTTCCCCGAGGGGCCGATTCTGTCGGCGGTGATCTTCTTCTACAACTGCAAGTACGAGCGTGTGCGCTACGTACTCGAGGACTTCGATTACTACTACGCTCCCCTCAAAGACGATGTGCAGGCGGTATTGACCGACTATCAAGATCCGACCGCAATGTTCGAGTGGCTCGAGAAGCTCGAAGGCGGCAGCGCCGAGTTCGACCCGCAGGTCTACCAGATCTTGGATGCTGCGCTGGACGACGCTCAGGTCGAGCGTAAGTTCGACCTCGTCGACACGATTCGAAAAGAGAAAGAGAAGATCGGCACCATGCCCGACGCTTGGCAGTCGAGTCCGCTGGGAACTTCGCTTTTGCAGGAGTCCGAGTTGGCGTTGAGCTTCGCGGTCAGCGACGCTGGCACCGTAGCTCAGCAGCGCCTGCAGCGTGTGGTGCGCGAGCTCGAAGAGCTGATCATGCAGAAGGAAGAGATCACGTTCGAGGTCGCCCGCGCCGAGCAGGGCCAGATCGAGGCAGACATCCGCGCGGGCATGAACGTCCAGGGGAATGTCACCGATTCGCCCGAGATTAAGATCAGTGACGAGCAAATGTATTGGACGTTCGACGGGGAATACTGGCGAGACGAGTTGGGGGCCTATGTCTTCAACATCAACTCGGAGTGCAGCCGCTGAGCGCACACGTGTGAGCTGGGCGCGGCCGCCTCGGCGCCGACTGTTGGCGGCGCGCTCGATGACTAGCTTCAAGGAGCACCAGATGATCGCTTTCTTCAACCGCTCGTCCGACAACACCAAGGCGCGCCTGCTTGCCGCTGCGCTCCTCGCCGCGTTGTGCCTCGCGCTGCCCGCGCAAGGATGGGCCCAGGAAGGGGCACCCGAAGAAAAAGAGAAGGAAGAGAAGACCGTTCAGGTCGCCGAGGCCAAGGACCAAAAGGAGCGACCCTCCCTCGAAGGCGAGGAGGAAGGTCCGAATGTCAGCGCCTCGAGTTCGATTCCCACCAAGCAAGTCGAGAACGTGCGCCGGCTCGACGAGCAGATCGTCCAGCTCAAGAAGCTCATCGACAGCTGCCCCCAGAGCAACCCCAAGTGCGCCGAGTACCTGTTCAACTTGTCCGAGATGTACTGGGACAAGTCGAAGTACTACGAGATGACGGCGTTCAAAAAACAGGACCAGTGCTACACCCTCGACGACAAGGGCAACAAGCAAAAGGCCAAGCAATGCCGCGCCTCCATGCAGCGCATGCTCGACGAGGCCGAGCGGCTCAAGAAGGAAGCCGTCCAGCTCTACGTCGATATCTATCAGAACCACCCGAATTTCAAAGATCTCGACAAGGTGCTCTTTTACTTGGGGACCAACCTTCAAGAGATCGGCAAGCAGGAAGAGGCGATCAAGATCTTCAAGCGCCTCATCCGCGACTTCCCCAACACCAAGTACGTGCCCAACGTGCTCTTGTCGTTCGGTGAGTACTACTTCAACAACGACGACGCCCAAAACGCGCTCAAGGCCTACAAGAAGGCCGCTCAGTACAAGGATTCGGAGGTCTACGCCTACGCCAAGTACAAGGCGGGCTGGTGCTATTTCAACATGGCCCAGAAGGACAAGGCGCTCGACACGTTCATCAACGTGATCAAGTACGCCAAGAAGCACCCGAACCACCCCCAGAGCAAGGCGTTGATCAAGCAGGCGCGCAAGGACATCGTGCGCACGTACTCGCACGTGGGTAACCCGAAAAAGGCAATCCCCTTCCTCAAGGATATCACCAACGACGACAAGGAGACTTGGCTCAAGTTGGCCGAGCGCCTGGCGATCCACTACGGCGACATGGGCAACACGCGCGACTCGACGCGCATGTACCGACAGCTCATCAAGCTCAACAAGACCAGCGTCAAGACGATCGACTACCAGTACGAGATCGTGCGCAACCAGACGGTCTCCAACGCCTACAGCGTCAAGTCGATCAAAGAGTTGGTCCGTCTGATGAAGCTGGTGCAGTACGCCGACCAAGACAAATTCGGTGACACCAAAGAGCAGAACTACGACCGCAAGCGAAAGCGCGTCGAGTCGTTGGTTCGCCAGTGGGCCACTCAGTACCACCGCGAGGCGCAGAAGACCAAAAACGCCGACCTGTACTCGATGGCTTACCACCTCTACAAGCACTACCTGGAGACCTTCCCGGACTCCCCCAAGAAGTACACCACGACGTTCTTCTACGCTGAACTGCTCTACAAACTGCAGCAGTGGGAGAAGGCCGCCGAGAGCTACGAGAAGGTCATCGATATCGACCCGAAGGGCAAGTACACCGAAGATGCGGTCCACGCGGCGGTGTTGGCGTACTTCAAGGTGGTCGACACCTCCGAGGAGCAGGCGGAGATTGCCGAGAGCAGCATCGCCAAGGTCGACGACGAGACCAGCGATGAGAAGGACGAGAAGAAGGACGGTGAGCAGGCCAAGAAGGAGCCGCCCAAGCCTAAGGAGATCCCCGACCTTCACAAAAAGTTCATCCACGCGCTCGAGCGCTACATGAAGCACGCGCCCGACGGCGAGCGTATCGTCGACGTCAAATACAACTTGGCGCGTACCTATTACGACTTCAACCACTTCCGTGAAGCGCTCGAGATCTTCAAGGACATCGCCTACAACCACAGCGAGCACCGCCTGGCGGTCATCGCGGCGAACCTGCACCTCGACACGCTCAACCTGCTCAATGACTTCGAGGGCCTGCACAAGGCCGTCGTCGGATACATCGAAAAAGAGCCCATCGACGATGGGCCGTTCATGGACAGCGTGAACACGCTCAACGTGCAGATCCGCTTCAAGATCTGCACCGTCCACGACGAGAAGGAGCAGTGGAAAGACGCCGCCAAGTGCTTCGTTCAGTTCTACCGTGATTTCCCGCAGTCGGAGTACGTCGACAAGGCGCTCTACAACGCCGCGCTCGACTTCGAGCGCATGCGCGACCTCGGCAAAGCCATCAAGGTGCGCGTCTTCTTGCTCAAGGCGACCCCGCAGTCGCCCCTGGCGCCGAAGACGCTCTACAATATCGGCGGCAACTACCACGCGCTGGCCGTCTACAGTCAGGCCGCCAAGTTCTATGAGCTCTTTGTGGCCAACTTCCCCGAGCACGAGAAGGCCGAGCCGGCTTTGGCCAACGCCTCCGAGTTCCGCTACGGACTGGGCGATTATGACCGCGCCATCAAGGACTATGAGCACTACCTGAAGCTGTTCGGCAAAAAGAAGCCCGAGCGCGCTGCCATCGCCTACTTCCAGATCGCGCGTATCTACGAGAAGCAGGGCGAAGAGCGAAAGGCGCTCAAGCAGTACCAGCGCTTCCTGCGCGAGTACGAGAAGAAGTCCGATTACGACCGCATTCTCAAGGCTCACGCCGCCATCGGCATGTACTACTGGGACGAGGGCGGCCCGAGAAATAAGCGCCGAGCTCTCAAGGAGTTCAAAAAGACGCTCGATATCTACACGTCGCTCGACGAGAAGACTCAGGGTGAGCTGAGCGACGGTCGCGACGCGGCCGCCCGCGCCAAGTTCATGATTGGTGAGGACGTCTTCCAGGAGATGGCCGAGATCACCATCAAGTCGGCCAACGAGAAAGAGCTGCAAAAGCGCATCAAGAAGAAGATGGAGGTCGCCGAGAAGGCTCAGAAGATCTTCGAGCAAGTCATCCTCTTCAAGCGTCCCGACTGGGCCATTGCCGCGCTGTACCGCATTGGCGCGCAGTACCAGAACTTCGCCGAGACGGTGCGAAACAGCCCGGTGCCCAAGCGCCTGACTTATGACCAGGAAGAGATCTACAAGGGCCTGCTCGAAGACCGCGCCTCGATGATCGAGAACAAGGCGGTGCAGGCATACAAGCAGGCGCTCGATGTGGCCCTCAAGCAAAACTGGTTCAACGAGTACAGCAAGAAGGCCGAGATCCAGTTGGCGAAGCTTCGCCCGCGGGAGTATCGCAAGCCGTCGGAGCTGCGCGCCGAACCCGAGCACCTCAACCCTGGCTTCATGCGCTCGGCGTTCATCACCAAGATGAAAGAGGAGGATCGCCTCCAAGACTTCGACCAGGGCACCACCGAGGATGCGGCCGAGGACGCCGTCGAGTCGTCTGACGTCGAGGGCGAGGGCGCTGCCGAAGGAGATGAGACGGCCGACGCCTCCTGACGCGAGGTGAGCACGACGGAATGAAAGCGTTGCTGGCTTTGCGAAGCATGAGGCTCGAAACACCGATGAATAGACGCGATATGAAGCGAATCGAAAAATCTCACGCCGGCCGGTTTGGCCGCACGATCACCATCCTCTTGGCCGCGTTGCTGCTTGTTGCCAGCGGGTGCTCGACCGGGGGGAATACCAAAGACGACAAGAACGCCTCGGATCTGGCGCAGGGCGGCAGCACGAACGTCGACGCCAAAAAAGAGTTCGAGAAAGCGGTCGAGATCTACGAGAAGCAGGGCGAGCAGGGTGTGGGCGACGCGGTCTCCGCGCTCGAAGATGCCGTCGATGAGGATCCCGGTTTCGGAAAAGCGTGGTTCAACCTCGGGCTGCTCTACGAGGAGCAGGGTGAGGTCGAAGATGCACGCGAGGCTTACAAAAAGGCCGTCGAGACGGCTCCGAAGCTCGGGGCGCCGCACGTCAATCTCGGCATGATGGCCCTCGATAACGGGAATATGGACGCGGCGCGTCAGCACTTTCGCGACGCGCTCGAGGCCGAAAATTACAACCCGGCCGCCCACAACAACATCAGCGTGTTCTTCCGTCAGGATGACGACTTCGGCAAGGCGGTGCGCCACGCTCGCCTGTCGCTGGCCGGTGATGCGAGCAACGTCAAGGCGTATGCCAACCTGGCGCGTATCTACTACGCCCGTGGAAACCACGACGTCGCCAAGCTCGTAATCCTCAACGCGCTCAAGATGGATCAGGGCCTCAAGGAACCCGATCTTCGTAACATTCTCGGCTTGGTAGAACTTGCCCGTAAAGATGTCACCGAAGCGATCCGTCAGTTCCAAAAGGCCATCGAGCTCGAGC
Source organism: Persicimonas caeni (assembly GCF_006517175.1). NCBI lineage: Bacteria > Deltaproteobacteria > Bradymonadales > Bradymonadaceae > Persicimonas > Persicimonas caeni. The sequence continues at coordinate 1,130,302 of NZ_CP041186.1, read as the reverse complement.
CCGATCACGTGCCGGCGCGCATGAACCTGGGGGCGGTCATCCTCAACGTGCGTGATTACGAGCGCGCCCTGTCGCACTTCGAAAAGGTGCTCGCTCAGGAGCCGAACAACACAGAGGCAAAGATTTCGATCGCGGTCGCCAAGCGCGGCATGGGTAATCTGGAGGCGGCCGAAAAGATCTACAAAGAGATCTTGGAGCGTGAGCCAAAGAACGCCATCGTCCAGTATAACTTGGGCGTGCTCGAGCACGAGCACAAGGCGCAAGATGCCATTGCCGGGGTCAATCGCGAGCCGCCACCGCAGGCCAAGAGCGACGATCCCGTCGACCAACTCGAGGCGAGTGCGGCGACCACGGAGTGGAACGTCGAGAACCTGGAGAAGGCGATCGATCACTACAACCAAGCGATCGAGCACTACCGCAACTATCTGGCCTACGACAACAAGGGCAATGAAGCCCACCGCAAAGAGGCCAACGAGCGGATCGGTCAGGTCACCAAGATCATCAAGGCGACCAAGGAGCAGATCCCCCAGCTTCGCACCACCGTCAAAGAGTTGCGTGACCAGGCGAAGATGATGAAGGAGCAGCAGGCCGAGCAGGCTGCGGCCGAAGAGGAGAAGCAACAAGAGCAACAGGACCAGCCTGAAGGCGACTCTGACGGGGCCGGAGACACCGAGAACCCCGAAGGCGGACAAGCTCAGGACGGGGGCGAGTCGAAGCAGCAGGAGGCTGCCTCGGCTCAAGAAGGCTCCTGATTTATGCATGAATTACCCAGACCACATACGCCCGCTATTCAAATTAGCGGGCGTTTGTGTTTGAACTCGAAAAAAGTCGCGCGTGAAGTGCGCCAGATTGTGGTTAGCTTTGCGCGGTGGTGTCACTGTGGTACATTGAGACAGCTAGAAACACTGAAGCTAAAATTTATTTGGGAACCTTCGGAACTTTCGAACGCTCCCGTTGTCCAATCACTTGGAACCCGTCGCCAAGGCCGAGCGTGTCGAGGCGAGGCTTCGTGAAAATTCTGGCCTACTGATGACTGTAGGAGCAGCCATGCTGAAAAAACTCAAAGTACTCGCTGGAGTTACTGTCTTTCTCATCCCGACCATGGGCGCGGCGCAAGACATGCCGCAGCCGGAGGTGGGCCGCACGCAAGGCGGCGGAGACGTGCAGTACCAAAAGGAGACGGTCTACGACTTCGAGGGTGACGACGTCACTGGAAGTCTGGTCAAGCCTGACGGCGAGAACATCACCGGCCAGACCCACGGGAAGACGAGCAGTCTGATCAAGATTCGCTCGGATTTCATCCCGGAGATGCTCGAGTCGGTCGAGGACCTGTAAAGAGAGTTACTGGCCGCGCGGGCGGAACCCCGGCGGCTGGAAGCCCGGGGCGGACGCCGTACTCGGGTGCAGAATACGACGGCGTCTCATGAGTAGCGCGCACCACTTTTGAGGGATAAGGGAGCGATGAGTCAAAACAGCGTCAAACTTCGCTTTGAGATCGTCCGGGACGGCGAAGTTGTACGGACTGAAGAACTCGACCAAAACGTCATTAAGATCGGTAAGTTGGCGAGTTCCCACCTACGACTCGAAGATCCGAACGTCTCGCGCATCCACGCGGTGATCGAGAAAGGGTCGGGCGGATCTTACAGCGTCATCGACCTGGGGAGTGCGTCGGGGACGTTCGTCAACGGAGAGAAGGTAACCAAGACCGAAATTTCGAGTGGCGACGAACTGCAGTTCGGCGACACCACCGTGCGGGTCAATTTCGTGGAGGCGGGCGAACAGCCGGCAGCCGACATGGAATTTGGCGGTGCGGGCGATGCCACGCAGGTGACCAGCGGTCTCGAGCAAAAGCTCGACGTCGACCGCCAGCAAACCGGCGAGCCGACTGAGCAACCGGCGGCCCAGGCTGACCAGTCGGCTCAGCAGGCCGAAGAGCAGCAGGCGGCGTCGACCCAGCAGCGGGCTACCGGACAGGGAGCTCAGCACCAGGCGGTCACGCTGGCTGACGGCACCGTCGTCCAGCCGTACACACAGCAGGGCTATTACGACGAGCAGAACAACTACATCCCCTACTGGTACGACGAGCACGGTCAGTACCAAGCTGGCTACGGCTATTACGATGAAGCCGGCCAGTGGCAGGTCGCCTACGGCTACTACGATCCCAACGGTGAGTGGATCGCCACCGAGGAACCTGTGGGTTTCGTCGGCGGCGAGTCCGATACGGCGACTGCCTACAACGGACCGTCGGACAGCGACGTGTATCAGGAGGAGTTCTTCGAGGGTTCGGGCGGAGATACGCTCGAGGTCGCGATGATTTGGGCCGATCACGTCCTGTCGGTGACAAGTTTCCCCACTCCGCGCACCGTGACCATCGGTCCGGACAAGGAAAATGACTTTGTCATCGAAGACCCTGCATTCGGCCAAGATATCCAGTTTCCCTTCATCGCGTGTCGCGGTGGGTCGTTCTACCTGATCTTTACGCAGGCGATGGACGGCTTCATCCAAAATGGCGACCAGCGCTACAGCCTCAGCGAGGCGATTGGACAGAACGTCGCCAAGCAGAGCGCCGAGGCCCCCAGCGCCTTCGAAGTGCCGATCGGCTCGCGCAGTAGCGCGCGCATCGACATCGGCGCGACGACCTTTTTGGTCCATTTCACTGACATGCCTGCAGTGATCGGCGGTGGATTTTCCATCGACACCGAGCCGCTGCCGTATCTGGCTATCAGCGCGGTGGCCCACATCCTGTTCCTCTTCTTGGCGATGACCCTGCCGGACGATGCTAAGAGCCTCGACCTCGATGGCTTCCAGGCTGAGGACCGCTTCGTCGAAATGATGATGAAGCCCGAGCAGGAAGAGAAGAAGGAACCCGACTGGCTCGACAAGGACCAGGGCAACGAAGAGGAAGCGGCCAAGCATAAAGGCGAAGAGGGACAGGCCGGCAAAGAGGATGCCGAGCAAGAGAACAAGCGCATGGCCATCAAAGGCCCGCCCGACAACTCCAATATGGAGCTCAAGAAGGCGCGCGACACCAACGTGGCGATGAACGCCGGTGTCATGCAGGTCTTCAACCAAAACCAGGTCAGCAGCATGTGGGGCAACAGCAGCCAGTCGGTTGGCAGCGACGCTATCCACGCGTTGGGTAATCTCGAAGGCGACTCGGTCGGCACGGCCAAGGGCTTTGGCGGGCTGGGGCTGTCGGGTTCCGGCCGTGGTGGCGGCGGCGTCTCCGAGCGCGGCATTGGCATGGCCAACGTCGGCACAGCCGGCCGTGGTGGTGGCGGTCGTGGTGGCTCCGGTTACGGTAAAGGTGCCGGCAACTTGGGCGAGAAAGACAACAAACTTCCGCAGGTTGTGCCGGGTCGCCCGGTCGTGACCGGCTCGCTCGACAAAGAGATCATCCGCCGCGTCATTCGCAAGCACCGTCGTGAGATTGCCTTCTGCTACGAGAAGGAACTGCAGAAGAACAAAAACTTGTCTGGTCGCATCAAGGTCAAGTTCACCATCTCCGGCACCGGTGATGTTATCGCGGCGATGGTGCGAAGCAGCACCCTGAAGAACCGCGCCGTCGAATCGTGTGTCACCTCCAAGATTCGCCGTTGGGTCTTCCCCGAGCCGAAAGGCGGTGGCATTGTCGTGGTCAACTACCCGTTCAACTTCAGCAGGCAGTGACCATCAGCTTCGACTCTAATTCGGAAGCGCGCGTCCGCACCCTGGGTGCGGGCGCGCGTTTTCTTGTTCTTTTGATCTTGGCAATCGCGGCTGGGTGCGCCTCGACGCCCGATGAGCGCGCGGACGATACCACTCGACGCATTCCACCGGCCGTCAGCGACTCGAGCCACAATCCGGAAGGGACCGACCCGGTCGCGGTACGCCCGAGGGTCAGCGTCGACGTACAGGGCGAGCAGGACAGTGGGCTCCAGACGACCGGGGCCGCCAAGCTCTTACAGCGAGAGACACGCCGTTGTTATCGCCTGGCGCTGCAGGTCAATCGGGCATTGGAAGGTACGGTGGTCTATGAGGCGATCGTGACCAGCAACGGGCGCGTGGCCGGAGTGGAGCAGGTTTCTACAAGCGCTTCGAGTACCCGACTGGAGCGTTGTGTCGAGCGGATCTTGCACAAGCTTCGCTTCGATCTTCCCAGGTCGAAGACCGCGATGATCCGTCGGCTCTACGTGCGACTCGATTTACGCCGCGAAATCTTCGATCCGCAAGCGCCCCCAATTGAAGAAGAAAATCTAAAAAAATGATCCAATCTTGCGCTTGCGCTTTGGCGCGTCTGCGGGCGATTCTACCTAGTAGAACGGGAGGTTGCGAGCCGAACCTTCAAGGGGTTATGATGCGACGAGAATTGTTGCCGTAAAAGTGTGAACAATCGAACCGTCTGGACCATTTCCGAGCGACGGGAGAACCACGATATGGAAGATACGTTTCGTGCGAGGGCCACATCCTCGACGAGATATCTGCCGAGGCACCTGGGCACAGCTTTAATCCTGGCAATGCTGGCCTTCGCATTCGGGTGCAATCAGAACCGCGCCAAGGCGGTCACCGAGATGAACAAGGGGATCGAGGCCTATCAATCGGGCCAAAACATCACGGCGGTCAAGTACCTCAAGGCCGCCAAGAGTACCGACCCCACCTTCGCCGAACCGGCGCTTTACCTCGGACAACTCTACCATCGGCAGCTAAGTGAGCTCGACAACGCCGAGCAAGCTTACCGCGAGGCGCTACAGCGCGATCCGGAAAATGCCGAGATTCATTACAAGCTCGGGGCGGTGCTCTCCGACAAGAGCAACCACGAGATGGCCGCGCAGCAGTATCAGCAAGCGGTTCAAAAGGCACCGAACGACGCGAAGTCGTGGTTCCGACTCGGGCTGAGTCAGAAAAAGCTTGGCGAGAACGCTCAGGCCGTCGAGAGCTTCATGAAATCGATTCGAGCCAACGCTCGCATGAAGATGGACGAAGAGGACCCGGGCGGGGCGGCGTACCATGCACTGGGGGACCTCTACACCGCTTACGGCTTCTACGACAAGGCACTGCAGGTCTACGACAACGGCGTTCTCAACAATGGGGATGTCGCTCGCCTCTACGCCGGTCGCGGCGTTGCGCAGTTGAAGCTCAAGCGCTTCCAAGAAGCCGCCAACAGCTTCAAAAAGGCGCTCGAACTCGACCCGAAGCATGTATCGGCCACGTTCAACCTCGCCGTGGCGCACAATGAGCTCGGCGAACACGACGCGGCGATTGGGGTGCTCGAGACGTACCTGACACGCTCCGAAGACCAGGTGCGCCGCAGCGCCGCTCAAGGTTTGTTGCAGACGCTCAAGTCGGAAAAAGAGAAGGCAGCAACGAAGCAAGCGGGCAAATGAGGCTCGCAGCAGACCTCCGAAATCTTCCGCGGCGCCCAGTCGCCGCGGACCTCACAATAGATTTGCAAGGCAAGTTGACAGCTCATGGATCGTGAGACTCAGATGCAGGAACTCCTATCACGGCTCGCAGCCGATCCTTACGACCTCGGACCGCTCAAAGAGCTCGAGCGTATGTTCAGCTCCGATGTCGAGCAACTGGTGACGACTTTCCAGCAGGCGGCCGAGGAGGCTGAGAGTGCTGATGTCGCCTCGCGTTTTCTTCTGGAGGCAGGCCGCCTGGCGGCTGTGCAGCTGGGAGACGTCGAGAGCGGGCGCGAGTATGTCAGTGTCGCCCTCGAGTTGGGCGACGAGACATACGTGTCGATCGAAGCTCATTTGTTCGACTTGGCGCTCAAAGGCGAGGTCGAGGAGTTACTCGGTTTCTTCACCGAGGCGCTCGAGCACTTCGACGATGCGGCGTATCAAAGTCGGCTCTACATGCGCATGGGCACGATCCTGGGCAGCTTCCTTGGCGACCTCGAGGAGGCGCAAAACGCCTACGTCTACGCGCTGGAGTTGCAGCCATCGAATCTCGCCGCGCGCTGGGCGCACCAAGACTTGGCGCGAGACCAGCAGGATTGGCCTAAGCTTGCCGAACTTCTGTACGAAGAAGTCGAGAGCATCGAGGAGCCGACGCTACAGGCGCGCGCATCGGTCGAGTTGGGCAAGGTTTACCGGGATCACTTGGGCGACCCCGAGGGCGCGGCGCAGTGCTTCCAAATCGCGCTCGAGATCAACCCGGAAAACGAGGAGGCAAAGCGCCTACTCGAAGGGGATGACGTCGATGCGGACGCCGAGGTCGAAGCGCTCGATGATGTCGAGCCGAATCCGGCCACGATGGAACTCGACGACTCGATGCTCGTCGAAGCAGAGCCCGCAGCTCCAGCCGACGATCCGGGCACGATGGAGCTCGACGAGGCCATGCTCCTCGATGAGCAGGAGAGTGCTCCGAGCGACGATCCGGGCACGATGGAACTCGACGAAGCGATGCTTGTCGAAGAGGTCGATGCCGGACCTCCGGCCGCGCCGATCGAGGCCGATTTGGCCGATGAGGAGGATGTCGAAGTCCTCGAAGCCGACGAAGAAATCGAGGCTGACGAAGAAGTCGACGCTGACGAAGAAGTCGACGATTTCGTTGAGCCCGAGATGACCGACGCTGAAGAGCTCGAAGAAGAGAGCGCCGAGGTCGAAGAGCTCGAAGAAGAGAGCGCCGAGGTCGAAGAGCTCGAAGAAGAAGAACTCGAAGCTGAGGATGGCGACGAAGATGAACTCGCAGCCGAAGAGCTCGAAGAAGAGCTGGAGGCTGAAGACGTCGACGAGGAAGAGCTCGAAGAAGAGAGCGCAGATCTCGAAGAAGCAGAGTTCGAAGAAGAGTTCGAAGAAGAAGAAGAGCTGGAGGCCGAGGACGTCGACGAGGAAGAACTCGACGCCGACGATATTGAAGAAGACGTCGAAGAAGAGCCCGAAACCAGCTGGCGTGACCGCTTTGACGAACTCGTCGCGGACGCCGAAGCAGCAGGAGGCGGCGACGAGTCGCTGACGCTGCTCAGCCGCGCCGCACGATTGGAGTCTCGCCACCGCGATGGCGACGAGGCCGGCTTGAACTTGTGGGAGACCGCAGTCGGGCTTGGTGTCGGGCAGTCTTTCTTCCGTCGCACCAGCTACCTGTGGACCGACAAGGATTTCTGGAAGCAAGTCTTCGAGACCGCCGAGGACGACAGTCTCAAAGCGCGGATCGCCTTCTTCGAACTCGGCGACCAAGACGCGGCGAGTGAAGCGGCCGAAGCCGCCGGTGACGACGAAATTCTGTCGGCTCTCGAAGACATGGAGGCGGCGACCGACAACTGGCGCAAGTACCAGCGTTCGTTGGAGCAGCGCCACGCCGACCTCGACGGTGATGAGAAAGCGCACAAAGTTTATTGGCACATGGCCAATATGGCCGCTGCGCTCGATGATCTCGACAAAGAGATCGACGCGCTTCGCCGCCTCGACCGGCAGGTCGACGACCATTTGGTGAGCAACCGGCTCAAGGTGCTCTACAAGCGCGCCGAGAAGTGGCCGATGTACGTCGACCTGGTCAAAAAAGAGGTCGAGGCGCTGGGCGACGATCGCGACTACGACAAAATCGACCTGTTGCACGAGGCGATTCGCGTCTACCGCGACGAGATGAATCACGACATGATGGTCGTGAACACCTACAAAGAAATCCTCGAGATCGACGCGGAGAATCTCGAGGCGATCGACGCGCTCATCGAGATGTACGACAAGATGAACCGCGCCTCGGAGCTGATCAACATGCTCCAGGAGAAGGCCGAGTTGGTCCGCTCGGACAGCGCGCGCGTCGAAATTTACGAGCAAATCGCCGAACTCTTCCTCGAGAAGTTCCGCAACCAGGCCGAAGCCATCAAGGCCTACGAGTCGATCCTCGAGCTTCGTCCGCATCACCCCGGTGCGATCGAATTCTTGAAGGAGATGTACGAGAAGCGGCGCGACTGGGAGAAGCTCATCGATGTCCACAAGCGGGAGATCGAGACCTTCGAGACCGACGAGGAGAAGGCAGAAGGCTTCAAAGAGGTCGCCCAACTCGCCAGCGACCGGCTGCGTAATCCGGAGGTGGCCACCGAGCTTTGGCTCGAAGTGCGCAACTTCGCCCCGGAAGACCCGAGCGCGCTCGACGCGCTGGAGACGCTCTACGAGAAGAGCCGTGATTACGAGAAGCTCGCCGAAATTTTGGAGCTGAAGGTGGGCCACGTCGCCGACGGCGACGAGAAGATGAAGCTCTACCAGAAGCTTGGGATGCTCTATTCGGACCGCTTGGAGGATTCCGAGCGGGCGATCGAGGCATGGAAGGGCGCTCTCGAATTGGAGCCCGAAGACCTCAAGGCGCGCAAAGCTCTCGAGCGCCTCTACATCGACAATCGCGATTGGGACGCTCTCGAGGCGTTCAAGACCGAGGCCGACGGCCCGCAAGATCTCGTGCGTGTGCTCGAGACTTTGGCCGGTACGATGAAAGAGGACGAGGTCAAGATCGAGCTGTTGCTTCGCGCGGCGCGCATCTGGCGCGACGAACTCGACGACACCGGTCGCGCCGAGCGTGACCTCGACCGGGCGCTCGGTATCGACGAGCGCAACGAGAAGGTCGCCCTCCAGCTCGAGCCGATCGCGCGTGAGAAAGAGGACTACGACCAGCTCAAGACCTGCTACCAGATCATTCTGGAGCACCGGGACGAGCCCCAGGAGCGTCGCGAGTACCAGCTCAAGTTGGCCGAACTGCACGCCGAGCAACTCGACGATGCCACCGGCGCCTTCCGTTGGTACGCCGAAGCGTTCTACGACGATCCGAGCGCCGGCGAAGTTATCGAGGCGCTCGAAGATGCCGCGCGTGCGGCCGATACGTTTGGCGAATTGGCTGAGGCTTATCGCCAGGCGCTTCAAGAAGACCTCGAGTTCGAGACCCGCCAGCAGCTTCGGTTGCGCTTGGGCACCGTGCTCTCCGAGGAACTCGACCAGCTCGACGATGCGCTAGCCCAATTCGAAGCGGTGCTCGAGGAGGAAGAGGACAACCTCGCCGCACTTGCGTCGATGGAGCGGATTTTCCGTCGCTCCGAGCGCTGGGACGAGCTGATGAGCGTCTACCGACGCCGTCTGGACCTCACCGAGGAGGTGAGCGACCAGGTCGAAATCCTGCAGGGCATGGCCGAGATTGCCGAGGTCCAAGCCGGCGATATCGACACGGCTATCGACCGTCTGCGCGAGGCTCTCGAACTCGACGAAGAGAACGAGACGACCCTTCGCGAGCTGCACCGTCTGTACGCCGCGCAGGATTCGCACGAGGAACTCGCCGAGATCATTCGCCGCGAGATCGCGCTTATCGAAGAGCGCGCTGGGGGACGCAAATCCCACTATCCGGGGGTGCTTCCGATCGACGCCTTCTTGGCGGGCGGTGAGCCGGTCTCCATCGAGGCCGACGAGAGTCTTGCTGCAGCCGAGGCGCTGGCAGACGAAGCGTCCGAAGAAGCGTTGGCGCTCGACGATGCCGAACTCGCCGAGGACGGCCCGGGCATGGGGCCGGTCGAAGAGGTCTCCGAGGCGCTCGCCGACGGTGGCTCTGAGGCCGAGGCGGTCGAGGCAACGGCCGACGAATTTGCCGACGAAGTCTTTGAAGGCGCTGGCGGCGAAATTTCGGAGGCCTCGCTTGTCGAGGAGGCGTCTGAGGCAGCGCTCGACGCACTTTCGGAGGCGGAAGAGCTGCGCGAAGCTTCCGAGGTGGCCGACGAGGAAATCGTCGCCGACGCCGATACCGATCTCGGTCCCGCCTACACCGAAGGTGAAATCGAGCGGCTTGTCGCGCTGCGCTTCGAGCTGGGTGTGGTCTGCAAAGAGCACCTCGCCGAAGACGCCGAGGCGGTCGAGTCGCTTGGCTACGTGTTGTCTTGGCGTCCGCTTCACCACGAAGCTCGCCAGACAATCGAGAGCTATCTCGAAGAGCCGCAGTTCCGCGATGAAGTTGCCCAGATCCTGACGCCGGTTTACGAGCTACAGGGACAGTGGCAGAAGTTCATCAACGTCCTCGAGATTCAGGTCGAGACGGCCGACGATCTCGAGCGACAGGTCGCGCTGCTCGAGCGAATTGGCCGCACGCAGATCGAAGAGCTCGGTTATCACAACGAGGCCTTCGAGACGTACTCCAAGCTGGTTCGCTTGCAGCCCGAGAACGAAACCGCGCGCGCCCAGCTTCGTCGGGTCGCCGGCCCGATCGATCGCTGGGAAGAGCTCATCGAGCTCTACGAAGAGCTGGAGCCAGAGCTCGAATCCGACGAGCTTCGCATCGAGTACCTCTTCGACCTCGGAGAGATGTACGGCGAGCGCCTCGAAGACACCGAGACGGCGCAGTCGCTGTATCACCGTGTGCTCGAGTTGGAGCCCGGTTCGTCGCGCGCGCTCCAGGAACTCGAGGGACTCTACGCTCAGACCGAGCAGTGGGATGAGCTTCACGATGTCTACAAGCGTGAGCTCGAGCTTGCCGAGACCGACGAAGAGGTCGAGGAACTGCACTTCAAGATCGCGGTGCTCTTCGATCGCCTTCTCGATGACCCCGAGCGCGCCATTTCGGTGCTCGAGGGGATGATCGAGGATCGTCCGGACAACGTCCGAGCCGTACGCATGCTCGGCCAGCTCTTCCGCGGCCAAGAGATGTGGAACGAGCTGGCGGACAATATCCGCACCGAGCTCGAGCTGGTCGACGAGGATGAAGAAAACGACGTCAAGAACCGCTTGGCCGCCGTGTTGGAGCATCACCTCATGGAGTTCGACCGTGCGGTCGACCTGTACGAGGAGGTCCTCGACGACGAGCCGACCAACGCCGACGCGCTCGAGGCGCTCGAGCAGATGATGGACAAAGAGGAGGCGCCGCGCGGTCGCGCCAGCCGCATCCTCGAGCCGCTCTACATCGAGTGGGACCAGCCCGAGAAGCTTATCCGGGCGCTCGAAGTCCAGGTCGATGCCAGCGAAGATCCCGACGCACGTGTCGAGCTTCTGCACCGTGTGGCTGCGCTTCACGAAGAGCGCGCTGGACGCGCCCAAGATGCCTTCGAGACGTACGGGCGTGCGCTTCGCGACGACGTCGCCAACGAAACGACCCTCGATAATCTGTATCGTCTGGCCGAGCAGATCGGCAATTGGCAAGAGCTTGCCGACCATTTCGAGGCCGAGGCCGACTTCCAGGCAGATCCGGACGTCAAGCGAGACCTGTTGTGGCGCGCGGCGAATATCTGCATCGAACAGCTCGATGCGTTCGAGCCGGCGACCTACCTGTTGCGTCGCGTCCAAGAGCTCTTCCCCAACGATCTGGAGACGGTCGAGGCGCTCGAAGAGCTGTATCGTCATATCCAAGACTTCGCCGAGTTGGTCGACGTGCTCGTCACCAAGGCCGAGCTGGTCGAGGAAGACGACGACAAGAAAAACCTGCTGTATCAGGCCGGCACCACTTACGAAGACGTGCTCGACCAGCCCGAAGACGCCGTGGGCGTCTACCGGCGCGTGCTCGACATCGACGATGCCGACAGCCACGCCATCGACCGCCTCGAGGTGATCTTCACCAACCTCGAGCGTTGGCAGGAGCTGCTCGAGATCTACCAGCGCAAGTTCGAGCTGGCCGACAACGACGAGGCGAAAAAGGACCTGCTCTACGCGATGGGTCCGATCTATCGCGAGCACCTCGATGCGCCGTTCGAGGCGATTGAAAACTACCGTCGCATCCTCGAGATCGACCCCGACGAACTCGCCGCGCTCGAGAACCTCGACACGCTGTACGGCCAGACCGAACAGTGGAACGAGCTTTTGGAGACCCTCCAGCGTCAGATGGAGCTGGTGGCGATGGACGAGGACAAGCTCGACCTGCGCTACCGCGTCGGCCATCTGTGGGAGACGGAGCTGGGCGATGTGCTTCGCGCCATCGAAGTCTACAGCGAGGTGCTCGACCAGGCTCCCCAGCACGAGGCGACGACCGAGGCACTCGAAGGTCTGATCACCCGCGGGGAGTACGAGGTGGAGGCCGCCGAAGTGCTGCGGCCCATCTACGAGGCTGCCGACGAGTGGGAAAAGCTCGTCCGCGTTTACAAGCTTCTCATCGAGGCGAGCCACGACCCCGAGCGCAAGCTCGAGTTGTACCGCGAAGTGGCGCGCATCTACGAAGAGAACCTCGATAATCCGCAGGACGCGTTCGAAACCTATGTCGAAGCTCTCAGGGTCGATGCCGCACGCGAAGACGTGCTCGAGCATCTCGAGCGCCTCGCCGCTCAGCTCGGCGCCTGGGAGGTGCTCATCGACCGTCTCGACGAGACGCTCGCTGACACCACCAACTTCGATGCGGTGACTGAGCTCAACCTGCGCATCGCACGCATCTACGAAGAGGAGCTGCAATACGCCGAAGAGGCCATCGAGCGCTTCAACCGCGTGCTCGAAAGTGAGCCGGATAGTGAGAAGGCCATCTTGGCCCTCGACCGGCTGTACTTGGCCGAAGGCCAGTGGGAACACCTGGCCGAGATTCTGCAGACGCGCATCTACAATACGACCGAGCCCGACGAGGCGCTCGAACTGCGGTTGCGCCTCGGTACGCTGTACCAGGACGCGCTGGAGCGCCCGATCGACGCCATCGAGGTCTACCAGACCGTGCTGATGGACGATCCGGACAATGCGCAGGCCATCGGCTCGCTCGAGCAGATGTTCATGGCGGGCCAAGAGGTCCAAAAGATCGCCGACATCCTCGAGCCGTATTACCTGGAGAAGGGCCAGCACGAGAAGCTCGTCGAGATCTACCTGCAGCGTCTGGAGATGCTCGACGATCACTTCGAGCGCTACGAGCTACTGATGCAGGTGGCGCGCATCTTCTTGAACGAGTTGCAAGACGAGGAGCGTGCGCTCCAAGCCTTCGGCTCGGCGCTGTTCGAGAAGCCCGACGACCCCGAGGTCCTCGAGCGAATCGACGAACTCGCCCAGAGCACCCAAGCTTGGGGCGAGGCGGCCGGCTTTTACGTGGACGCCCTCGAGCGCGAGGACCTCGTCGAAGAGGACGCGCTGACCTTGTGGGTCAGCCTTGCGCGTATCCTCGACGAAAAGCTCGGCCAGGCCGAAGAGGCCGAAGGCGCTTACCTGCAAGCGCTCGAGATCGACCCGAGCGAGCCTCGTGTGCTCGAAGCTCTCGACCGAATCTACGAGCAGCAGGCACGCTGGGACGACTTGGCCGAAGTGCTCCAGAAGCGCATCGAAGGGTTGTACGACGAAGAGAAGATCATCGAGCTCAGCTTCCGGCTGGCTCAGCTCTTCCAGCACAACCTCGAGCAGCCCGAGCGCGCCGTGGACACGTATCGCAACGTGCTCGACATCCAGCCGATGCACGAAGATTCGCTTCGCCAGCTCGAGCGCATCCACTTGGAGCGCCAGCAGTGGGAAGACCTGTTCGACGTGCTTCGCCGTCGCGCCGAGAACACTCACGAGCCCGAAGAGAAAATCGAGTTGTTTGCTCGCATGGCCAACCTCGCCGAGGAGATGCTCGAGCGTCCGCTCGATGCCATCGACCTTTGGAACGAGGTTCTGAAACTCGAGCCGACCGACCAGGACGCGCTCGGCGAGCTGCAGCGCCTTTACCTCGAAGAGGAGCGCTGGAACGACCTTGTGACCATCCTCGAGCAGCGCGTCGAGCTCACTCAAGAGCCAGGCGAGCAGCTGGAGCTGTACGACTCGCTGGGCACCATCTGGCAGGACAAGCTCGACAACGAGTTGCAGGCGCTCGACGCCTGGCAGAACGTCCTCGCCATCGAGCCGACGCACCTGCGGGCGCTCGAGGCCCTGCGTGACATCTACACGCGCCAGGGTGACTACGCCCAACTTCCCGACGTGGTCCGTCGCCTCATCGAACACGAAGGCGTCGAGCAAGAGCGCAAGCTCTCGCTGTGGATCGAGCTCGGTGAAATCTACGGCGATATGCTCATGCAGCCCCACGACGCGATCGAGGCATGGAAGAACGTCATGTCGCTCGACCCGGGCAATGAGCTGGCGCTGGAGAACCTCGAGCGGCTCTACCTCCAGGAGAGCATGTGGGAGGAGGCCGCGCAGGTGCTCGAGCTCAAAGTCGACCGCCTCGAAGACGACTACGAGCGCATCGACGAGCTGACCCGCATTGCGGATATCTGGGAGAACAAGCTGTTCGAACCCAACCGCGCGGTGTCGTTCTACGAGCAGATTCTCGAGATCGACCCGACCAACATGCAGGCGAGCCACGCGCTGGAGAGCATCTACCGCGACCAGGGCACCGAAGAGGCCTACGGAAGCCTTGTCGAGCTGTATCTGACCCGTGCCGAGGTCGTCGCCGACGACCCCTTCGAGCGCGTCGAGACGCTTCGCAACGCAGCTCAGGTGTTCGAACAGCATCTGGGACAGCCCGAAAGTGCGCTTCTTGTGCAGCTGTCGGCCTTCGGGCCCGAGACGCTCGAAGATGAGCAGCTCAACCAAGATCTGGCGCGACTGGCCGATCAGACCAACCTGTGGGACGAACTCGTCGGCCGTGCTGCCGACGTGTTGAGTGAGCTCGAAGACGGCATCGAGGCGGCCGACCTTCACCGCAAGGTGGGCGGTTGGTACGCCGACAAGCTCGACCAGCCCGATGACGCGGTCTATCACCTGCGCCGCGCGCTGGGCATCGAGCCGGACAACGCCGAGATCCTCGAGAAGCTCGAGGAGCTGTATCGACAGCTCGCCTCGTGGCCGGAGCTCGCCGATGTCATCCATAAGCGCATCGAGCTGACGAGCGCGCCCGACGAGCGCATCGAGCTGTGGCGACGTCTCGGCGAGTTGTACGAGATGCAGATGGCCGAGATCGACGAGGCTGTGTCTGCCTACCAGCAGATTCTGATGCTCGACGAGACCGACATCCTGGCGATGGAGTGCCTCGAGCGCATCTTCGAGGCGTACGACCGCTGGGAAGAGCTTATCGAGATCCTTCGACAGAAGGCCGAGGCGACCTACGACCCGGATGCCATCGTCGGCATCAAGGTGCGTATCGCCGAGACTTACGAGCAGCATCTGCAAGACGCGCAGGCCGCCATCGACGCCTATGCGGAAGTTCTCACGGTCGATCAAACCCACGAGGCCTCGCTCGAAGCGCTCGAGAGGCTCTACCTGCAGACCGAGCAGTGGAACGACCTGCTCGACGTCTACGAGCAGCGTCTGGGACTCACCCACGAGCCCGACGAGCAGGTGGCGATCTACGGCAAGATGGCCGCGGTCTACGAGGATCAGTTCGAAGACCCGGAGAGCGCCATCGAGGCGTACAACAACATCTTGATGGTCGAGCACGACAACGAAGCGGCCATCCAGAACCTCGAGCGCCTCTACCGCAACCTGGAGCGTTGGTTCGACCTGGTCGACGCACTGCAGCGCCACGTCGAGGTCATCGAGGACGGTCCGCGGAAGGTCGAGCTTCTCAATGAGCTCGCACGCACCCGCCGCGATCAGGTCCAAGACCCGCACGCAGCGGTCGAAGCGTTCATGCAGTCGGTCGAACTCGACCCCCATCAGGCCGAAGCCTACCTCGAGTTGGCGACTCTGCAGGAAGAGACCGACAGCTACGAGCCGGCGGTCGAATCGTACCGGCGCTTGGTCGACTTGCTCGACAGCAACGAGGAGCGCGCCGAGATCTACTGCCGCATGGGCGAGATTCTCGAGGAGCAGCTCCTCGACGACGACCGCGCCGAGGATGCCTACCTGTCGACGCTCGACTTGGTTCCCGGCCACCCCGATGCGGTCCGTGCCCTGCGACGTGTCTACGAGCGAAAGGGCGATTGGCAGCCGCTTATCCGCGCCCTCAAAGCCGCCGAGAACGCCTCGCGCGACCTCGACAAGAAGGCCGAGTACCTCGCCGAAATCGGCAAGCTGTACGAGGACAAAGTCGACGACCGCGTCAGCGCGCTCAACTACTACGAGGCTGCGCTCGAGAATAACGCACGCAACGTCGCCGCCGCCGAGCCGCTCATCGCGATGTATATGCGCGAGCAGCGCTGGGAGCGTGCGGTGCCGCTGCTCGAGCTGGTCATCGAGGAGTACGAAGGAAACGACGCCGAGCCGGAGAAGCTCCACGAGCTTCACCTGCAAGCAGGCCAAACCTTCCGTCGCCTCGAGCAGCGACAGCAGGCGCTCAAACATTATCGCGAGGCTTACGAGCACGACCCGAACCACTACGAGACCCTCAAGGGTCTGGGCCACCTGCTCTTCGAGCACGAGGATTACGAGAAGGCGGCGACCGTCTTCGAAAACCTCGAGTTCCAGCACATCGACAAGCTCGACTCTGACGAGCTCGTCACGCTGTATCACCGCGCCGGTAAGATTCGGCGCCGATTCGGAGAGAACCGTCGCGCCATCGAGTACTTTATCAAGGCACTCGAGATCGACGGGCAGAACCGCGAGGTGCTCGACGCGCTCGTGGAGCTCTACGAGGAGCAGGAGAACTGGGAGCAGGTCGTCGAATATTCGCGACAGATCCTGCAGGCCGAAGAAGAGCCCGCAGCCCGCTTTGCACTGCTGACGCGAATGGGCGACTTGCTCGCCCAGAAGATCGGCGACCGCAACCGTGCGGTGATGGTCTACCTCGAGGCGCTCGACATCGAGCCCGAGAGTATGGCCGTGCTGCGCAAGCTGCTCGACCTCTACACCAAGACCAAACAGTGGGTCGAAGCGGTCGAGATTCTGCAGCGTCTCATCGAGCACGAGACCGATGCAGGTCGTGCCTCCAAGTACAGCTACACCGTCGGCGTCATCTTCCGTGACGAGATTGGTGACCCCATGGAGGCGGTCCAGTACTTCGACGCCGCGCTCGATAATGACGTCAAGTTGCTCAAGGCTTTCGAAGCCATCGACCGCATCCTGACGCAGGCCAAGGAATGGAAAGAGCTCGAGCGCGCCTACCGTCGCATGCTGCGGCGCGTGGCCGAGAACGACGACGGCGAGATGGAGAACATCAAAGTCTTGCTGTGGACGAACCTCGGTGAGATCTACCGAAGCCGCCTGGGCCACGTGAAGAGCGCTATCGGCGCGTACGAGGCTGCCGTGGGCTTGAACCCCAAAGACGAGAAGCTTCGTCTCATCTTGGCCGAGCTGTACGAGAAGAAGGCGGGCGATCCGGCCGGCGCCATCGAGCAGCACAAGGAGCTCATCCAACTCGATCCGTTCCGCATCGAGAGCTATCGTGCGCTGTTCAAGGCATATATCCAACAGAAGAAGTACGACCCGGCTTGGTGCATGTCGGCGGCGCTGAGCTTCCTGCAGAGTGCAAACGAGCAGGAAGAGAAGTTCTACCGCCAGTACCTGGGGCAGAACCTGCCGGCGGCCAAAGGCCAGTTCAAGCAGGAGCTGTACCGCCTTCTGTACTATCCCGAACAAGAGATGCTCATCAGCTTCATCATGAGCATTCTGGGCCAGGGTCTGCGCGACTACTACTCGCGCCGGCTCAAGAAGGGGCCGTGGGGGCTGCATCCGCGCAAGGACAAGCTCGATTTGGATCAGCAGATGCTCTTCTGCAAGATCTACAAGTACGCCGCCCAGCGTGTGAACCTCATCCCCGCCCCCGAGGTCTACCTGAAGCGTGACCAGGCGCTCGGTATCCGCAACGCCAACGCCCCGTCTCCGTCGGTGGTCATCGGCGCGGACATGATGCAGGGCAAGGGTGACCGCGAGCTCGCTTTCCTCATCGGTAAGCAGCTTTGCTGGATGCGCCCGGAGCATTACTTGGGCTCGGTCGGCTTCCCGACTGAGAACCTCAAGCTTCTGTTCATGGCTACGATGCACATGACCGATCCGAGCTTGGGCATTGGCCAACAGCTCGGCGAGGCCGGCGCAGAGGTCATCAAGGAGCTGCAGAATATGCCCGCCCAGATGCTTACGCAGGTGCGCAAGTACATGCAGCAGTATCTGTCCCAGGGTAAGAACCCGAACCTGTCCGCCTGGCTCACGCATGTCGAGCACACCAGCATCCGCATGGGTCTGGTCTTGAGCGGCGACCTGAATGAGGCGGCGAGCTGCATCAAGAACGACACCAACCCGATTGGCAAGGCGACGGTCAAAGAGAAGATTCGTGAGATGGTGCTGTTCAGCATCAGCGACGAGTACTTCGAGATCCGTCAGAAGCTCGGGTTGGCCATCGGCTGATCGCTCGTAGCATCTGAGTAAAGCGAAAAGGGCGTCCTTTCGGGGACGCCCTTTTCTTTAGAGCCCCACCTTGTGTGAGAAACCTACCGAGAACTGCCATGCTCATCGTTTGCCCGACACCCATTGGCAATCTGCAAGACGCTACGCCTCGCCAGAAAGACGCGCTGGCCTCGGCCGATATCATCGCCTGCGAGGACACTCGCCGCACCGGAAAGCTCCTCGAGCTCTTCGGCATTGCCCGCAAGGATGGGACGCCCAGGTTGGTGAGCTATCACGAGCACAACGAGGCCGGGCGCACAGGCGAGCTCTTGCGTGCGCTCGACGCCGGACAGACAGTCGTGCTGACGAGTGACGCCGGCACGCCGACCATCTCCGACCCGGGCTACCGGCTCGTACGTGAGGCCGCCGCGCAGGGGCACGAGGTCGTCGCGCTGCCCGGCCCTGTGGCGGCGATGGTCGCGTTGAGCGGCTCGGGCCTGCCCACCAACCGGTTTTTCTTCGAAGGGTTCCTTCCGAATAAGACCAAGGCGCGCAAGGAGCGCCTGGAGGCACTCAGGGCGCTCGAGGTGACGGTGGTGCTCTACGAGTCGCCGTATCGCGTCGTCGAGCTTCTGGAGGACGTGGGGGCGGTCTACGGCGAGGGCCACGAGGTATGCGCGGCGCGCGAACTCACGAAAATGCACGAAGAGTACATGCGTGGACCGGTCGCCGAGGTATGCGCGGAGCTCGCCGCTCGCGAGATCCATGGGGAGTTCGTGGTCTTGCTGGCGCCCTGGCGTCCCAACGAAGCCGAAGAGGATATCGACGCGCAGATCGACGCCAAGATCGCCGAGTTGTTGGAGGAGGGGATGCGCCCGAGGGGCATCAAGGAGGTCGTCGCCGAGCTATTCGACGTGCGTAAGTCGGAGCTGTACGACCGGATTGAGCGGGTGAAGAAGGGTGACTAACCTTCGCGGTTGAAAATCAAAACCCCGGGACAAGTCCCGGGGCTGCACTGGCGATGGCTCCGCGGGCAGCAAGCAGCCGCTCCGCGAATCAATCAGAACTGCAACGCCGCGTTCACGATGAACGACCAGGTGTTGTACTCCTGGATGCGGAACCGATTGCCCGAGGAGTCGTAGGTCGGGTTGTAGACCGGGTTGCGCTCGAACTGTGCGTCGCTGCCGGTCAGGTCGACGGTATCGTCGTCGGTCTCCTCGGCGTCGTTGTCGATGTCGCGTCCGGTGCGGGCGTTGGTCAGAAAGTGCTCTTGGCGGTGCTTGAGCTGTGCGATGGCGTTGAGCTGGAAGTAGCGCGAGGGCTGTAGATAGAAGCCAACCTGGCCCGCGAAGGTGCCGTAATCTTCGACGGTCATGATCCCGTCGGTGCGAAACAGTGTCTCTTGGCGATCTTCCTGGCTCATCGAGGCCAGGTCGTAGACCGGGTTAGGATCGGCGTTGCCCGGGCGCTGGACAATCCATGCACATGCGACATCTTCGGGGTTGGTAAGCTGGCCGTTTTCGAATTTCGGCAACACGTCGGCGACGGTCTTCCGGTTGCAGTCGCTGTTGACCATGTGGTCGTACAGCGGGGTGTAATCGCGGCCTTCGCTGACGTAGCCCATCGTGAAGCGCAGATCGATAGCGTAGCGCTCGCCGGTCTCGTCATTTTGGTAGGGGATAAACTCGGTGCCGATGGTCACGTCGCCGCGCATGGGCGGGTTGGTGAACACTTGGCCCTCATTTTGCGAGTCAACCTTACGGATGGGCGAGTCGCTGGCGGCAATGGGCAGGAAGTACTCAATGCCGAAATACGGCTCGATCCAATCGAAGCGCTTTGACGAAGCGATCTTCCAGTGCAGCACGTGCTTGCCTTCGCCCACATCCTTGTCGTCGGCCTCTTTCACCGGCGCGATCGGCATCGTGTAGTCCATGCCGAACAACAACGTGGCCTTGGTGTCGTCGCGTTGGTCGTTGAACGGGGCCCACGCAATGCCGATGGTGGGATCAGCAAAACCCGATCGCTCGATCTGGCGATGATCATCGCTCAAGTCGAAGAAGCGATACACGTTGTATTGGTCGAAGGCGCGCAGCTGCTCTTCGATCGACATGTTGTCGTCGAAGACTTGACCGGCGCGCTGCTCGACGCGGGCGTTGGACGGGTCGACCGAGGAATTCGTCTCGTCGACCTGT
Source organism: Persicimonas caeni (assembly GCF_006517175.1). Lineage (NCBI taxonomy): Bacteria > Deltaproteobacteria > Bradymonadales > Bradymonadaceae > Persicimonas > Persicimonas caeni. The sequence goes on along the minus strand of NZ_CP041186.1, from coordinate 1,110,033 downwards.
TGGCCGGGCAAGTTCGATTCGTTGTCGTATTTGAGGCCGCGGGCACTGTTGATGACGTAGGGAACCGTCAGGTGCAGCTCGAGGTCCTTGTAGAGGCCGGCGCGAAGCTCGACGTCCATCGTCGAGCGGGTGTGCTCGTAGAGCATCTCGCGGTTGAACACCATCGAGGGCTCCGAACAACGACCTTCGTCTTCAACCACACGGGGGTTGTTGAAGACGGCGGGCTCGTCGGCGAACCGATCCAAATCGGGGACGCAGGGCGCCTCGCGAGTGATCTGCGCGCTCGAAATGTCGAAGCGGAAGGACGGTTCGATATGGAAATCGAACGGATCGTAGGTGTCCTCTTGGAAATCGTCGAAGTCGTCCGCCGCATCGAGCAGATCAGTGAACTCTGCGGCCTGTGCGGGAGCCGATGCGAGGAGCAACCCGAGGGCGCTCGCGCAGAAGGACGAGGCAACAACATAACAACGCATAAACATCTCCTGCAGGCGCTTGATTCGACATCAATCAGGAATTAAACGGCACCCCGGATCAACAACATGAAGAGACCTCGGGATTGCTATCAGCCGCCCTGTAGGGTGTCAAGTTTAGGGGGAAGTCGCTCCCAGCGCAAAGAATCTCATTAAAACGGCTTGCATTCTCGGTCTAACGATGATCATATGGCGCGCACAAAGGTGCCCTGAGCACCCTATACCAGCGGGCGAGAGGGGGGCGGAAAAAAGTTTGCGATCCTGCAAACGACGCCCGAAAATATTGACAGGATAACCCTGGTGTGGTTCAATGTTGACAGTGACGAACCTCCACCAGACTCAACGCAGAACATCGGGTCAATTGCCGCGCTCGGCGAGAGCGCGACCTGCAAGGCATCATGCGCCAGATATGTCGTCGCGCAGCTGACCTGATCACATAAAATCCGTAATCCCTTAGTATTTGCCGCCGTCACGCTGTATGAGCCGCGAAGTAGCCAAGAAGTCGCCCGGAGCCATTCTCAAGGAAGCGCGTCAATCCCTCGGCCTGAGCCTGGGAGACGTGGCTGCCATGACCCGTATTCCGCGTACGATGCTCACTCATCTCGAGGGCGACAGATATGACGAATACAGCGCTGATGTATTCGTTCGTGGTCACCTGCGCAGTTATTCGCGCGAGTTGAAGCTCGACCCGGAAGCTGTCATCCAGGCGTTCGAACGTTATACCGGCCGCTACAGCCAGCCGGCTCCCGAAGGTCCGCAAGGCCGAGAGGCTGCGCGCAAGTCGATCTCCAAAGCCAAGAAACAAGTCGCCGGGTTTGGCTCGCACATGTCGAGCTTCACGCGCAAAGTGCGCGCCGCTCACGTGGTCGCGATTGCGTTGGTACTCGTCTTCTTGTTCTTCGTGCTCAACTTGGTCACCGGCGGCCAGAGCGCGACGGCGAAGGATCCGGCGCAGTTCCCGACGGCCACCGAATCGGAATGGGAGGTCGAGCAGGCTGCAGAAGAAACGCGTTGGGCTCTCGAGCAGCCGGCGAGCGCTTCCGAAGAGGGCGAGGCAGGCGCCACGGCTCACTGACGCAGCAGCCATCCCTCAGGGTTAAGAAGCTGGCAGTCTCCATGACCGCCAGCTTTTTTTATGTCGTTTGTGGTCGGTTATGAAACGCGAGTCGAACAAGGTTCTGACGACGTCGGTGGCCAAGCTCCTGCGGCGAAACGCCACCGCTCAGCTCCAAAAGATCATCAGCCGAACCCATCCGGCCGATCTCGCCTACACTTTTAGCTCACTTACACCCGAGCAGCGTCAGAGTTTCTTCCGAGTGATCGAGCACACCGATCGGGAACGCGCCGCCGAAGTGCTGAGCGAACTCGAGCCGGGTATCCTCGTCCGGTTTCTCGAGGAAGTCGAGGATCGCAAGCTGGTCGACATCCTCGAGGTCATGCCGCCCGATGATACCGCCGACACCCTCGATTTGGTGCGCGACGAGGAGCGCCGCGACAAGATCGTGGCGATGATGCGCACCGAGTCTCAGGCCGAGACCGAATCGCTGTTGGCCTTCGACCCCGAGTCGGCCGGCGGGCTCATGTCGACCGACTACTTCGCGCTCGAGCAGAATACGACGGCCCAAGAGGCGCTCGAACAGCTCCAGAAGGAGGCCGGCGAGGCCGAGGTCGTCTTCTACCTGTACGTCGTCAGCGAGCACGACACGCTCGTCGGCGTGGCCAGCTTGCGTGAGCTCGTGCGCGCCGAGCGGAACCGTCCCCTCAAGGAGTTCATGATCCCGGACGTCATCCGGGTGCGTGTGGACACCGATCAGGAAGAGGTCGCCCGCCTCATCGCGCGCTACAACCTGGTGGCACTGCCCGTCGTCGACGACAATAACCGGCTGGTGGGCATCGTCACGGTCGATGACATCATCGACGTCATCCGCTCGGAGGCGACCGAGGACATGCTCCTGATGGCCGGCGCCGGTCAAGAGGACGTCAGCCGCTACAACTCGGTCCTCTTTAGTTTTCGCACGCGCTGGCCGTGGCTCTTCCCGAGCTTTCTGGGGGGGATCTTGGCGATGCTGGTGGTCTTCGACTACAGCCATGCGCTGCGAGAGATGATCCCGCTGGCGGCCTTTATCCCGGTGATGATTGGCATGGCGGGCAATATTGGGACCCAGTCATCGGCCATCGTCACGCGAGGGCTCTCGCTGGGAAAGTACGACTTTGTCGAGCTGGGACGAGTGGTGCTCAAAGAGCTCGTGGTGGGGACGCTCCTGGGCGTTTCTTACGGCGTGCTCGTAGCGGCGATTGCCGGCACCTTGTTTTGGCAACAGGATACCTATGATTCGGCGAGCCCGTTGATCTTTGCCGGCACAATCGCCGCGTCACTGCTCGCGGCGATGAGTGTGGCGGCGACTTTGGGCTCGGTGGTGCCGATTCTATTCAAGAAGATGAACCTCGACCCGGCCACCGCCAGTGGGCCACTGGTGATCACCGCGATCGACGTGCTCGGGGTGTGGATCTTCTTGGCGATCGCGGTGCTCATGCTGGGGCTGTGAGCGCGGCTCACAGGGCGTTGAACTTCTCGGCCAGTTCCCTCGCTTCGACGATGTTGTCCTCGATGGAGCAGTAGGTCCATCCTCCGTAGCGTCCGATCGAGTGGACGCCGCGTAGCTCCAGGATAGAGCTGAGGCGGTCGAACTCCGCGCGCGAGTCTTGCGTGATGTGCACGTAGGCCGGGTCGAGCACGACGCTGTGGTCGGCCACGAGCTCGTGGTCCTCGACGATGCCGGCTGTCTTCAGGTCTTCTAGCACCTGCGCTTTCATCGCCTGGCGGTCGACCTCGGCGTCCTTCTCGAAGCCGAGTTCGACATACATGCTCATGCGGTCGGTCCCCAGGATATTGTCGTAGAAGCCCACCCGATAGAAGGAGTACTTTTTCTCGGGCAGATAGATCCAGTGGATGCCTTCCGGGCCCTTCTTGTCGAAGCCCAGGTTGAAGCAGAGCACCTTGTTGTAGGTGAAGACCGACGGGTCGTGCTCGAGTTCCGCAATCTGCAACAGCTTGTCGAAGGGGGCCGAGGAGACGACGTACTCGAACTCGATTTCGTCGCCGCTCGAGGTCGTGGCGACTTTGCGCTGCAGATCGATGTTGGTCAGATCTTGTTCGAGCAAGATCTTCTCGTCGGGTACCTCCGAGGCGAGCGCGTTGACGTACATGATCGCGCCGTTTTTCGGGTAGGTGAACGTCGCATTGTACGAGACGTTGTCCGGCCGGCGCATGTTGCGGATGATGTCCTCGAGGTCGGCGTACGGGAAGAACCGCCCCATCGCGTTGCGGTCGAGTTCCTCGAGGTCGCAGGCGTACAACTTCTCGTTGTAAGGCACCAAGAACTTCTCGCTGATCCCCTTGCCAAACTTCTCGTAGAGCATCCCCTTGAAGCTATCCTGGTCGAACTCGTCTTTGACCTCATCGCGAAAGTACAGGTCATAGAGGCACTCGATGAAGTCCTCTTGCGGGAGTTGGTGGATATTCTTCTGGAAGGGAAAATCGACCAGCGCGTCCTTGTAGATGATCTTCGAATTCTTGACGACGGTGGTCACTTCATCGGCGGGCATCCGATCGCGCAGGTACTTCTCGATTTCGGGGCGCTTGAAGTGAAAGAAGTGGCCCGAGAAATCCCAGACGAAGCCCTTCTTTTTGATCGTCTTGCACCAGCCCCCGATCTCGGGCTCGCGCTCCAGGACGAGATAGTCGTCCGAATCGACGAAGTTTGCGAAGGCGAGGCCGGACATGCCGGCGCCGATGATGAGGTACTTGGTTTTCTGCATGCTTTGAGTGGCTTGGGGCGTCCGTAGTCTTCGGGCCTCTTCACAGTGGCGGCGAAGGTTGAAGTGCTTTTAGGTCTTGGGTCTTGGTTCAACAAAGATGTACGTCACTGGCAAACCAAGTATCAAGAACCAAAAACAGATAACCTTTGCAAGGGAGCAATAGCCTTCAATTGGCTAACACTGTCGCGAGGGCGAAGATTCTCAGAACGAGACCTTCAAGCGCGCGGCGGGGTTGCCGTGCATCCAGTGAGGTACGAGTTTGGCGGTCAGTCCACCACCGTCGTGGTTGTCGGTCGCCATGAGTACCACACCGCTGGTGACCATCGAGCCACCTACGGCGTACAGTGCCGTGACGAACTTGCGCGTCTGGTCGATCTGGTTGCGGATTTCTCGGTAGCGACGCGCGCTGGCGCTGGCTGCCAACTGTTCGTATTCGCTCTGGAGCGCCATCGACTCGATGTGGAAGAGCAGGGCGCCGGTGAAGATGGACGCGCCGGTGCCGGCGAGTCCCCAGGCCAACTGATTGCCGTCGTCAGTACGGTTGTCACGCATGACGAGGACCGGCGGGATCAGGTTGATCGGCTGTGTCGCGGTTTGCGGCCACTGGGGCGCGGGACGGCGAGCCACCTCCGACAAGATCTTGGCGTGATGTGACGGCGCGGCCAACTCCCCGCCCACCGAAATCGTGTGTGGCGAGGGCAGGTCGAAATGATCGGCGCGGCTGGCGCTGCGGTCACTGTCGCGCAGTTTGAGCAATTTGGGAGACTGTTCGGCCACGGCCACCGAGGTGACGAGGCTGACCAGTATCCACACCATCAACCCGGCCCAGGGGGCCAAATGTCGGTGCGCTCGTTTGCCAATACCATTAATCAACGCCAATCTCCTTGGCGAAAGCGATCATTGGATCGAGAGCTGCCGGTTGGCGCTCCTCAAACATCATCTGCTACATGCGAAATGGCTTCTAAAGTTCACTGTAGCAAAGAAAGAGGGCGCTGTCTCGGTGGAATCGCCGATTTTGGAGTATCAGTTATCCACTTGTTCGAGTTTGGCGGCTACTACACAAGATAATCCGTCCCGCGCAGCCGGCAAGCTGAGCAGGCTCCTGCTCGAGGCTGGAAGCTTGTGTGCTCGCTGCCAGTTTTGATAGGACACCTTGCGTACATTCACCGCGCCGATGGGTCATCGGCGTCGCTGGACAACCTGTTCGAGGGACTGAGGCCATGGAGCATCGAGGGCGACATTTCGTGAGATGGCGTGTCGCGGCGACTTGTTTGTTGCTGATCGCGTTTGCCGCGCTGTTTGCATGCGGTGAGGCAACCGATCAGCCCGAGGATTGCCGCCCCGGTGAGTACTTCGACGAGGCCAACGAGTTGTGCTCGGCGTGCCCGGCGGTTCCCGATCCGGACTGTCGTCCCGGGTGCGGGTTCTTCATCGAGGACGACGAGCGCGGATGTCCCGTCGCCCAGTGCGCCGAAGAGTGCCTGTGCGAGTCGGGCCAATTCTTCTCCGACGACACGTTGGGCTGCGAGAGTTGTGAGGAAGCGTCGGACCCGCCCGGTATCTGCCAAGAGCAAGAATAAGCCGACGTCAATCGCGCCTCTATGTCTCGAACCGCCGAAATAGCCAGCGAACATCAATTCAGCGCCGACGAGTGCGACAGCCTTCGTCGTGCGCTGCTCAGTTGGTACGCGCACCATAAGCGCGAGCTGCCTTGGCGCGATATCGGCGACCCTTATGCCGTTTGGGTCTCGGAGATCATGCTCCAGCAGACTCAGGTGGCCACGGTCATCGACTACTACCACCGCTGGTTGGAGCGATTTCCGACCGTGGAAGACTTGGCTCGTGCCGAGCGCGAAGACGTCATGGAGCTGTGGGCAGGGTTGGGCTACTACCGACGCGCGCGCTTTCTGCACGAGTCGGCCGCCGTCGTCGTCGACGAGATGGGCGGCGAGGTTCCACGCACCGTCAAGCAGCTGAAATCGCTCAAGGGCATCGGTCCGTATACCGCCGGCGCTATTGCATCCATCGCCTTTGATGAGCCCGTGCCCGTGGTCGATGGAAATGTCGAGCGGGTTCTGTCTCGTTTGCGCGCTATCAGCGGCGACCCGAAAGCAACGGCCAATCAAAAGCTGTACTGGGCGCTCGCCGGCGACCTGGTCGATCCGGATGCGCCCGGCGATTTCAACCAGGCGATGATGGAACTCGGCGCGACCATCTGCACGCCTCAGAGTCCCACATGTATGCTGTGCCCGGTACGCGAACACTGCATCGCCTTTGCCGAGGGCGAGCCCACCGAGTACCCCGCCACGGCCAAGCGCACGCGACAACGTCCCATGACCGTCGGCACCTCGGTCGTCGTATTTGGAACGGGGCGTGCGGAGCGGTTTCTGGTCGTCAAGCGTCCGCCTGATGGCCTCCTCGGCGGATTGTGGGAGTTTCCGACGGTCGTCGATGAGGATGGAAAGGCGTCATCGGTCGACGCATACCTCGAGCAGTGTCTGGCGACTGCGGGTCTCGAGACGAGTGAGCCCAACGATCTCGGAGAGCTCGTCCACCATTTCTCGCATATCCGCATGACCATTCGCGCCGAAGCACGCCGCCTCGACACCGAGGAGCCACCGGAGGGCGCCGCCGAGTTCGACCAGCCCGTCGACTGGGTTTCGCGTGACGAGCTCGAGCGACTTCCTATGTCGGCGGCCATGCGAAAGGTGCTCGCGCTATACGAACAGGCATGAGCCTGCCCCCCACCCCCTTATTTCGAGTTCTCTAGCGCAGAACGTCGTGCAGGACGACGTCCGAGGCGCCCCGTTCCGCCGGACCGACCTCTTCGAATACCACCTGGAAGCCCTCATTGGTTGCCTGCGCGGCGGCGAAGTGCTTGGCGGTTTGTGTTGCGTCCACAAGGGCCATGGGGGCTTCGGCGGTACCGTCGGCGTCGAACTCGACGAGTTCGATGGACCAGGCGTTGTCCACAAGTGTTTCGTAGACCACGGCAGGTCCATTGGCCGTCTCGACGAAGGCAGGGCGCCACATCCACTGGTCGAACGGAGCTGCTTCGCCGAGGCGTTGTGGCGCTCCCATGCTCAGCATTGCATCGCCGGCTACTGAAATGGTGCGAGTTGCAATGCGGGTGTTCGGACGGGTCGCGCGTGCGTCAGTCCAGGCGATCATAAACTCGCCCCCCCCAAGAGAGGTGATCGCCGGCGTGGAGCTGAGCGCTTCGACACCGTCGGGCACAGCATCGACACGCACCGGCTCGGACCAGCCGAGCCCACCGTCGGTGCTCACAGATACCATGACTTCCCATTGCCAGTTCTTGAAGTCGATCCATGTCACCGCAATTGCCTGTGCGTCGACGGCGACACGCGCGTCCCACTGGTTAGCTTCGAGTTCGGCGCGGTTGTCCGGGCGCGGCTCGAGCTCGGCGTTGACCGCCAAGTTGGCGAAGGGCTCGGCAAGGCTTGTCTGGGCGTAGAATGCGCGGTTGGCATTGCCGACACGCTTGATCCAGCTCATGTGCAACACGGTGTCGACCACGGCGATCGACGGATGAAACGCCCATTCACCGACGAGATTCGTATCGATGAGCTTGCCGCTGTCGACGAAGGCTCGCTGTGCCGGATCGAAGCTCGTGTACAGCAGGCGGTTTTCGTCCTTGCCGACCAATTCGGCGACAATATGCAGCTTTGTGCCATCCGTGGCGATGGCTGGACGAATGACGTCGTAGCCCGACGTGGCCTGCTCGAACGAGCCTGTGAGGCTGCCACCTTCGAAAATCTCGACGGCGATCGTGCGCTCTCCGACGGCCCCTCGGCTGCTCACCACGTAGGTGGCGCCTTCGACGACGGCGAGCTGCGGGTGGGTCTGCACCTCGACCGGCTCGGTGGTGGCCGGGCCGCTCAAGTCGGCGGCCCACATGCCCTGGACGTACTCGCCCTCGAGAGGATCCCCGGAGCCGGGCAAGAGTTTTGCCCCCACGTCGCGCAGGCGCTCGCGCCGCTGGGCGAGCGTCAGGTTGGGCTCGGACAGGCCGGGGTCCTCGACGACCCAGGGTCCGATGAAAGTATTGCCTGAAAGTGGGCCACGTTGACCGACGAATTCGCCGGAGCCTGACGCTCGCGCGGCCTTCTCGATGATCTGGACCTGAGCATCGCTGGTCATCTCGAAGAAGTTGCCGGTCAATTGGGACACGAAATTGTGGGTCGCGCGCGGCGCTCGCTGCACCAGGTTCCATCCGCCGAGCATGAATAAGTCGGGTTCCCAGCGAACCTGCTCTTCGGGAGTGTCCGGCGGGAGCGGGGGGACCCAGCCGCCGAAGAAGGCTTCGGGCTGGAAGATCACCTCGGCCCCCAGATCGTCGAGGCGGTCCTGCACGTCGGGCATCCAGGCGGGCTTGGAGATAACGACGCCCGTTCTCCCCCATGGGGTCTGCATGGGGTGGATGTCGGTGAAGTCGCCTGCGGCCAAGGCGAGTTGGTCGAGTTCCATCGCCGTCACGTACGTCTTGAGCGTCTCGTCGACCACTTCGCCGTCGGGCCCGAAGAGGATCTGGCGATTATGGACTTTGGGGCTCGTAGCCTCGTAGGCGTAGTCGTGGGTGTCGAAGTCCGGGTCGGCCAGGCGGCTCACCACCGACGCGTCGGTGGTCTTTTGGAAGTCGGGCAAATCCACGGTCACCGATACATACAGGTCGTAGCGGTCGGCGATGCGGCCGAACGTATCGTAGGTGGCGCGCACGACCGGATCGGTCATCGCCAGCACAAAGCGCGAGGTGATGGAGGTGTCGGGAAACTTTTCGCCGTAATAGGTATAAGCTTGTTGGACTTGGCCGACCATCGCGGTCAGCGCCTGGGTCGACTCGGAAAACCCACGTGCCGCGGAGGCTTTGTCGCCGATGAGCCACATCGGCAGGCCCATCGACTCGGGAAATACGACCACGTTCGGGCTGGCCTCGGCGCGGCAAGGCAGCACCTTTTCGTGAACCATCTCGTGGATATGCTCTCGAAAAGCTCGATGGGAAGAGAGGGCGTCGAAGTCGATTCTGTAGCTGGGTACAAAGAGGCGCGCGCGCGTTTCCGTGGCGTTCGTTGTCGAATTAACCACAGACGTCGTACAGTTCGCCGGGGGCGCTCCAAGATCGCTCAGCGACGGCTCGTACCGGCTCGGCTCGGCGGCATCAGCAGCCGTGTCGCCCCCGGACGTATCATAGCTGGTCGCATCCGAGGACGCATCGCGGATGTCGCCTGTGCCGGCGTCTTCGACTGTGTTATTGGCGACGTTGTGCCCCTCATTGGTACCGCTGTCGTCGCCGCCGCAGCCGAGCAGCATCGTGGCTGCGATAGCTGCCAAGGCAAATCGGGTGCGTATCATCCTTTGCTGCAAACGATTCATTACATCTCCGCCGACAGGCGCGGTGAACATCTGACAGGCTCGCATGTTATCAGCCCGTCCTTCTATTGTGCGAAAACTACGACGCACTACAAGAAATCGGGGCGAGTGCCCGTGACGTGGGCCCCGTTAGTGTGCCCACAGGCTGTTGTCGAGCATCGAAGTTGCTCTCTCCATGGCGACGCATAAGGCCGTGTGTTAGACTACCGCTCCTGTAGCACCCCCGATCCAACCATGAGCATGACAGACACGCACGTAACAACTGGGGAGCGGCAAGTCGTCAAGATGACCGTGCTGAGCGGCCCTGACGCTGGGATGAGCCGCTCGTTTACGCACCGGGAGCGAGTCGGCGTGGGCCGCGGCTCTCGCAATGAGTTCATGTTGTCGGATGGATTTGTCTCCAACGAGCACGGCGAGCTCTGTTTCGAAGGTGGTCAGCTGATCTATCGCGACCTGAAGAGTCGGCATGGCTCGCTGGTGTTGGTCGACGACGTCTCGTTGCATTTGCAAGACCACGATTCGGCGCGCAAGGTTCGCTTGGCTGATGGCGCCGAGATCCAGGTCGGCTGCACCTTGATCCGCGTCGAGTTGGGCGCGGGTGAAGAGGAGCTGCGTACCGAGAAAGTCGAGATTGACGAGGTTTCGGGACCCACCGAAGAGATTCTCCACCAACAAGCCGCCGGGGTCTCCGGGCCGCGCGAGACGATGATCACCACCGCGATGAGCGGGGTACGCTCGTTGCCCCGAGACATCGCCAGCAGCGATGATCGCTTGGCCATCTTGTTTCGCCTCGCCGGCGAACTGAACAGCCAAACCAAGCTCGACGAGATCCTCGACCTGATCGTCGATGCGGTCTTCCAGGCCTTTCCGGCAGCGAATTTCTTCGCGATCACCTTGGCCGACGACCCCGAAGACGTCAGCCAGACGAGCCCCTTTGTCTCGCGAGTGCGCGGAGAACTTCCCGGAAGCGAAGATGAGAGCGAAGAGCCGATCCTGAGCACCAGTATTTTGCGTCAGGTCATCGAAACGCGCGAGAGCGTGCTCTTCGTCAAAGACTCGCTGGGCAATAACGTCAGCCAATCGATCCTCGACGCTCAAATCACCGCGGCGCTGTGCGCTCCGCTGATCGGTCAGCGCTCCCTGCTGGGAGTGATGCAGGTCGACACGCGCGGACTCGGAAGCCTCTTTTCGAAGCAAGATCTCAACCTCTTTAGCGTCTTTGCCTCCAACGTGGCGTTCGCGCTCGAGCGCGCCAAGCTCTCGGAGAATATCGTCGAGATGTTCGAGAGCTTCGTGGCTGCTAGCGTCAACGCGATCGAAGCTCGCGATCCCACCACCGCTGGCCACAGCGAGCGGGTGGCGGACTACACCCTCGAACTTGCCCAGGCGGTCAACGGGATCGAGGTGGGCAGCCTCAAAGACATCTATCTGCAGCGATCGGAACTAAAAGAACTACGCTATGCTGCTCTGTTGCACGACTTCGGCAAAATTGCGGTGCGTGAGAGCGTGCTGCGCAAGGGAAAGCGGCTGCCCGAGTTGCATCTCGACCTGATTGGCCAACGCTTCGAGACCATCAAGGCCCTCGAGTACCAGCGCATGATCCGGGGCCATTTTGGCAACAGCCGAGAGCCGATGCCTCCGACCAAGTTTCATCAGCTCGAAGCGCGCTATCAATCCTTCTGCGATGAGCTCGACGGCACGCTCAACTGGTTATACGAGGTGGCCGCGGCGCCCTTTCTGGAGGACGAGAAGATCGAGCGGGTCGAGAAGCTCGGCGAGCGTTTCTTCCTCAGCCCCTGTGGCCAGCGGCATCCGTATTTGACCGCCGAGGAGATCGAGAACCTCACCATCAAGAAGGGGACACTCAACGAGCAGGAGTGGGAAGATATGCGCTCCCACGCCCAGCGTAGCCAAGATTACCTGGAACGCATTCCGTGGGGCGACGAGCTCAAGCAAGTACCCTGTATTGCCGGTGCGCACCACGAAAAGCTCGACGGCAGCGGGTACCCGCAGGGGCTAGACGCCGACGAGATCATTCCGCAGGTACGCATGCTCACCATCGCCGACATCTTCGACGCGGTGACGGCAGCTGATCGTCCGTACCGCAAGGCGGCCACGCCCGAGCGGGGCGTAGCGATTTTGCGAGCGGAGGCCGAAGCCAAGAAGCTCGACGGGGAGTTGGTTGAGGTATTCGCCGACCGGGTACTGCCGGCGATCATCGACAAGATCCCGGGGCATTTTTAGAGCTTAGTCTTTACCCTTTTCGGCTTGAGCGCCGTCTTCCTTGGGCGCCAGACGTTCGGGCAGCTCGTCGTTATTTTCCACCGCATCGCGTAGATCATCGAACGCCTCGTCGGAGCCGTCCGAAAAGCCGGTGATCTGCAGGATTTCCCCGACGGTTTCGACCCCGGCGTCCTCTTTGGGATCGAAGTCGAGCAGCACACGCTCCAGATCCTTGGCGACGGAGTCAGGGGTGTCCGGGGCTGCGACCACCGAATCTTGGGGCACGTGGCCCGTGATCGCGAGTTGGCGGATCTTTCCGACCGGGACGCCGAATTTTCCTGCGGTCAGAAACGAGCCCGAGTAGGTTGCCGCTGCGTCGCACTTTTGGGCGACCAAATCACGCAACGCTTGAAGGTGATTGCCGCTCCACACCACTTCGCCGATAAACTCGCCGGGGTTGTGGCCTTGGCGCTTCAAGTAGGCGCGCGGCAGGAAGTTACCGGTGGTCGAGTTGCGGTCTGTGAAACAAAAGGTTTTGCCCTCCAGGTCGGCCAACGAGCTGACTTGGGAGTCCATGCGGGTTAGCAAGAGGGCGTCGCTCGACGTCGAGCCGCCGAACTGGCGAATGGCGAGCAGGCGGATCTTGGGCTCCGCTTTCTTGGTCTGCACGTACAGCAGGGGAGGCAAGATGGCGATGTCGTAGTCGCCGTTACGCACCCCCTTGGACAACTCCTCATAGCTGCTCGTGACTTCCATCGGCACCGGACGCCCGAGCTCTTTCTCCATATACGCTTGGATGGGCTGAATCTCCTTTTCGAGCACATCGGGCGTCGCGATCGGAGCCCAGCCGACGCGGATGGGATCGCCGATGAGAATGGGAGACGCCTTTTCCTCACCGAGCAGCTTTTGGCCCAGCTCACTTCCCTTGATTTGAGGCCAGAAGAAGAAAGCTGCGGCGATGACGCTTGCCACGGTCACGCCGGCGATCAACGCCAGCGTCTTGCCGTTCGAGTCATCAGCGGCGCGACCGCCGATGTTCGGCGGCGGGGCTCCCATATCGATGCTCTGCTCATCCATCGTCGCGGTCGTCCGCAGATCGGACTGGGCGCTTGGATGAGAGCCGGACTGCGAGTGGGAGTCTCCTGCGTCGAACGCCCGCACCCCGGAGGGGAGGCTGCCGCTTCCCGACGGCGAGCGGCGCAACTCGGGGAATGAACCACTGTCAGCAGGACGATCGACGACCGTGGCGATATGATCTTGGCCCTGTCGCTGGGAGCCGCTGACTGCCGAGCGCGAGTCCGAGCCCGTCACGTGAATCAGGTTGCGCTTTTCGTTCGAGGTCAGGGAGCGCTCCAGGGCGTCGTGCATCGTCGCCTGACGCTCGGCCAACTCCTCGCCGGCGATCTTTTCGAGAAACTCCGCCAGAACGTCTTCGCCGAACGCAAGCCCGCTGGCACGTGCGGCTTGGATAAGCGCACGGCGCATCTGCTCGGCGGTCTGATAGCGTTGGTCGCGATCTTTGACCAAGGCCTTGAGCACCACGCGATCGACCACATCGGGCACCGCGGGATTGTAGGTGCTCGGAGGCTCGGGTTGCTCTTGGACGACCGCCCGCATCATGTCGAGATCTTTTTCGCGCTTGAAGAGGCGACGATCGGTCAGCGCCTCCCACAGCACGATGCCGAGTGCAAAGATGTCCGCTCGCCGGTCGAGCTTCAGCCCCTTGCACTGTTCGGGAGACATGTAGGCGAATTTGCCTTTGAGGTGACCGGAGTGAGTCGCCTCGACGCCCTGGGATGCCTTGGCCACGCCAAAGTCGAGTACTTTGACGAATCCTTCGGTGGTGCACATCAGGTTGTGCGGGGAGACGTCTCGGTGAATGAGCTCGAGGGGGCTGCCCTCCAAGTCACGAAGCTCGTGGGCAGCGTGCAGGCCTCGACAAGCTTGGTCGACGACTGACAGAGCCACCTGCACCGGCAGGGAGGTGCCGTCGCGCTCGGCGAGCACCTGCATTTCACGCACCGTGCTGCCGTGGATATACTCCATGGCAATATAGTAGTCGCCATTCTCTTCGCCGAGCTCGAAGATTTGGACGACATTGGGGTGGTTGAGTCTGGCGATGATCCTTGCTTCCCGAAGGAACATGTCGATAAAGGAAGGATCGTCGGCCAGATGAGGCAGGATGCGCTTGATGACGACGAGGCGCTCCAGGCCGGCAAGGCCACGCTCGCGGGCAAGAAACAGCTCGGCCATGCCCCCGGTGGCCAGTTTGGTCACCAGTTCGTACTTGCCAAGCATCACGGGAGCTGTATTCGTGTCAGACACGCACGCCTCGGTGTCGTTCGCGGCTCCAGAGCAGTCGAGTTGCAGAGAGTCTCATGGCCATCGTAGTCGGAATTGGCTCGTTCGCAAAGTATCCTCATGTTACAACGGAATCGCTATGAAAAGGATTTCATCGATCGTGGTGTTGAGTCTCGCTGTGAGCCTGAGTCTGGGCGCACTTGCGGGGTGCAAAGCCGAAGAATGTCGCCAGATGTCTCGCTGTTGCGAGGCGATCAAAGATGAGGAAGGAGTCGGCAGCGCCTGCGGCGAGATTGCTCAAGGCGTCAAAGACCCGGATACCTGCCGCACCATCCTGCGTACGGTCGAGGCGATGTACGAAGATCGCGAAGAAGATCTGCCGAAGGCGTGCCAGTAGGTTGGGCGCACCTCTTTTGTCGTCTTGTTTTTTGTCGTCTTGGAAGTGAGTCAACGATGTCTCAGGACGCCCTCAAAGCCGTCGACGTGCTCCAAGAAGTGTTGGCCGCGCAGCCTTGGCAGCCAACCGAAGATCCCGCTGTCGAGGGGCGCGGGCTGCGTGTGCGCGTGCACCTCGACGATCAGCGATCAGCATTGCTGTACGTGTGGGACGAAGCACTGCTCGCCAAGCGGGCGGCGTGGGCTCATCGCCCCGAGCGTGCGGGGATGCTCTTTGCGGTGCCGGAGCTGATCGAATCCGGTCTAAAGTGGTGTCTCGTCGACGACGTCGACGGCATGCCGCTGACGACTTATCTCGAAAGGGAAGGGGTGGGTTCGGTGACCGAACTCGACGCGGAGCGAGCTCGGGGGTTGGCGCGTGAAGCTGGCGAGCTCGCGCGGAAGCTCCACGAGATCGAGGTTCCGCGCGAGTATGGCGACATGGTCGATCCCGATCGAGACGGCCATATTGGCCGCTGGAACACTTTCAACGGCTATATCGCTCACCGCCTCGAGCATTTCGCCGAGCAAATTCGCCATCGCGACCTCGACGAAGAGGTTCGGAGCCAGCTTCTGGCAACGATAGGAGACCTACGCGCGGAGCTTGCGGCATTTCACCCGCGCCACGCGCCCAGCCTCAACCACGGTGCCTTCGGCCCGCAGCACTTTTGGGTCGACGAGACAGGCCGTACGATCACCGCACTGACCGGATTCGACGGAGCGCGACTCCTCCCCCCCGAGGCCGATCTCGCCCGCCTGTTGTGGCTCGACGGCCTGGCTTGTGATGATGGATTGGTGCGCTCGTTCTACGCCGGATACGGTGCCGCCCGCACGATGGATCTGCAGCGCCGCGAGCGCTTCTACCGGCGCGTTGCCGCGCTCGAGGCGCTCGTCGAGTCGACGGGTCGGCGTAACTTGACGGACGCCGAGTTGGTGGCTCTCTCCTCGCCCTGATGCTCAATCGGAAAACTTACAGGTTCCTGGTCCACTTGCCTTCGTGATGCCATCGGCCGCGATGTGGAGGAGTACTTGCCCTCCCTTCGGGTGGTGGAGGCGAAGATGGTTGGTCCTCGGGTCATACGTCGCCGTTGCTGGTTCGTTGTAGTTGGTGTGCAACTCGAGCGCGCAGCGCGCGCGCCGTATCCTTCGGGGCACCTCGTCGTCAGCGTTCGAATAGAGCGTGACGATGGTCGCTGGCCCGGGGGTGCTCGACCGAGTCACGGTAAACCAAGTGTTGGGTGTGTTCGCACGCGCGAAGACTACTGGATCGTTCTCATTGACGGGGCGCAGGCGCTGCAGCTTTCCGGGATCCGATGCATCCGCGACTGCCACTTGCTCATCGTGGAACGGGAGAGCGAAGACGAGTCCTTTTTCAAGGCCCACCACGGCGGTGCGTGCGTGGTAGGATCGAGGTGCCGGGCGAATCTCCTCCCTGTCGATGCACGCCAAGACCTCACCTTGACGGGCCACGGTCTGCACCACGGTCTTTCCGGGCGCTCTCCACGGATCTCCTCGAGGTGGGCCGAGTTGTCGCAGCCCTAAAAGATACGCATCTCGGTTGAGGGCGTGCATTGACTCGTTTCCGAGCAGCAAACCGTCTACGGTGCCTCGGGCTCGGTAGTCGACGCCGCCGGATGGCGTGCTCGTATCGAAGAGGTGCAGATAGGTCTCGTCGGCGTCTGACGTGTAGGGATCGCTCGCCCAGGCCGCCAGCAGGGAGCTTCCCCACGACACTAGCTTCCAATTTCCTCCCAGAAATCCCTGCCTGGAGGTACTTCGCCCCGTGCGCAGGTCGATTGCATTCAGGATCAGCAGACTGGCATGTTTGACGCGGAGGGGCGCAGTGGATGGGCCGGGAAGGGCGATATCCTTGCAGCCGAGACGTTCGTGCTGCAGCTTGCCGCTACGTCGCGATTGGAGCACAGGAAGGGTCAACTGGCGATACTCATCGGCATTCTCACCCCAGTACGTGTCGAGCCACGCCTTGCGACGCTCGGCGCGCTGCTCGTAAGTCAGTCTCTTCTCTTTCTCGGTCGACAGCTTTCGTTTCTCATTGGCCGAGAGCTTTCGAAGTCGACCCTCAATCGGGGTGCTCGATGCGAACAGGAGGTGCCCGTCGCGCACATCGGCCCACGTTATGCGGCCCGGAGTCTCGACATGCGCGACCTGCCGAGCGTGGGTAGGAGACTCGAGTCGCAACAGATCGATACGGGAGCGAAAGGTCTGCCACCAGGGCCGCCCTGGCTTGTAGGACGTACGCTCGACATTCACGAGCACCAGGTAATGGTGATCGCGGGTGAACGAACCCAACCAAGAGCCGACGAGCGAGTACGGCGCCGTCCAGATGCTGACTTTGTCGGTTTGCTGCGCTCCCGTCTCTTCTGACTCGAGAACAATGCTCGAACCGTCAATGCCGTAGGGTCGGTCGGCGACGACAGTTTGGGATACACCTGCGAACGGCCACAGTGCGATGCTCGAGCTCTTCTCTGCGGATGTCGGCGGTTGCCAGGCGTCGTCCCGGCGGGGAGCGAGAAATGGGGCCGCCATCTGGGTGTCGGTGTGCCGGAGAATGAGGAGTTGCCCCCGACTCGGACGGTAGGGCCCGCTCAGCATTTGTTCGGCGTCGATATTGGCGAGTGCCCGGGCCACATCGTCGCAGCCCCGAGCTCGCCGCAGCGCCATGGCTTGCGACGCTGCGCGTTGCTCTGCCGAAAGCGATGGTGTCGAGACTTCAATCGGTGGTAGGGGCGGGGACGAACGATACGACTGCGAATTGCCGCAAGCGGTCGAAAGCGCCGCGAGCACGACGAAAAGAGCGACGTCACGCAGCGGATTCGGCATTCGACGTCCAGCGATCATCCCAATTCCGTCTGACTAGAGTTCAATCAACTCGACGGCGATCTCATCCCCGGCCTCCATCCTCGCCACACCTTCTTCGCAAACGCCGAACGCCTCCGCCCCACAGAAGAGGCGTAAGTTGCCCGAGTTTTGGTTGTCGAAGGGCACAAACTCCGGTTTGTCGCCCACACGGCCGCGCAATGTGCCGCTCAGGTAGACACGGCGTTTGGGCGTGGTCTGCACGGGGCCAGCTAGAATCGCGTCGA
The DNA here is from genome assembly GCF_006517175.1 of Persicimonas caeni. Lineage (NCBI taxonomy): Bacteria > Deltaproteobacteria > Bradymonadales > Bradymonadaceae > Persicimonas > Persicimonas caeni. Next base: position 1,092,293 of record NZ_CP041186.1, on the reverse strand, counting down.
GGCGCCTCGGGACGACGCCGTCGCGGGCGACGCCCTGCATGACCGCCAGCGCCGGCCGCACGAATTGGTGGAAGCAGACAAAGCAGGAGTTCGGGTTGCCCGGAAGGCCGATGAGCGGGACATCTCGCCCGTCGGTGTCGGCGGTGCCGAAGGCGAGCGGCTTGCCCGGCTTCATGCGAATCTTCCAGAAGTTCATGCCGCCGGTCAGCTCGTCGACCACTTCGCGGGTGATGTCGAAGTCGCCGACCGACACGCCGCCGCTGCTCACCACGATGTCGGCCGACTGCAACGCTTGCTCGAAGGTGTCACGCACGGCCTCCTCAGTGTCGGCAGCCGGTGGCAGGACCACCGCCTCACCACCTGCTTGGTGAACGAGGGCTTCGAGCATATAGGCGTTGCTGTTAATGATCTGGCCCGGTTGAGGCTCTTGGTCGAGTTCGACCAATTCATCGCCGGTGCTCACGATAGCGACGCGGGGGCGGCGCGAGACCTCGATGACCGAGCGACCGAAGCTCGCCAGCAGACCCACCTCGGGGGCGCCGAGGCGAGCGCCCGGCTCGAGCACGGCTTCGCCTGCGGCCATATTCTCGCCGGCCTTGCGCACCCATGCGCCCCGACCCTTTTCGGGAACCTCGAGCACAGTGACGGTGCCGGCGTCCTCGTCGACCTCGCAATACTCCTGCATCACGATGGTGTCGGCGCCTTCGGGGACCACAGCGCCAGTCATGATGCGCGCGGCCGTACCCGGCTCGACGTGCAGATCGCTGATCGTGCCGGCTGCGGCGGTGCCGATGACCGACAGAGTAGGGCGGTCTCCTTCGAGATCGTCGAAGCGCAGCGCGTAGCCATCGCGCGCCGAGTTATCGAAGCGTGGAGAGTCGGTCGGCGCCTCGACGGACTCGGCGAGGATGCGCCCGAGCGCCTGCGAGAGGAAAATGCGCTCGGTGGACAAACGAGGAAGGCGCTCCAGGATCTGCTGGCGCGCCTCTTCGACGGTGATAAATCGTTTCATGTTGTCAGGTGCAGGGCTGATCTTTGGGGTACAGCTCGACCTTGCTCGACTGTTCGCCTTCCCCGGTAGCCTCTTCGGCAGGCTGCGCGTCGGACGGGGGCGTATCTGCCGGCTCGGCGCCTTCTTCGGCCGGTTGGGCTTCCTTCGAGGGCGCCTTGTCCTCGGCGCCGGGAGGAAGTTGGGCCCAGTCAGGATTGCCGCACGGGCTATTTGCCAACTCCTCGGGCGTGGGCTCTTTGACTTGGACGGCCTTCTTCTTTTGCGCCGGTGCCTTTTCGACCTTCTGGGGCTTGGGCTTCGGCTCCGAAGCGCAGCCGGCGAACACGAAGAGCGCCGCGGCGAACAGCGCGCTGACGAACGTTGTGGGGCGTCGATCGAACATGAATTGGCTCAGCTTAGTTGCCACCGCAGCCCTCGATGGAGCTGGAGCGGTTATCGATGTCGAAAAAGAAGTTGTAGCAGTACTCGGTCGTGACCGACTCTCCGAAGTTATACCGGTTGGGCAAGATGTACACCGGGTCCATGAGCCACTGACCGTGATTGTCTTCGCCGGGGCTCGGCAGCCAGAAAAAGGGCGTGCGGCCGAAGTTTTCGGTGGCGCCGCTCTGCAGTCGCCGCGGCAACACGTGGGCGTCCTGCGGATTGAAGCCGATGGGGCGATCGGTGCCCGTGGGCTCGTAGATGAACGGAATCTCGAAGAGCCCTCCGCTGCCGTAGCTGCCGCGATAAGCCCAGACGGTCGAAGCCAGCGGAACCAGCTTGTAGGTCATTTCCAGGTGACCCGAATCCTGGTTTTCGGTGGCCTCGTCGTAGCTCTGGGCGGTGTCGCCGTGACGCATCACCACGCCACCGCCGTCGGTGCCGCGGAACTGCCCCGGGTTGTGCAGACAACGCGAGTTGCTGCCCGATTTATGCCAATTGCACGTCTCGTGGACGCCACCGGGCACGTACATCGGGTAGTGGGTGCCGTCTTCGAGCTTGTCGGCGCCGAAGCTGGCCAGCGTCATGTTGCCGATATTGCCGCCGGGGAGCGACACGGGGCTGCCGTCGGGCTTGTAGGCCGAGGTGACCTCGCCGGAGTCGAGCAAGCTGACTCCTTCGACCAACAGCAGGCTGTTGTCGGACTTGTCGACCACGAAGACCGCACCGGCGAAATCGTGCTCGGCGCGCGACTGATCGTCGACGTCGAGTCGAGACGGGTAGTACAGGATGTAGTGCAGGAAGTAGTACTGAGCCGACTCGGTCACGTGATAATAGACGTGGGCCTCGGTCGTGGTGCCGCTTCGGCGCGAGTTGGCGCCGTTGTCGGCCGCCGACAGGTTGTCGTCGAAGTCGAGCAGCGTCGGGATATCGCCGTTGGGTCCGCTGTCCTGGGAATCGGCGATGCCCTGGTAGATGACCGGCGCGAACGTCTCCGCCAGGGTCGTATGCTCGGCCGGCTCGTCGTAGGCGGTATAGAAGGTCGCCTCGAAGTCGGGGTCCAGGCCGTTGCCCGCCATGTCTCGGGCGAGGGACTCGACCCGCAGTCGATAGGAAGCAGCCGGCTGCAGATTGATCTGGGGCGTCACGGTCGCGGTTTGTGCGTCCGCGTCGTAGGTGACCGTGATGTCCACTTCGCGGTTATTCGTGTCGCGCAGCACGATCGAGTAGAAGTTGATGGTGAAGGGATCCATCGGCTCGCTGAAGACGATCTCGATGGTGGTATCCGTCGCGACGTCGGTGGCGCCGGCTGCAGGCGTGACACTCTCGACGCTCGGGGGCCCCTCGTCGTCGGAGGCGTCGTCAAAGGTGTCCTCAGGCACGCCAGTATCTTGGTCGCCGGAGTCGTTGCCGATGTCGCCTGCGTCGAAGCCTTCACGCTTGCACACCTGATCGACGCACACGTACGGCCCCGAGGGGCAATCGTCGTCGACGGTGCACTCGGCTCGGTCGTTAACAATGCTGAGCGGGCCCTACCGTCCGAGTCGGGGGCAACTCCTCATTCTCCGGCACACCGACACCCAGATGGCGGCCCCATTTCTCGCTCCCCGCCGGGACGACGCCTGGCAACCGCCGACATCCGCAGAGAAGAGCTCGAGCATCGCACTGTGGCCGTTCGCAGGTGTATCCCAAACTGTCGTCGCCGACCGACCCTACGGCATTGACGGTTCGAGCATTGTTCTCGAGTCAGAAGAGACGGGAGCGCAGCAAACCGACAAAGTCAGCATCTGGACGGCGCCGTACTCGCTCGTCGGCTCTTGGTTGGGTTCGTTCACCCGCGATCACCATTACCTGGTGCTCGTGAATGTCGAGCGTACGTCCTACAAGCCAGGGCGGCCCTGGTGGCAGACCTTTCGCTCCCGTATCGATCTGTTGCGACTCGAGTCTCCTACCCACGCTCGGCAGGTCGCGCATGTCGAGACTCCGGGCCGCATAACGTGGGCCGATGTGCGCGACGGGCACCTCCTGTTCGCATCGAGCACCCCGATTGAGGGTCGACTTCGAAAGCTCTCGGCCAATGAGAAACGAAAGCTGTCGACCGAGAAAGAGAAGAGACTGACTTACGAGCAGCGCGCCGAGCGTCGCAAGGCGTGGCTCGACACGTACTGGGGTGAGAATGCCGATGAGTATCGCCAGTTGACCCTTCCTGTGCTCCAATCGCGACGTAGCGGCAAGCTGCAGCACGAACGTCTCGGCTGCAAGGATATCGCCCTTCCCGGCCCATCCACTGCGCCCCTCCGCGTCAAACATGCCAGTCTGCTGATCCTGAATGCAATCGACCTGCGCACGGGGCGAAGTACCTCCAGGCAGGGATTTCTGGGAGGAAATTGGAAGCTAGTGTCGTGGGGAAGCTCCCTGCTGGCGGCCTGGGCGAGCGATCCCTACACGTCAGACGCCGACGAGACCTATCTGCACCTCTTCGATACGAGCACGCCATCCGGCGGCGTCGACTACCGAGCCCGAGGCACCGTAGGACGGTTTGCTGCTCGGAAACGAGTCAATGCACGCCCTCAACCGAGATGCGTATCTTTTAGGGCTGCGACAACTCGGCCCACCTCGAGGAGATCCGTGGGAGAGCGCCCGGAAAGACCGTGGTGCAGACCGTGGCCCGTCAAGGTTGAGGTCTTGGCGTGCATCGACAGGGAGGAGATTCGCCCGGCACCTCGATCCTACCACGCACGCACCGCCGTGGTGGGCCTTGAAAAAGGACTCGTCTTCGCTCTCCCGTTCCACGATGAGCAAGTGGCAGTCGCGGATGCATCGGATCCCGGAAAGCTGCAGCGCCTGCGCCCCGTCAATGAGAACGATCCAGTAGTCTTCGCGCGTGCGAACACACCCAACACTTGGTTTACCGTGACTCGGTCGAGCACCCCCGGGCCAGCGACCATCGTCCACGCTCTATTCGAACGCTGACGACGAGGTGCCCCGAAGGATACGGCGCGCGCGCTGCGCGCTCGAGTTGCACACCAACTACAACGAACCAGCAACGGCGACGTATGACCCGAGGACCAACCATCTTCGCCTCCACCACCCGAAGGGAGGGCAAGTACTCCTCCACATCGCGGCCGATGGCATCACGAAGGCAAGTGGACCAGGAACCTGTAAGTTTTCCGATTGAGCATCAGGGCGAGGAGAGAGCCACCAACTCGGCGTCCGTCAAGTTACGCCGACCCGTCGACTCGACGAGCGCCTCGAGCGCGGCAACGCGCCGGTAGAAGCGCTCGCGGCGCTGCAGATCCATCGTGCGGGCGGCACCGTATCCGGCGTAGAACGAGCGCACCAATCCATCATCACAAGCCAGGCCGTCGAGCCACAACAGGCGGGCGAGATCGGCCTCGGGGGGGAGGAGTCGCGCTCCGTCGAATCCGGTCAGTGCGGTGATCGTACGGCCTGTCTCGTCGACCCAAAAGTGCTGCGGGCCGAAGGCACCGTGGTTGAGGCTGGGCGCGTGGCGCGGGTGAAATGCCGCAAGCTCCGCGCGTAGGTCTCCTATCGTTGCCAGAAGCTGGCTCCGAACCTCTTCGTCGAGGTCGCGATGGCGAATTTGCTCGGCGAAATGCTCGAGGCGGTGAGCGATATAGCCGTTGAAAGTGTTCCAGCGGCCAATATGGCCGTCTCGATCGGGATCGACCATGTCGCCATACTCGCGCGGAACCTCGATCTCGTGGAGCTTCCGCGCGAGCTCGCCAGCTTCACGCGCCAACCCCCGAGCTCGCTCCGCGTCGAGTTCGGTCACCGAACCCACCCCTTCCCTTTCGAGATAAGTCGTCAGCGGCATGCCGTCGACGTCGTCGACGAGACACCACTTTAGACCGGATTCGATCAGCTCCGGCACCGCAAAGAGCATCCCCGCACGCTCGGGGCGATGAGCCCACGCCGCCCGCTTGGCGAGCAGTGCTTCGTCCCACACGTACAGCAATGCTGATCGCTGATCGTCGAGGTGCACGCGCACACGCAGCCCGCGCCCCTCGACAGCGGGATCTTCGGTTGGCTGCCAAGGCTGCGCGGCCAACACTTCTTGGAGCACGTCGACGGCTTTGAGGGCGTCCTGAGACATCGTTGACTCACTTCCAAGACGACAAAAAACAAGACGACAAAAGAGGTGCGCCCAACCTACTGGCACGCCTTCGGCAGATCTTCTTCGCGATCTTCGTACATCGCCTCGACCGTACGCAGGATGGTGCGGCAGGTATCCGGGTCTTTGACGCCTTGAGCAATCTCGCCGCAGGCGCTGCCGACTCCTTCCTCATCTTTGATCGCCTCGCAACAGCGAGACATCTGGCGACATTCTTCGGCTTTGCACCCCGCAAGTGCGCCCAGACTCAGGCTCACAGCGAGACTCAACACCACGATCGATGAAATCCTTTCATAGCGATTCCGTTGTAACATGAGGATACTTTGCGAACGAGCCAATTCCGACTACGATGGCCATGAGACTCTCTGCAACTCGACTGCTCTGGAGCCGCGAACGACACCGAGGCGTGCGTGTCTGACACGAATACAGCTCCCGTGATGCTTGGCAAGTACGAACTGGTGACCAAACTGGCCACCGGGGGCATGGCCGAGCTGTTTCTTGCCCGCGAGCGTGGCCTTGCCGGCCTGGAGCGCCTCGTCGTCATCAAGCGCATCCTGCCTCATCTGGCCGACGATCCTTCCTTTATCGACATGTTCCTTCGGGAAGCAAGGATCATCGCCAGACTCAACCACCCCAATGTCGTCCAAATCTTCGAGCTCGGCGAAGAGAATGGCGACTACTATATTGCCATGGAGTATATCCACGGCAGCACGGTGCGTGAAATGCAGGTGCTCGCCGAGCGCGACGGCACCTCCCTGCCGGTGCAGGTGGCTCTGTCAGTCGTCGACCAAGCTTGTCGAGGCCTGCACGCTGCCCACGAGCTTCGTGACTTGGAGGGCAGCCCCCTCGAGCTCATTCACCGAGACGTCTCCCCGCACAACCTGATGTGCACCACCGAAGGATTCGTCAAAGTACTCGACTTTGGCGTGGCCAAGGCATCCCAGGGCGTCGAGGCGACTCACTCCGGTCACCTCAAAGGCAAATTCGCCTACATGTCTCCCGAACAGTGCAAGGGGCTGAAGCTCGACCGGCGAGCGGACATCTTTGCACTCGGCATCGTGCTGTGGGAGGCGCTGACCGATCGTCGCCTCTTCAAGCGCGAAAAAGATCTCGACATGATGCGGGCGGTCGTCCAAGAGCAACCCGAGCCTCCGAGCACCTACAATCCCGCGGTGCCCGATGTGGTCGATCGCGTGGTGCTCAAGGCCTTGGTCAAAGATCGCGACCAACGCTATCAGACCGCCGAGCAGATGCGCCGTGCGCTTATCCAAGCCGCACGTGCCAGCGGGCTTGCGTTCGGCGAAGACGTTCTGGCGGAGTTTCTCGAAAAGATCGCCGGCGAGGAGTTGGCCGAGCGTCAGGCGACGATGCACGACGCCCTGGAGCGCTCCCTGACCTCGAACGAAAAGCGCAACCTGATTCACGTGACGGGCTCGGACTCGCGCTCGGCAGTCAGCGGCTCCCAGCGACAGGGCCAAGATCATATCGCCACGGTCGTCGATCGTCCTGCTGACAGTGGTTCATTCCCCGAGTTGCGCCGCTCGCCGTCGGGAAGCGGCAGCCTCCCCTCCGGGGTGCGGGCGTTCGACGCAGGAGACTCCCACTCGCAGTCCGGCTCTCATCCAAGCGCCCAGTCCGATCTGCGGACGACCGCGACGATGGATGAGCAGAGCATCGATATGGGAGCCCCGCCGCCGAACATCGGCGGTCGCGCCGCTGATGACTCGAACGGCAAGACGCTGGCGTTGATCGCCGGCGTGACCGTGGCAAGCGTCATCGCCGCAGCTTTCTTCTTCTGGCCTCAAATCAAGGGAAGTGAGCTGGGCCAAAAGCTGCTCGGTGAGGAAAAGGCGTCTCCCATTCTCATCGGCGATCCCATCCGCGTCGGCTGGGCTCCGATCGCGACGCCCGATGTGCTCGAAAAGGAGATTCAGCCCATCCAAGCGTATATGGAGAAAGAGCTCGGGCGTCCGGTGCCGATGGAAGTCACGAGCAGCTATGAGGAGTTGTCCAAGGGGGTGCGTAACGGCGACTACGACATCGCCATCTTGCCTCCCCTGCTGTACGTGCAGACCAAGAAAGCGGAGCCCAAGATCCGCCTGCTCGCCATTCGCCAGTTCGGCGGCTCGACGTCGAGCGACGCCCTCTTGCTAACCCGCATGGACTCCCAAGTCAAGCTCGTTGGCCGACCTGGAGGGCAAAAACCTTTTGTTTCACAGACCGCAACTCGACCACCGGTAACTTCCTGCCGCGCGCCTACTTGAAGCGCCAAGGCCACAACCCCGGCGAGTTTATCGGCGAAGTGGTGTGGAGCGGCAATCACCTTCAAGCGTTGCGTGATTTGGTCGCCCAAAAGTGCGACGCAGCGGCAACCTACTCGGGCCCCTCTACCTCCTGCACCTTGGCCTGTAGAAGTCCCCCCATGCGGCCGTGGGCCAGCCGGGCGACCAATTGATATTTGCCAAAATCTTCGGGTTGGGCGAGGCGCTCTGTGCGACCAATGCACTCGACTCCAAAATTGATGGGTTGACTGGTTCTCAAAATGGCCTGACAACGCGTAGATTAGCGCAAATTGCCTGCAGTGTCAGGTATCTGGTACAACCGCTCACGTTATCATCTCGAACGGCGATTCGACAGGCACGTGCCGACAGCCGTTTCGATGCCTCAGACTCCAAGACCTCGAGACTTCCACATAATGAAGAAAGCCAACCGCGATTATTACGACGAATTTGCCGAATGGTACGAGCGTGGGCGAGACCGCGGCTACCACGCTATGATCGACGACCTCGAAGTCGACCTGCTCGCCGATTACGTGGGCGGCAAAGATGTGCTCGAGGTCGGCTGCGGCACCGGGTTGATCCTCGATCGGGTCGCTCAGCGGGCCAAGCGCGCCGTGGGCATCGATATCAGCAAAGGCATGCTGCACCAGGCCGTGGCTCGTGGGCTCGACGTAGCCCAGGGCTCGGTGACCGACTTGCCGTTCGCCGATGAGAGTTTCGACGTCGTCTACAGCTTCAAGGTGCTCGCCCACATCAAAGATATCGATCGCGCCCTGCGTGAGATGGCGCGGGTGACCCGTCGCGGCGGCCATTTGCTGCTCGAGTTCTACAACCCCTACAGCCTGCGCTATCTGGCCAAGCGCGCTGCCGGGCCGGGCAAAATCTCGAAAAAGACCGATGAGAGCGCCATCTACACGCGTTGGGACCACGCCATCGACCTGAGTCGGCGCATGCCCGAGAATTTGAAGGTGCTCGATTACTCGGGCATTCGGATCTTCACGCCTGCGGCCGCGGCTCACAAAGTACCGTTGGTTGGCCGAGCGCTTCGAAAGCTCGAGTTCGTCGGGCGTGACAGCTTGCTCAAGTATTTCGGCGGCTTCTTGGTGGTCATCGCCGAGAAGGAGCACAGCTAAGCGTGCGGTCGGTGCTGCAGAGTTTCCCAACTCGGGCCGAATGAGCTATCATCGCCCGAGAGTCTTTCCTATTCGCTCCACAGCCAGATTGTGAACCGCACGCTTATGGAGTCAGCCGGAACCGATCCATTGTTCGACGACCAGGGTAGCCTGCGCCAAGAACTCTTTTCTCCCGAGGCCCAGCAAGTTCTCGAGGGGATTCGCGCGTGGCTGGCCGAGGTCGACCGGCGCATGTTCCTGCCGCTGGATTTGCTCATTGTGCTGCTGGAGCGAGGCCATGAAGAGTTGGCCGGTCTGGTAGCCGATGGGACCGACGGCGTCGTCGACGACAGTGATGTACTGCCTCGCCTGCAGCTTCTTTCTCGCGAAATCGACGAGGACCCCTCCGACAAGAGCCCGGTGCTCGAGCGCACGTCGTTCTCGCGTGGTTTCACGCGTATACTGATGGAAGCGTGGCATCAGGCTCAGGCCAGAAATGGCGATCTCGTGCGCGAACTCGATCTGGTACGCAGCGTCACCTGGCGTGCCGAGGCGGTCGAGTCAGCGTCGGTGCGCTGGGCGATCCGCCGGCTGAGCGAGGGCAAAGGCGATCAACTCTTTGACGAAAAGGGCCTGCTGCGCGAGGCGATGTTCCACGAGTCGACCTGGCGGATTTTGCAAGGGGCGATGAAACTCGCCGCCGCCCACGGCACGCCGTTTTTGGGCACCCCGCACCTGATCGCGATGCTCTGCTCGGTCAAAAATTCGACGATCTGGCGCTCGGCCAAGGCACGTGGACTGGAGCCGGGGCGTCTTCGAGAAGAACTCTTGCGCCTCATCGGCAGCAAGCCCAGCTCGATCCCCGAATTTTTGGTGGGCCGCAAGACGCTCACCCCGCGCATGATCCGCATGCTGTCGTTCTCGGCCAAACAGGCCAACAACGGCCCGATTACCGAGACGCACCTGATCGAAGGCTTCCTGGACGACGGCGGCTCCAGCCTCGAGCTGATCCAGGCGCTGGGCCTGGAGTCTGAGATCCGCAATGCGCTCGGCGAGCCGAAGGTGCTCGAGCATTCGCTTCCGGTCGAAGCTGCAATCGAATTTGCCGCCAAGCGCCAGCCCACCCCGACCCTCGACATGCTCGGGCGCGACCTGACTGAAGAAGCGCTCGAGGGGAAGTTGCCCGAAATCGTCGGGCGCGAAAAAGAACTGCAGCGCGTGGTCAATGTGCTGCTTCGTCGCGAGCAGCGAAACCCGTTGCTGACCGGTGAAGCCGGCGTGGGTAAGACGGCCTTGGCCGTCGGCCTCGCCCAGCGCATCGCCTCCGGACAGGTGCCTCGAAAGCTGCAGGGCTACCGCGTCGTGGAGCTCAACGGCGCGAGTTTGATGAGCGGGACGAGCTACCGCGGCGACCTCGAATCGCGCATCAAGAGTTTGCTGGAGGAGGCGAGCAAAGACGTCATTTTGTTCATCGATGAGGCTCACGCGGTCTTCGCTCCGCGCTCGGGTAGCAATACCCCCGCCGAAGTGCCCAATCACTTCAAGCGCGCGCTCGCCTCGGGCGACATTGCCGTGGTCGGCGCGACCACCGAAGCTGAATACCACCGATGGATCGAGCAAGATCCGGCACTCAAGCGTCGCTTCGAGCGTATCGAGATCAAGGAGCCGGCCCATGAGGTCGTCGCCAAGATCCTCGAGGCGCTCATCCCCGATTTGGAAGCCGATTACGATGTCGACGTCGACGAAACGGCTATCGAGTCAGCCATCGAGTTGTCGGTGCGATACCTGCCCGAGCAGCGACTGCCCGATAAATCGAAGAAGCTGCTGATGGACGCGTGTATCGCTCGCGCCAACGATTTGGTCGGTGCCGAAGACGGTGAAGAGGATGCCGAGTCCTCTCAGCTGGTCACGCGTGATGACGTCGCTCGCCAAGTCTTCCTGAAGACGGGGATTCCGCTGGACCGCTTGCTACGGGGCGAAATCAACTGGTGGGTAGGCATCGAGGAGAGGCTGGGGGAGTCGGTCGTAGGCCAAGATCTCGCGATCACCCAGGTCGCCCACGCTCTCGTCAGCAGTCGGCTTCGCAACGCCAACCGCAACCGCCCGATGGCTGTTTTGCTCTTCGTGGGACCTCCCGGGGTCGGCAAGTCGACCCTGGCGCGCGCGCTCGCCGAGGAGATTTTCAACGACTCGGCCGCCGTGTTGCGTCTCGACATGACCGATTTCCAGGAGCCGCATAGCATGAGCCGGCTCATCGGCTCGCCGCCTGGCTACGTAGGCTACGATGATGAAGATCTCTTCGTGACGCCGCTTCGCCGTCGACCGAGCAGCGTGGTTCTGCTCGAGGACTTCGACTGCGCCCACGAGCGTATCCAAGAACGGATGTTGCGGCTTGTTGAAGAGGGCGACATCGTCGACACACGAGGCCATCGCGCCGATGTGCGTAACGCTCTCTTCATCCTGACGGTAAACGCGGAGACTGGCCGAGGTGGCAAGAAGATTGGTTTTGCCGACAACGACGCCGGTACAAAGACACTCGACAACGAAAAGGCCTTCGACGCGCTAGACAAGGCGCTGGCGGGCCGTCTGCGCGATTATATCGACGCTGCAGTGACCTTCCGAGAATTGGGCGGTGCCGGTGAGTCTCCGGCTATCGAGCTGCTCGAGCGTCGCATCGACTCGTTCATGGATGCCATGCGCAGCGAATATCGGCTCGATATCGCGCTCGACGCCTCTCTTCGCGACCGGCTTATCGAACGTGCCGCGGAGATGTCCGACGCGCGCAGCATCGAGCAGCTCGTCTCAGATTTCCTCTACTCGCCGGTCACCGAGGCGTTGCTCAAAGGGAAGGGCGGCAGTTGTCCGCGGCTGCGCTGGAACGCCGAGCACAATACCGTCGAGATCGTCAGCCGCGACGAAGCTCCCCAAGCATAAGTTATTTTGAGAGTCAGACAGGCAGGGGAGCTCGACTTACGACTGCGAGACGGCTTGAGTGTCTTCTTCGAGTGTCGAAGACGCCTCTTCGAGGTCGGCGGTCGTGGGCGACGGCGCGGTAGGGGGATCGTCAGGAGGCGGTTGGTTGGCGTTCACGCCGGTGACTTCTTCTTCAAAATCCATCACTTCGGCGAGCAAGTTCGCTCCGCAGTCGTGGCATCGGGCGTGGATGATTGATCGGCCTCCCATGATCAATCGCACATCCTTCTCACCGCATTTGAAACAACGAACTGTGAAGACCAACGTATCCTCCAGGCAAGCTTACGCGTTGACGCATTAAGACTACGGCTAGCGCCTGGATTAGGCAAGCTCAGCGCTGAACGACCGTCGCCGCCGCAGTGCCGGCAGGTGCCATCGACTGCAACTTGTCGCGCTTGGGCGCGGTCGGGGGGATGGTGGGTTTTCGGTAGACCCCTTCCCAGCGGTTCCACTTGAGAACCACCGCTTGCTCGGTAAGCAGTTGTCCAGAGTCGTCGGCGGGGATCCACCGAAGAAAACGGTGTGAGTCGCCTCGAAGCACTTCGTAGGCGCCTCGGCGCACCAATTCGTCCTCGTCGTCTTTGCCCACGGCAAGCGTGCGCTCGAAGAGGCGGCCGACAAACGGGCCGATTACTTTGTAGAGGCCGACCTTATAAGAAATCTCTCCGTCTTCGCTCTGCTCTCGCCAGTGCATCAACACCTGGAGGGTGCCGTCCTCGACCATGCGTACGGCCTGAGCCGTGGCATACGTCGTGTCGATACCCATCTCGCCGAACTCTTTGGGGGCGGCCTCTCCGGCGAGGTCGAGCCGAGCAATGCGCTCTTCGGCGCTGTAGACGCTCAAGTGCTTGCCCGGACGGACCACGACCAGCTCGTTGCCTTCCTGCTTCGAAAAGTTTCCCGTCAGGACCACAGCCTGATCAGCTTCCGGCAACGCCACCCCAAAGGTCTCTTGGAGACGATCGGTTTGGGAGGCGTCAGTCGTGTCGACCGATGCTTTGGAGACGATGGGGTTGATGGTTTCGAGCGGGTCGAGCTGGGGTTCCTGCCTTTTTCGCCGCTCGAGTGTTCGAATGGAAGGCTTCTCCGTCTCCGCTGCGAGACGGGCTTCGGCTCGTGCCAACTCCACCGCGGTCGCTGCCGTATCCTTCGACATCGCCAGCGCGCTCGCTGCTCCCGTGGCATCAGCGTCGGTGGGGGCCGGGCAATTTTGTGCAGTGGTGTTGCTCACTCCTGTGGAGCAATCGCACACGTAGGGCTTGAGCATACCGCGCACAGTCTGACAGCCGGACAAACCGACCGCGAGCAGTACGACCAGGAGCAGGCGAGACGTTTCGGATACTGCGTCGATCACGTCGCTTACATCGAAAAGGTGGGGCAATCATCCCGCTCGTTCATGTCGCGCGGGCTCATTACTGTAATAGAGGATCGATGGATTAACTCAAGAAAAAAGTTTCGAATCCATGGGGTTGGCCGATTCGTTTCGCTTGGCTCAAGGATTGAGTACGGCGAGATCGAATCCGGTGTCCTCTTCGCGCGCCCAGTAGCGCAAGTGCACCTTCTGCAGCCCGACCTGGGTGGTGCCCAGCTCTTCGGCCGTCGCGATGGACATGTCCAGAATCCCACGCCAGTTTTCGTGGCGCGAACTCGACACTTTGAACGTCCACGTCCCTTCGGGGGTGCGGATGCCGTAAGGGCCGCGATCGTTGATGCGACACCAAACGCGGCGACCGTTCGACGGGTTTTCGATGAGGACGACGGTGTTGAAGGGAAGCCACCGATGTGCACAGGTGAACTTCGACGGATCGAAATCTTCGCCGTTGGCAGTGATCTCACCGTGCCAATTGCCCGCACCGTACCACGAGGCCAGGCCCACCTGCTGGACAGGGGGGACTTCGGCCTGCGGGATGTCGACGCTGCCTTCCGCTTGGTAGTGCGCGAACATGGCAGTCAAGACCATCAATTTGACAACAGACATGGCTTCACCTTCGGAAGCAAACCAAACACAGGCAATTTATCCCGAGTCTTATCCGGATTCAAACGCTCCGTAGAAATTTCTCGGGAACAGCGCGCAAAAAGCACACGATCTTCTATACATTCAACCAATACACCCCTTGAATTAAGTCAAGAGGCTGCCGGGCCAACCCCGATAGCAGAACGATGCAATGACGTAAAATCCGATTTTTCGGCCATCTCGTTGTACTCAGTACAGCGGTGATCGAAATCTAACGCGCTCGCAACGCAGCCTGCAGAAGCCGGCGGTGGAGTACGATCACATAGATGTCACACAGGCCCTGCGAGAGGCGGCTCAGCGCCCTCTGGAGGGGTGTAGAGGCAGACGCCCCTTGACACTGAACCCCTAATGCGGTTGAACGTAGCGACTTTAAAAAACCATTAGCTCCGGCTTGTTTGCCGGTGGCACGGATCTTGAAGTTATATCCGGATGTTAGAATCCGATCGCGGCTCTGGCTGCGACGATATGTCACACAACGAAGAGCATAGTGCTCAGAAAGTCCGATGAAGGAGGACTCGATGCGACGAATTGGTGGATGGTCCATGGCTGCGAGCCTGGTCGCCGCCGCGTGTGTGGGAACCCTGGGAGCAGGGTGTGCCCAAGACGTCGGCGATATTGACCGCACGCAGCCGGACAAGCTCGAAAAGAAAATGTTTCAGACCGATGACGAATGGTATTACCGCCAGACCGTCATCGACACGGACATGCAGGGCTCGATGATCTTCGAGGCCCTCGAGTCGCCGCTCAAGCGCGTGCGGTTCGAGGTCGAGAAGGACGTGCTGTATGCTTACTCGACGGTGCCGCTGGCCGAGGGGCTGCAGGACGACTACACCTCCGAAGAGGATCGTCGCCTGGGCGCGGTCGCCGCGTTCCCGGTCACCAGCCACTTCGACGTGCAGCGTCAGTACAATCCGTCCACTGGTGAGCAGACCAACGTCATCGTCGAGAACGCCAGCGACCGTGCCTGGTACGACCGCGACTACATGCGCGTGAACTGGTCGGCCAACTTGGTCGACGGACGCGGCATGTTCGCGAACAACTTCGGGATGTTCTCTCCCGTGGCGCATTATGAGACCGAAGATCCGCGCGAGGTCGATCCCGACCGCGTGCGCATCAGCGAAGACGTCATCGACGTGACCACCCAGTACACCTTCCAGCCTGACATCATGGCCTGCGCGTACAATATCGGCGCGCTGGACACGATCTGGAACTGTGAAGCCGGCAAGGTTCGCGTGCGTCACTCCTTCATCCGTATCAAGGACGACGAGAAGACCGACTGGGACGACACGAACGACTATGAGCCGTTCATGTTGACCGACAACCACCGCATCTCGAAGGACGGCGATCCGGAAAAAGGTGCGATGTACACCACCACGGTCTACGATCCGGCCAGCCAGTTTTACATGGAAGTCGAGTGTGACGATTACACCAAAGACTTCCTGCGCAACGAGTACGGTTCGACCGACGAGAACTGCCAGCCGGCGACCTTCGACCTGTTCAGCCGCTTCGGGTATTTCCGCACCGAGCGACTGCGCTGGAGCGAAGAGTACCCCGACATGGACAGCGACCGCCTCTATTACGCCAACCGCTGGAACATCTGGCAGACGGCCTACGACGCCGATGGCACCTGGATTCCGCTCAACGAGCGTACTCCCCAGCCCATCGTCTACCACCTCAACGCCGAGTACCCGCGCGACATGATTGGCGCGGCCAAAGAGGTTGAGAACCAGTGGAACAACGTCTTCCTCGAGACGGTGCGTATCGCCAAGGGTTACGACTCGGTCGACAAGGTCAAAGAAGAGCTGACCGCCGAGTACGGCGACGACCGCATGTACAAGATCGTCGAGAACAGCTGCATGCCCGGCCCGCTGGCTCAGTGGCGCGCCGAGTACGGCGGCACGCGTGACGCCGACCGCAAAAGCATCAGCGCCATCTTCGGCGACTACGTCAGCGCCACCGACGGCGACGCGCTCGTCGACGAGCTGTGGGCGCTTCCCAAGCAAGACCGTGTCCAGCTGTGCGCTCACCTCGAGTGGGCCACCGAGCGCCGTGGCGAAGAGGCCCGATTCAGCTGGGAGCGCGTGGGTGACCTGCGCTACAGCTTCTTCAACTGGGTCGACGAATTCAACGGCTACTGGAGTGGTTATGGCCCGTCGGCAGCAGACCCGCTGACTGGTGAGATCATCTCGGGTAACGCCAACTTCGCCGGTACCCCGCTGCGTCGCTATGCCACCAGCTACACCGACATCATCCAGTACATCAACGGCGACCTGTCGGAGAACGATGTGCGCTACGGCGAGCACGTGCGCCAGTACCTGCAGCGTCTGCGCAACCAGCAGCGCGAGCAGTCGCTCGAGCCGAATCTGCCCGCCGAGGCCCAGCGCGAGCTCGCTCGCCGCACCGGCCAGCTCCCCAGCGAGGTCAGCCCGACCAACTTCGATGAGCCGCCGACGCTCGCCGAGCAGGACGACTTCATCAAGAAGTGGGGCAAAGACCGCATCATGAAGGAGGCCAACCGCCTGTCGGAGGCCGCCGTCGAAGCCAAAAAGGCCGACACTCGCCTCATCGAGTTTTACGACCTGCCGGAAGTCAAGAACCTGATGATGCAGGACGCTGACTTCCAGATGGCCGTCAAAGCCCTGGCTCGCGACTACTTCGGTCCCGAGCCCGACGAGCAAGAGATGCACCAGGCGTACCTGGAGCTGAGCGTGCCGCAGGATATCCTGCGCCGTTCGAACCGCTTCAGCCAGATGCTGGCCGAGCAGAACATCTTCGCCGCCGAGAACATGGGGCGTGCGCTGAGCAGCTTGGTCACTTACTCGGGCGTGGCTGAAGGCTTCAAAGGTGAAGACCGCGAAGACATTCGCCGCTACCTGATGGAGAACGCCTTCATCGGCACCCAGCTCCACGAGGTCGGACACACCGTGGGTCTGCGCCACAACTTCAGCGCCAGCATGGACGCGCTCAACTACCACGACGCCTACTGGGAGATTAAGAAGGCGCTGCTCGACGGCGAATTCGACGGCAACACCGAGGGTGTGACTCTCGGCGCCAACGGCGCGGTCCACATCACCAACCCCGAGTTGGTCGAGCGCTTCACCGGCGACCCGGACGCCAAGTACGTGAGCACCCCCGAGCTTCGCTTGGGCAGCATCATGGACTACACCGGCGACCTGACCGGCCGTTTTGCCGGCCTGGGCAAGTACGACGAGGCCGCCATCGTGTTCACCTACGGCGAGCACGTGCAGCGTTGGAAGGACGACATCGAGCTTCCCAACCTGCTGTGGTATGAAGAGTGGACGCGCGATTACACTCAGCTTCCCTCCATCTACGCCAACCGTCCCAGCAGCACCGACCCGGCCGTGCAGTCGCAGGGCATCGACGTGATGCTCGAAGGCCGCGAATGGGTACCCATCAAGGCCGCCATCGCCGAGCAGCGCGAAGGCATCAAGACCAACAGCCAGAACTGGGCTGCCGGCGAACTGTCGCGCAACAACAAGCCGTACATCGACCGGACGGTCCCCTTCAACTTCTGCTCGGACGATTTCCGCGACTCGCAGCTTGGCTGTGACGTGTTCGACTGGGGTGCCAACCAGACCGAGGTGGTCAACCACGCGTTCAACACCTACCGGTTCTTCCAGCCGTTCTGGCGCTACAAGGGCCACAAGAACGACCGGTTGTTCAACCTCTACAACAACTACATCCGTCGGGTGATGAGCACCTTCCAGATGGCCGAGCGTCCGTTCCGCTACTACTCGATCTACCAGTGGTGGGACCTGGGCTCGTACACCGATGACCTGCAGAAGGCTTCGATCGACGCCCTCAACTTCTATGCGGAAGTGCTGGCCACCCCGCAGCCCAACCGCTACTGCAAGTGGGACGGCGACTCGCGCCGGGTCTCCAACGAGATTCCGCTGCAGAACTGGTACTACGACCTCGACGGTCAGTTCGTGCCCAACAGCTGGCACACCGACGAGACCAACTGCCCCGAGTACGTCGATATCCCGCGCGGCCCGGGCCAGTTCTACGGGTTCGACTTCACCGACGAATACGAGTACCGCATCCGTCGCGTGGGTACCTACATCGACAAGTCGCTGGCCACGCAGGCGCTGTTCAACATTAGCGCGAACTACGCCTACAGCAGCTTCTTCACCGACGCCCGTGCGACCAACATCTCGTACTGGACGCTGTTCGAAGAAGAGCTCCTCGGCTTCATGCGCGGCGTCATCCTTGGCGACTACACCGGCTTTGCCGGCCGCTGGGACAGCCAGAAGTCGCGCTACGAGCCGCCGGTCGTCGTCGACATCAACACCTTCGGCACCGGACTGGCGCCCACCCAGTCGAGCTCGGACACCATCTACACGCCGGTCTCCTTCAACCAGGAGTTCAACACGGTGGCGTTCGGTATGCTCCTCAACAGCAGCTGGGAAGACCGCGCGGTCAACTTCAGCAACTATCTGAAGGTCATCGTGACCAACGACGAAGACCAGCCGTTCCCCAACGGCGTCGACGTCGCCGAGTTGGTCCACCCGATCACCGGCCAGATGTATCGGGCCCCGCAGACGAACGACAACCAGTCGATCGCCTACGACCTGATCGAGCGTGGCAACGAGCTCAAGACCAAGTGGATGGACGCTCAGATGGTCTTGGAGAACGAGACCCCGGGCACCGACGCTTACGAGGACGCGTGGAAGGAAGAGCGCGGCTATGAGCAGGCCTTCGAGGAAATCGTGGCCAAGCTCGACATGATCCGCTACGTCTTCGACGCGGGTCGCATCCAGCGCTAAGACCGCTCGCGCCCACCTCGGTGGGCGCAACGGACACCGACAAAAGGCCGCCCCCGGACAACCGGGCGCGGCCTTTTGACTTGAAAAACGCCTTGGATTACAAACAACTCAATCGTTTCGCATTCTCTCAGTGCAATGGTGTAGGTATGTCGAATTACACGAAGAAGCTCTCCGTTCTCCTGCTGGCCCTCGGCCTGTCGATGGCCGCTTGCTCCGATGACGACGGCTCGAATAACCTCAACACAAACAACGTCGACCAAGACGTCATCGAAGACACCCAGACCGAAGCCGATACCGGCGCGGACGCCGCCGACGAGGACACCGGCGCCGATGTGGCCGAGGAC
Source organism: Persicimonas caeni (assembly GCF_006517175.1). NCBI lineage: Bacteria > Deltaproteobacteria > Bradymonadales > Bradymonadaceae > Persicimonas > Persicimonas caeni. Next base: position 1,073,217 of record NZ_CP041186.1, on the reverse strand, counting down.
ACCACAGAAGAGGACACCGGCGGCAACACCGAGCCGCTGTGGGTTCCCGACTTCACCTACCTGAACACCAGCCAGGGCACGGGCGTGTCGGTCAACATCATCAGCGGCCGCGTCGGCAAGATCGAAAACAGCATGTCGCGCACCGAGGACATGACCGACCAAGAAATCGCCGACCTCGAGGCGCAGATCCTCACCGAGGAAACCCGCAACAAGATGTTCGACGGCTGGGACTGCGGCGACGCCACCACCGACGCCGACGGCGACAGCTGGATCTTCGAAGCCCGCGTGCTCGACGACGCCGGCGAAACCCACGTCGAAAAGACCACCGACATCTCCGGCTGCGTCGACGCAGACTCGACGGCGGCGGACGCGGCGCGCGTGCAGGAAATCATTCAGCATCTGGATGATGTGCGAGCGGACCACTTCCAGTCGCCGTGATGTCGTAGGACTTGGTGCCGTTGAACTTAGGCCGCCGCAAGGCGGCCATTTCTTTTTAGTCTCAACCTGTTGGGGGATTTGGATAGGAGGAAACAGTACGTGGTCGAGTCACGTGTGCAAGCGCCCGTTCAGAATCGCAGCAAAGATGATGAGCTGGATTACTCGACGCCAGCGCGATCACTTCGGCATGTCTCGGGAGGAGCTTGAGACGTCTGGAGTTGATAGCGTTTGCCCAGTTTAAGAGCGTGCTCCCACCACTGACAGTCGAGCCCAGAGCGCGACGTTGCCATTCCGAAGGATTGCCCTGCGAGTTCGGGCGCGCCTTGGATGGCGAGATACTCGGTCAATCTTAGCAGGAAGGATGCGTCGAGTTGGCTGCCCAATCGCGCGAGCGCGAGCGCTACCGCGTCGTCGGTGCGAGCCTCCTCGGACGCGTCTGCGACGAGCGGCAAGTTATTCTTCACCACCAAATGAAGCAATCGGCGGTAGGGGTAATCATGTGCAGGCTGTTGATGGAGAATCATCGCGGTGGCCGTCTTGGCTGCCTTTGCGGGTTTACCCACTCGTTCGTAGAGATCAATCATCGTCACAGGGATGGCACGTCTGTTGCGCAGCGCCTCATATCCATCCTCTAAGATCTCAAGTGCGCGCTCGTTCTCGTCGACTTTGTAGTAGGCGTAGCTCAGCACCCGCATCGCGCCCGTGCTCGCGGGATAGGCCTCGAGAGCAGGTTCGAACAGCGGGGCGGCTGCCCTCCACCGTCGCGTTTGCAAAAAGGTCATGGGCGCCAGTGTCACAATTGCCAAGCCAACGCAAAGCTGAGTCAAGCGTACGTGTTTGGGGGTCTGTGCGACTCGATGTTCGAGGAGCGCGGCGAACGCCAGTAAGAGCCCAAAGAGGGGCATATAGGTGTAGGTATCCGCGGTCAGCCGCGGCAGCAAGGACAACCCCGACACCGGCACGTAAAACCCTCCGGCCAACATCAAGCCCCATCCGGTCTTTCGGTCCCGTTGCCACAGGACCAGCGTGAGCACCAAGACGACGGCCAAGGCGACAAATCCGGCAGTACTTAATGTGTCGAACGCGGGCTTGTTTGGCACGTAGACCGGGTGTAGGTCTGTGGGGTTGGCTATGTTGCGCAGTTGAATAGCAAATGCCGCACCGATGCGACGGATGTGCTCCGCGTAGGAGAGATCGAGCGTCGTCTGTGCGGTCTGGTCGCGGACCAACTCGTAGTGCCCCAGGCTGGCCACCGGATAGTACACGGCCGTGAAGAGAAGCGCGGCTCCAAGCGGAGCCCAGATGCGCAAACTCCTCCAGTTGACGTCTTGTTTCGACAGCGCTTGGACGATGAGCACCGGGGCGAGGGCCAGCGCTTGGGGATGGTTTCCGAGTGCGCCCAAGACGGCGATCGCCGTCACCCACCCCCAACACCGGCTAGCTCCTTCAAGATAGCGGTCCCACGCATACAAAGCGCTCAGCGCAAAGGTTCCCATGAGCACAATCTTGAGATCGGTGACCCACGCGACAGCCTCCGCCATTACCGGGTGCGCCGTCCAGAGCGCGGCCACGCACCAGGCGGCGCCCTGATGAGCGAGCCAGCGCTTGGCCAGCGCGTAGATCAACAAGATGTTGAGCGAATGAAACGCAAGATTGAGCCCGTGGGCGAGTGGGAGCACCCAATCGGTCGGAGCTTGTCCGACCAGAAAATACAGAAAGGTCGGAATGGGGAGAGGGTAGCCGACCGACGGGGTCAGCAGACGCTGGGTCCAAGTGGCGTCGAACCAGGCTTGGACCTCATGGCGGCTAAGGAAGAAGTGGTAGTCGTCCCACGTGTCGATAAGCCCGAAGCCTACGACTTGTCCAAAGATCCCCCAGGCTAAGAGCAGGAGGCTACCGTGGGAGGCAGCAGTACGTAGGAAGTCACTATGTGCGGAAGAGCTTGCTGTCGTTGACACCACGGATCCGACGGTTGGGAGGTCAGGAGAAGTCCCTGCGCTCGAAGACGATGCATGCGCACAGCAGCAGCAGCGCGACATAGGTGAACGCGTACAAGCTTGCCTGCACCATATATGCGGCTGGAATCGCGATCTGGTGGGTCAACTCGTACGATAGGTTGAGCTTCTCGAAGTCTGGAAGCACGAAAACGGCCGCCTCAGCCACGTAGCGCGCAGGATTGCCTTGTTTGGCGAAGTAAGTGATGGCCTCACGCAATTGGGGCGTCAGACTTCCGGCGATGAACACGCCTCCGGTGAACAGCGCACTTAAAATCGGACTGGAGAACGTGCTGAAGAAGATCGTTAAGGCCAATAGCAGCGCAAGCTGCAGGAGCACGCCGAAGTAGGCCGCAAACAATGTGGGGGTGAGTTCGAAGCCAACGGCGTAGGCCGTTCCGACCTTGAGGCCGAGGATGACCAGAAGCCCAACGCTCACGGCCACCAGGGATCCAAGGTACTTGCCGACTACGAATTGGGCTCTCGAAACCGGCTTTGCGAGCACCGTAAAGATGGTGTGAGTTTCGATCTCGCGGTGGATGGTACGCACACCTTGGTAGATGGTGATCCCCGCCAGAAAAAGCACGCTGCTAAACAAGACCAAATCGTTGAAGACCCGCTCTTCCTGGTGCAGACTGAGCGCGCCGAACACCCCCGTTGAAGCGAGGGCGAGCAGCGCAAAGAGAAGGACGCCGTAGAAAAGCTTGTTGCGAAACGACTCGAGCAGCGTGTTCTTGGTGAGGACGCCAAACTGTCGGACAAGACTCGGCAGGCTCATGGTGGTTTACTGCAAAAAGGATTTGGGAGACTTAGACGGCGACGTCGGAATTCGGTGGATCCGCGGTGTCGCGCATGAATACGTCTTCGAGCGATTCTTTGTGCGGCTGTAAGCTCTCCACACGCACGCCCACCTCGGCGAATGTGCGCAGAATTTGCTCGGGCTCCGTGTCTCCGGACAGCTGGAGCCGCGTCAGATCGCCGACCGGCACCACCTCCATGAGCGCATCCTCGAGGAGTTCACGATGCGCATTGCGCCACCCGCCCACATAGACCTCGTAGTAAAGGGTTTCGGTGCCGATGAGCTCGTGGAGGAATCCGACGTCTTTGAGTTCACCGCGGTGCATAACAGCGACTCGGTCGCAGATGTCTTGAACATCGGGAAGGATATGGCTGCAAAAGAGAATTGTCTTGCCCGAGCGGCGAAGCTGCAAGACGAGATCGCGAATCTCGTGCCGTCCCACCGGATCGAGCCCCGACTGAGGTTCGTCGAGGATGACCAGGTCGGGGTCGTTGATGAGCGCCTGGGCGATGCCAGCACGCTGCTTCATGCCCTTCGAAAACTTGGCGACAGGGCGGTCGAGCGCGTGAGACAGCCCTACCAGCTCCAGCAATTCGGCGCTGCGTTCGCGCCGCTTGCGTTTGGGCATGCCGAACAACCCGCCGTAAAAGTCGAGTAATTCGACGGCCGTGAGGTGCTCGTAGAGCATCGGGTTTTCTGGCAGGTATCCGATGCGGTCTCGCAAGGAGACGTCATCGGCCGTCTGGCCAAACATGCTGATGGAGCCGCGGTCGGGGCGCACCAAGCCGAGCAGCATTTTGATGGTCGTCGACTTGCCTGCACCGTTGGGGCCGATTAACCCGAAGATTTCACCGTGATGAATCGTAAAGCTCACGGATTTGACCGCCCGAACTCGCTTGCGAAAGAAGCCAGTGCGAAAGGTCTTTGCCACGTCATCAACTCGCAAAACTTCGGGGCTGTTCATGGCTGTTCCTTGGCGGAGGTCGCAACGTCCTCGGCCAATCGAGGGCTGGGTCCGGGGGTCAGGGTGGTAAATGTGGCAAACGGCAGGTACGCCTTGCTGGAAGTATCGTACCATTTCGACTGCTGCAGTGCGTAGGCTCTGAGACTGCTCGTCAACTGGTCGGTGGCATTGGCTCGGCGCAGTCGATTGAAGAGCGATTCTCGTGCCATCTGGGACTGGGCGAGAAAGTAGAGGCGCACCAGCATCTCCGGATCGATGCGATCGACCGCGGCGGACGCGGCGCTGTTGGACTCATTGCGCAAACGCGCGAGCTTTTCGCGAAAGCGAATCGCCAGAAAAATCATGGAATCGGGACTCTGGGGGCGAGCTGCGGCGGCCTCCGCAAACCCAATGCCGCGCTCCAGTTGGCGAAGACGTGTGGGGCGGTCCACTCCCCGAGTAAAGCCGATATAGTTGGCAGCGGCTTCGTGCGGCAGTCTCCAATCACGAGGAAAGTAGCCCATGCCGACTTCCAATAGGTCGTTGGCCGCTTCGGTATCCGCCGGTGTCGGGTAACCGGCGGCGAGCATCCGAGCGGCGCTGTGCCAGGAGTAGACCTTATAGAAATATGGGTCCAGCTCGACCAGGGTTTGGGCATATTGCGTGACGTCGTCACTCGCTCGACGCGCAACGAAGGTCTGCGCGAAGTGCTGAACCCCGCGCACCCAGACCAGACTTGCTGCAGCCGTGCGGTAATTGAGAGATGCTGCGCGCAGGATCTTCGGCCCGGGAAGATCATATCGTGCATCGAAGATGTAGGGGCGGTAGTTGCGCTCGACTTCGAGCGAGACTTTGAGATGGAGTAGTCCAATGACTAGGAGCACCAGCATCGCGAATGACGCCGTTTTCCGGACAATCTTGGACCGACGAGATTTGTCAATCACTGCGCTCATGTTGAGCATAATCTAGTCTTTCTCTCAACTTGCGCAAGAGTTGATTGCGTTGGACATGATTGGGCTCGGGCGACTGCCGGAGAGCATCCTGCGCTCGCCGCAGCAGTTGACCGGCCTTACGAGGGTCTTCTGTCACCCACAGGTTGGCCGCCAAGAGCAGTGCATCGATGTGGTCGGGCTCGACCTGGAGCGCTCGGCTCGCATGTGCTCGCGCGGTGAGTTTGTCGCCGAGCATCCACGATGTGAGGGCTAGTTTGTAGCGATGTTCGGCCGATGTCGGTGCCACCTCGACGAGTCGCTGGTTGAGTCGATGGGCCTGAGCGAGTTCACCTGTCTCGAAATAGACCTTCGAAAGGTTTGCCAGTGCCTCGAGATCATCGGGGCGAACCGTCAGGTATTCGTTGAGCAGGCGTTGCGCTTTGGCGTGTTCGCCGCGCATCACGAACGCCCGACCCAACTCTCTCAACACGTCGAGCCGAGCGCTTCCCTGAAACGAAGTGCCTAACACGTACTCGAGGTGGGGGCGGGCTGCGTCGAACTGATCATCATTGAGCAAGGCAATTCCAAGGCGCGCTCGCCCGCGAACACTGGTCGGGAAGTGTCGTACCGTCTGAGTCGCGTGGGCGATTTCGCTGCGATAGTCGAAGGCGCGCAGAAAAGTGCGCGTGCCGAGAAGGCTCAAGCCGACGAGGACCACAAGAACCACGGTGCGGCGGAGCAATCGGGGGTGTTCAACATCCCGTGCGTTCCACGCTCGTTGTCCAAGCGCGGCTACGCTCAACGCCAGACCGACGAGGGGAATGTACAGGTAGTGTTCGGCGGCAAGCTCGTGATGCGGGATGATGTGGCTGACCGGTAGCATGGTCACCAAATACCAGGCCAATCCGTACGACATCTTCAGCCAATCCTTCCGGTAAGCGAAGACCATGGCTGTGATAAGCGCGCTGATCCAAAGTGCTCCCATAAGGGCGGCCGGATCGAGCAAACTCTCGGCGACCTCGATCACGGGCGGCGCATAGTCCCCGGCGAGGCGCCAGGGAAAGACAACGAGCTCCAGATAGCGCGCATGCACCGCCAGAACGGTAGCCGCGTGGCTGACCAGGCTCCCGCCAAACCACGAGTCGGCGACGGTGCTCACCGGCCGGAGTAGACCTCGCCACACAATCATGGCTCCCGCCGGGATCGCCAGCAGTGCCAAGAGCCAGCGGAACTGTCGTATCCGCTGCCAGATTGGTTCAGCGAGCTTAGCGTCGCGCCGAAAGGCCGCATGGCCTCCGAAGGCAAGAAACAGGGCCATGATCGCGACGATTGTTACCCCCATCTCTTTGCTTGTCACCGAGCCGATGGCACCGACAGCAGCCAATGCTGCCCAGCCTCCGGGGGTTGCTTGGGCGCCGCTATCATGGCGTCTGCGGCTCGCCTCAATGGTGCCGATGACCGCGATTAAGTAACAGAACCCCATGAGCACGTCTCGGCGTCCCGAGATGTAGCCAACGGCGTCGACTTGGACCGGATGAATCGCGACGACTGCGGCCCCAATCGCGGCGAATAGAGGGACGAGTCCCAGGCGCAAATAGATGAGATAAGTCGCGGCGACCGCGCCCAAGTGTAACAACAAATTGCTCAGGTGATAGCCGAAAGGCCGCAGGCCCCACACCGCGTAGTCAATCGCGTAGGAAATGTGTCGTAGCGGTCGATAATTGCAGCGTTGGGCTTGCTGCTTCACGATAGACGGAATTGCTTCCAGCCCCCGGTTACACGCGGTTTCGGTGATCAGAAACGGGTCGTCGCCGAGCCACTCACCTCCCAGCGCCGGAGACATGACAAGGATCGTCAGCGCCATGAGTCCGGTGACAATCACCAGATGGCCAGTGTGGGATATGTTCGAGCCGCGTGCGAGCAAGGTGGGGACGGGGTGGTAGATCTGCCAAGAAACGACTGCCGCCGCGGGATCACCACGGCGGCAATCTGGTCACGCGGCATTATGCCACGTGGTCATCCGAGTTGAACTTTACTCGAATTCGTTGAGCACGACGCCCGGGAGGCACTCGGGGCCCTGTTGAGCGTTGTCGACGCTGCAGACGGCGCGGTAGGTGTGCGCGTCGGTGGCGCTCAGGCAACCACCCAGAACGTCGACACCGGTGGTGCCGGTGAAGTCGTGGCAACCCCAAGCGGTCATGACAGCCGTGCCACCCTGACCGGAGTGGCGATAACCGTAGCCGAAGTAGGTCGGCTCGACCATCTCGAGGTTGAGCTTGTTGGCGGCTGCGAGGGTGTTTCCAGTCCAGTTGGCGACCTGACCGGGGCGTGCTTTGGCGCCTTGGACCGGGGTTACGTCGTGCGTTTCGAGTTCGGCCACGGAAGCGCCGCCCGGGAATACCTTGTTGACGAACTGGATCGGCAGGCCGGCCTCAGAACCGTCGTGCCATGGCTCGGCAGCGTCACCACCGGTGATTCCCGCCGAACCCGCCTGGTCGCTCTCGAAGTACGACTTGGCGCCGTCCTGCATCTTCTTGACGATGCCGTTGGCCTCCGAAGCCTTCGAGCGCTTGATGTACTTGATGAACGCCGGGATGGCGATGGCGGCCAGGATACCGATGATCGCGACAACAATCATCAGCTCGACGAGGGTGAAACCTGCTTCTTTCTTACGGAAATGCTTCAACATTGGAATGGCTCCTTTTGAGCGTTGCTGGGACAGTTTGTCTCTACCACGGAAAACCGTTGTCGGTCTCCAAGTTCTGCAAGTCTGTTGCCAAGCTTACAAAAAAACAAATTTTTTCTTTCAATCCGCCTTTCGTTACGTCTGAAGCTAGTTTGGGGCGGTCATAGGTACTTGGCGCAGACGTCGCGGTACTCGAGTTGAGTGCCGCTCAATGTCAGCGGTGACAAAAATTGTCACTTTCCTTCGTTCAAGATGATCGGTTGTTCGAGTTCGGAGTGCAGCACGACGGTGGTATTGGCGCTATCGTCGGGATCGAGGTCCTGCGTTACGCGCACCGCATACCACATTCCGCCAAAGCTGCGGTTCGCTTCCTCACAAATGGCAGCACATCCATCGGTGCTGCCGCCGTTGGCGGTCTGCACGGTGATGTTCTGTGCGGCGAGGCCTTCTTTGGTGAATCCGAGCAGGTCTTTCCACTTATCGGGGCTCGAGGCCGTTTCATCGTAGGTGATCGCTGTACCGTCACCGTTACCCATATAGCTGCTATTCTGTGACTTGTACTGCTCTTGGGCGTTGGCCACCTCCATGGCGTACTGCTTGAGCTTTCCGATCTTGGCGCTCTTGACGTACTTGATGTAGGAGACCCCGGCGATGCTCGCCAGAATTCCGATGACGGCGACCACGATCATCAGCTCGACCAAGGTCAAGCCTCGGCGGTTCTTGAGTGCTGGATGGATCAAACGCATGGGTTTCTCCTTGAAAAGTCAGTCAGTAAACCAGTGGTTTCAGTGAATAGATCACGAGGAGCATACTATCTTGCGAGCAATAACTACGCCAGTTTTCTCGATTAGTTAGGATTCGTCGCTCATCTCGTACTTCTTGAGACGATAGCGCAGGCTGCGAAAGGAGATGCCGAGAAGTTCGGCGGCGTCCTTCTTGACCCCCGAGGTGCGCTCGAGGGCCTTGGAGATGAGCGAGCGCTCGAGTTCTTCGACCATGCCTTCGAGATCGAGACCTTCGGCAGGCACCTCCAGGTCACGGGCGACACGCGAGAAGGAGTCCTCCTGAAGGTGTGGGGGGAGCACATCCACCCCAATCATCGACCCTCGGGTCAGCGTGACAGCGCGCTCGACAATATTCTGGAGCTCGCGCACGTTGCCTGGATAGTTGTAATTCAACAGGATACGCATCGCCTCGGAGTCGATCCCGTCGATCTCCACTCCCATGCGCGAGGCGTACACGTCGACGAAATGTTCGATGAGCAGCTTGACGTCCGAGCCGCGGGCGCGAAGCGGAGGGAGATCGATGGGGATGACATTGAGGCGGTAGTACAGGTCTTCACGAAAGCGACCTTCGGCGATTTCCTCGCGCAAATCGCGGTTCGTGGCCGCGACCACACGGCAGTCGACCGAGATCTCGGCGTTGCCGCCCACAGGCTTGATGGTGCGCTCTTGGAGCACACGCAAAAGCTTGACCTGGGTGTTTTGGGGAAGCTCCCCGATTTCGTCGAGAAACACAGTGCCGCCGTCGGCCGCCTCGAATAGTCCCTTTTTGTCGGTGGTCGCTCCCGTAAAGGCTCCCTTTTTGTGGCCGAAGAGTTCGCTCTCGATGAGATTCTCGGGGATGGCACCGCAGTTGATCGGCAAAAAGGGTTTGTCGGCGCGCTGGCTATGCTGATGGATGGCCCGCGCCACCAACTCCTTTCCTGTGCCGGACTCTCCACCAATAAGGATGGTCGTCTGACTATTGGCCACCCGCGAAATCATCTCGAAGACCTGCTGCATCGGCTTGGAGTGGCCGATCATGTCGCCAAAACTCTCTCGTTCCTCAATCGTCTTTTTGAGGTAGAGGTTTTCGCTCAGCAGGTCGAATTTCTCGAGAGCGCGATCGACGACCACCCGGGCTTCGTCGACTTTGAAGGGCTTGGTGATGTAGTCGTAGGCGCCATCTTTGATCGCAGAAATCGCCGTCTCGGGCGTGGCATACGCGGTCATGACCACGACCTGACATGCCGGGTCGATCTTTTTGACACCTCGGAGCACCTCGAGGCCTCCAATACCGGGCATCTTCAGATCCGTGATCACAAGGCTGAATCGCTGCCCCTCGTCGAGCAGGTTCAAGGCTTCTTCGCCGCGTTTGGCGACGGTGACGTCGTGTCCCTTCTTCTTGAGCATGATCGTGAGAAATTCACGCATGCTCTGCTCGTCGTCGACGACGAGAATAGGACGGACTACTTGTGGATCGGAGAGCTCGTCACTCATGGCTCGATCATAGTAGGAGTTGGATGATTGAGCGAGTCTTGATTTGGCGGTGGGGCATCAAAGTCGGCCGGTAACTCGACTTCGAACCGGGCACCGCTCAGGTGTTGGGCGCGGCCGACGTGGATCTTGCCATCGTGTTGTTCGATAAGCCGGTGAATCGTGGCCAGCCCTAGTCCGGTGCCGGTCTCTTTGGTGGTAAAGAATGGCTCGAAAATCCGTTCGGACAGCTCTGCCGAGATCCCGGGGCCGTCGTCTTCGACGACCACAACCCAGCGGTTACCGTGTCGGCTGACCGAGACCCGAATCTGTCCGCCTGCCTGGTTTTCCTCCATGGCCTCGCGTGCGTTGTTCAGCAGGTTCCACATCACTTGGCGGAGGGCTTCACGATCGACTTGGGCGGGCGCTTCTTCCAGATCGTCATCGGCAGCGAGGTGGGCGGGCACCATCTGGGATGCCGGTCGATTTCGAAAAAGCCCGAGAACGTCACGGATCAACTCGATCAGATCAGTCCGCGTGCGCTCTAGGGTGCGCGGTCGACTGTAGTCGAGAAAACTGGTGATGAGCTTGTCGAGGCGATCGACTTCACGGACGATGATACGCATGAGCATGGCATCGTCTTCGTCGAGATCGCTGATCGACTCGAGCATTTCGACCGAACCGCTGATGGAGGCGAGCGGGTTGCGGATTTCGTGTGCAATGGCCGCGGCGAGTTGTCCGACTGCGGCGAGGCGCTCGGAGCGCTTCTTCTCGCGCTCGAGCTTTTTGACTTCACTCAGGTCTTGGAAAATAACGATGCGTCCAGCGACCTGATCCTGAGAGTCACGCAACAACGATACCGAAAAGCCCAGATACACCTGTTCGCCGTTGGGGCGCACATAGATGCTTTCGAGGCGGGATTCGTGCCCAATCTTCGACTCCGAGGCGAATGTCTGAGCATCGCTTTCGAGTGCCCCTCCAGCTTGCGCCAGACGGCCGGCGAGCGATGGGAACACATCGTCGAGGCGCTTGCCATAAACCTCAGCAGCGCTTCGGCCCGTGATCGTCTCGGCGGCGCGGTTGAAGAAGATCACCGCGCCGCCAGAGTCGACGGTCAACAGCCCGCTGTTCAGGCTCGCCAGAATATTGGCGTTGAGCGCTCGAAGCTCTTGAACGTTCGACTGCTGGCGCTCGAGTTCGCCGGTCACCTCGCCGAGGCGTTGAGCGAGGTAGCCCGCCAGAACAGCGACCAGGTAGGCGGCGACCGAGTTAATGCCTACCTCGTAGATCAGATCGCCCAGCGAGCGGGCCGTGCGCATCGCTTCCATGCCGGGGAGTTCGATGACTTCCCAGGCGGCGAGCGCCAGAAAAATAAACGCGCCTGCGGTCGCTGTGGCCGTGGCTGCGGCGGCCTTGCGCCCGGTGACCACCGCGGCGTTGATGATGTTGAGGTAGAATAGAAAGACGAACAGGCTATCGAGGCCGCCGGTGGCGGTGACCAAGATCGCCGTGATCAGGGTGTCGCCCGCGATCTGCAGGTACGCCAGCAGGCGCAGGTTCGACACGTACCGGAGCCCCACGGCGTAAAGGATCGTCAGCAGGTAGGTGCCGACGATCAGCGATAGGAGCGTGAGATTTTTGGGGTTGGACAGGCTCGAGAGGGCGGTGACGTCAACCGCCAGCGAGCTGCCCAGCAATACCGTCACGATAACGGCTCGAAAGGCCAAAAGCCCTTCGAGCCGCTCGCGCAAGCTGATTTCGGTGTGGTTTCGCGGGTTCGCGTTCATTCAAATGCGGCCGCGACAGAGGAGACAGGCCCTGACGGCACTGCGGCCTCTATCCTTTGATATTGCCGGCCATCGTGAAGATGGGCAGGTACATCGCGATCAGCAAGCCACCGACGATGCCGCCGAGGAAGACCATCATCAACGGCTCCATCAGCGAGGTGAGGTTTTCGACGGCGACGTCGACTTCTTCTTCGTAGAAGTCCGCGATCTTGGTGAGCATGGTGTCGAGCGCACCCGTTGACTCACCGACACCGATCATCTGGACGACCATCGACGGAAAGATGCCTGTCTCCATCAAGGGATCGACCATGTTCTGACCTTCACTGATGCGCTCTCGCACATACAAGATGGCCTTTTGAACGGTCATGTTGCCGGAGGTGTTGGCGACGATCTCGAGGCTGTCGACGATGGGGACACCCGAGGAGACCATCGTGCCCAAGGTACGCGTGAAACGCGCAACCGCGGTCTTGCGCACGAGGGGGCCGAACAGCGGTGCCTTGAGTATCAGCCGATCAAAGACGGCCCGCGTGGGCTCGTACTTCAGAATAAAGCTGATGAGCGCGATGGCGCCAAAGATGACGCCGATGATGATGAGGAAGTTCGACTGCACGAACTCCGACAGGTTGATGACGATTTGCGTCGGCGCCGGAAGCTCACCGCCGCCCATGTCGGCGAACATTGCTTGGAAGGTCGGGATGACCTTGTAGAGCATGACCAAGACGACGATGACGGCGATACCGGAAACAGCGATCGGGTAGGTGAACGCCGACTTGATCTTTCGTCGAAGCTTGGCGGCCTTTTCCATCTGGTTGGCCAGCCGGTTCATGATCGTATCGAGAATACCGGCGACCTCGCCGGCCTCGATGAGGCTGGTATACAGGTTGTCGAAGGCGCCGGGGTGCTTGCGCATGGCGTCGGCCAGCGTCGAGCCTGACTCGATATCGGCTTTGATGTCCCCAATGATCTTCTTGAAGCCCTTGTGGGGTTCGGCGTTGCCCAACAACTCGAGACACTGCACCAAGGGCAGGCCCGCGTCGATCATGGTGGCGAACTGGCGCGTAAAGACGACCAAGCTCTTGAGCGGGACGCGACCTCCTCCCAGGCTGATGCCTTTGGAGGTGGATTTCTTTTTGACCTTGGAAGGATTGATGTCCTGGCGGCGCAGACGGTCCTGGACCTCTGCGGCGTCGGTGGCTTTCATCTCACCGGACTTCTGTTCTCCCGAGGGAGTGGTTCCTTTCCAGACGAAAACGGGCATGTCTCAATCCTAGTGACAATCTCGCGTACAATTCAGATCTAGTTGACCATGCGGCGGCCAACCTGTCAAAAAAAGCGTGCTTTTTCTGAGCGAGGGCTTTCTCAGGTGTAACGAATCTTGGAGTTGCGGCCGCCGCGCGAGCTCTTCTTCTTGCCTCGGCTCGGTGCGCCGCCCCCCTCGTCGATCATCGTGCGAAGTTCGTCGGGGTCGGTGCTGCGGCTCAGCGCGTCCTGCATGGTGATCTCGTTGCCGCGAAGCAACTTGTAGAGCGACTGGTTCATCGTCTGCATCGCGCTTCGCGACTGGCCGACCTGCATGGAACTGTAGATCTGGTGGACCTTGTCCTCGCGGATCAGGTTGCGAATCGCCGGCGTCGGAATCATCACCTCGACGGCGACCGCTCGGCCGTTGCCCGAGGCGTGCGGGATGAGCTGCTGGCTGATGACGCCTTCGAGGACGAACGAAAGCTGGGCGCGCACCTGCGCCTGCTGGTGCGACGGGAAGACGTCGATGATACGGTTGATCGTCTGGACACAGCCGTTGGTGTGCAGGGTGGCAAACGCCAAGTGGCCGGTCTCACTGATCGTCAACGCCGCCTCGATCGTCTCGAGATCGCGCATCTCACCAATGAGGACGACGTCCGGATCCTGACGCAGCACGTAGCGCAAGGCGGTCTGGAAGCCGTTGGTGTCGGCGCCGACCTCTCGCTGGTTGACCAGGCAGTTTTTGTGCGGGTGCAGGTACTCGATCGGATCTTCGATCGTCAGGATGTGCAGCCGTTTCTCCTCGTTGATCTTGTTGATCATCGAGGCCAGCGTGGTCGATTTGCCCGAACCGGTCGGACCGGTCACCAACACCAAGCCGCGTGGCTTGTCTGCCAGTGAGCCGACGACCGGCGGCAGGCCGAGCTCTTTGAAGTTCAAGATCTCGAACGGAATCTTACGGAACACTCCGGCGACGGCGCCGCGCTGCATAAAGATGTTGCCGCGAAAACGGCTCAAGCCTTTGACGCCGAACGACAGATCGAGTTCGCTGTCCGTCTCGAATTTCTGCTTCTGGGAGTCGGTCAGCACGCTGTAGCAGAGCTGGCGAGTCTCCTGCGGTGAAAGCTTTTTGGTCTTCAGCGGAACGAGCGTACCGTCGATGCGCAACTGAGGAGGGGAGCCAACGGTCACGTGGAGATCGCTGGATCCCTTGTCGACCATAATCTTGAGCAACTGATGAAGGTTCGCCATGAGGCTCTGCCGTGATGAGGGTCAGCGCAGGGACCCCTGGCCCCTGCAGGTTTCGAGTGCTTGAAGCGCGGCGGCGCGCGCAGGCTCAGCCGTCCGGGGCCGTGTTTCGCACCACTTCCTCAGGAGTGGTGATGCCTTGGAGCATCTTCTTGATGCCCGCCATTCGCAGGGTGTCCATACCCATGCGAATCGCTTCGGCTTTGAGTTCGGCGGTCGAGTACCCCTGCAGGATATACTCTTTGAGCTCGTCGTTGCAGCGCAAGATCTCGTAGAACGCCACGCGGCCCTTGTAACCCGAGTCGCCGCAGGTCTGGCAACCGCGCCCATGATAGATGGTCGCGTCGAGCTTGTCCTCGGGCACCTGCATATCGATGAGCGTCTCTTTGGGTACGTCGAACGGTTCTTTGCAGTCTTGGCAGATGCGACGCGCCAGACGCTGAGCGACGATGACGTTGAGCGCCGAGGTCACCAGGAACGGCTCGATACCCATGTTGAGCAGACGGTTGATCGTGCTCGGGGCATCGTTTGTGTGCAGCGTGCTCAAGACCATGTGGCCGGTAAGCGCGGCCTTGATGGAAATCTCGGCCGTTTCGAAGTCACGAATCTCACCGACCATGACGATGTCGGGGTCCTGGCGCAAAAAGGAGCGCAGGGCGGCGGCGAAGTTCAGCCCGATGGACTCCTGCATCTGGCACTGGTTAATACCCTGCAGGTTAAATTCGACCGGGTCTTCGGCTGTGGAGATATTCTCGGTGACCTGGTTGAGTTCACTCAACGCCGAGTACAGGGTGGTCGTTTTACCCGAACCGGTCGGCCCGGTGACCAGACACATGCCGTAGGGCTGGTGAATGGCAGTCTTGAACCAGCGCAACGGCTCGGGCTCGAAACCCAGCTTGGTCATGTCGAGCTGCAAGTTCGACTTGTCGAGCAGACGCAAGACGATCTTCTCGCCGAACAGCGTCGGCAAGACGCTGACGCGGAAATCCATCTCGCGGTTGCGTCCCATACGCAGCTTGATACGACCGTCCTGGGGCAGTCGCCGCTCGGCGATGTCCAGGTTGCTCATGATCTTGATACGCGAGGTGATCGCGTTCTTGAGCTTGATGGGCGGGCGCATCACCTCGTCGAGCACGCCGTCGACACGAAAGCGCACGCGGAAGTCTTTCTCGTACGGCTCGATGTGAATATCGGAGGCGCCGCGCTTGATGGCGTCGACCAGGATCAAGTTGACCAGTCGGATGACCGGGGCGTCCTCGGAGGCCGAGGCCAGGTCGTTGACGTCGACGGCGCCGTCGTCGTCATCGACGTAGTCGACCTCGTCGATGTCGAGGTCTCCAAGAATCTCATCGTAGTCGTACTCGATGTCATTCTTGGCGCCATAGTACTGGTTGATCGACTCCTCGATGGCCGATTCGCTGGCAACGACGACCTCGATATTGTAGCCGGTCATGAACTTCAGGTCGTCGATGGCGTAGATATTCGACGGGTCGGCCATCGCCACCACGAGTGTGGCCCCTGAGCGGTTGACTGGCATGCACTGGTGGCGCTCGGCCACCTCGCGCGGGATCAACTGGATGATATTCTCCGGGATGTCGATCTCGGCCAGGCTCACCGAGGGGACGCCATAGTGCTTGCTCAGAAAGGAAGTCAGATCCCCTTCGTCCACATAGCCCAATCGCGTCAGCTCGTAGCCGAGCCGGTTCCCCTCCCGCTTGGAGCGTTGCTGAGCCTTGCGCAGCTGCTCGGGCGAGATCACCTTTTCGCGCAAGAGAAGTTCGCCGAGACGGTCCTTCGAGTCGTTCGACATATATCTGCTGCCGTTTGCTGGCTGGAATGAAGCTGAGACCACAGATCCGTGCTCGCTGGCTCGATACGATGGCAGTGACATCCTATCGACGAGGCGGACTACACTCAGGTTGTTGGCAGAAGCCTTTACTGCTCGCGAGCGTAACATCCGCCCCCCACCGTGTCAATTTACCGGGGGGCTCGGGGCGGCGAACATTGCGCCCCTCCGTCGTCTCATACTCGCGCGAGCACGTAGAAGAGGTGGCTGAAAAGATAGCGGATGGGCCGGGGCACGCGGCTGCTCTCGACGGAGCTGAGCATGTTCATCAGCGGCGGCAATTTGCCCTTGCCATAATATTTGGCAATCGGCGCACTCCACTCGAAAACTTCGACGTCGTCGCCGCCGTTTAGGTGCAGGCGCACGTCGCGAAACCCGGGCGGGTCGGGCCAGCCTGGCATGTCGAAGAGTCCGAAGTCGATCGGCTCGGCGCCGGCGTCGCGGTAGGCCCCCCGTACCTTGTGCGGCCAGAAATAGTCAGTCTCGCCGTGCGTCCACTCGAGTCCCAGCGCCCAGTGCAAAAAGTGGTGCCAAGGATAGCCCAGGTTGTACGCGTTGCAGTGCACCGTCATTACGTAGCGGCGCGACACGCGGCTCATCTCTGCCAGAATCCGGTCGAAGTCTGTGCGAAACCCCACACTGACAAAGTTCCAGACAAGGTCGTACCGGTCGGCGTCGAGGTCCGACGCGGTCAGGTCGTCGACCTCGACGACCGAGAAGCGATCCTCGAGGCCGAGGTCGCGCCACACGTCGAGTCCTTGCTCGGACGGATTGACCAGGGTGACGTCACACCCGAGCGCGCCCAGCGCCAGACTGTAGATCGAGGGCATCGCCTTGGCACCTTCGGCGGGGTATTCGAGCACGCTCTGGATAGGATAGCGCGACAGAAGGTCTTGGAAGACCAAGTCGAGGCGCAGGCGGTCGTAGGTGATCCCGTAGGGCTCACGCTCGCGTGCAGGGGCAGTGGTGTCTCGAGTCATCGGCAGATTTGGGGTTAGGAGGAGGCCGACGTGACGGCCGGGTCGAGCTTCTCGTCGTCGACTCGGTCGACATCGCTCGGTTCGTCGAGCGCGACGGGCGTCTCGAGGCGCAGAGTTTGAAGGGCGCGCTCCGAGGGGCTTTGGCGGCGCTCGACGACTTGATAGGCGCCGCGGCGCGCATGCTGAGAGCGGGCGAGCATCTCGCCCAGAAGGCCAGTGCTCACGAGTTGGATGCCCACGAGCACCATCAAGATGCCCAGCAACAGCAATGGTCGGTCGCCCAGTGCAATGCCGTATGCGAGCTTGAGCACCGTTAAATAGATCAAGACTCCCGTGCCGGCGGCCGACACGATCAGCCCCACGCCTCCAAAGGCGTGCAGCGGCCGTGTGGCGTAGCGGGTCAGCAGGATGACCGTGAGCATGTCTAGAAAACCGCGGGTGAACCGCTCGAGCCCGTATTTTGACTGGCCGAACCGCCGGGGGTGGTGCTTGACGGGCACCTCGGCGACGCGAAAGCCCTCGTAGTGAAGGAGCACCGGGATATAGCGGTGCAATTCGCCGTAGAGGTTGAGCTCGTCGACCGCCTCACGTCGGTAGGCTTTGAGCCCGCAGTTGTAGTCGTGCAACGGGATGCCCGAGAACGAGCGCAGAGTAAGGTTGAAGACCTTCGAGGGAAGTTTCTTCGTCCACGGATCTTTGCGGTCACGCTTCCAGCCGCTGACGACGTCGTAGCCCTCATCGAGCTTGGCCAGCAGGCTGGGGATTTCTTTCGGATCGTCTTGCAGATCGCCGTCGATCGTGACCACCAGGTCGCCTTGGGCGCGTTCGAATCCGGCGTGCAGCGCGGCGGCCTTGCCGAAGTTTCGGCGGAACGACACGACCGCGACCGCCGGGTGGTTGTCCTCCAACTCGTCGAGCACCTGGCTGGTGCCGTCGGTCGAGCCGTCGTCGACAAAGATGATCTCGAAATGCTCGCGCGAGCCGCACAGCCCCACCAAAACTTCATCGAGCTTGGCGGCCATGATCGGCACGTTGTCCACTTCGTTGAGACAGGGGACCACGACCGACACCAGTCTGTCGGTGGCTGTAGAGCTATCGTTCATCGAGGACACGTACGGCTTGAGGTCGCTTCGATACTAGAACAGGGGCGGGACGGTGTCTACTTTGGCGGCCCTTTGTCGACTCAAGGATTGAGCTGGCCGTCGCGCACATACCCCACGTAAGTGCGTCCGAGCATCTCGTACAGATCTTGTTCTTTGGGGTCGAACCCGAGCTCGCGGCGCGCTTTGGCGACCGAGATGTTGCGGTCGGCGAGCAGCAAGTCGAGCCTTCCCGGCGTGATGGGCGGGTTGAAGGTCGGAATGGCTGCCGCCATCGCCTCGAAGCCGTGCGAGGCGACTCGTACCGGCAGTGTGGGAATCGGGATGCCGCTTCGGCGCGACCCGACCAACCGCCGCGTCACTTCCAGAATTTCTTCGAGGGTGTGCCCGCCGTCGGAGTGAATCAGATAAACTTCGCCGGTGCGCCCCCGCTCGAGCGCCGCGGCACACGCGGCGACCACATCGCGCACGTCCACCAGGGGCTTGGTCTGTGTCATCTTGCCGCCGATCTTCGGAAACAGCCCGAATCGCGCCAGATTGAACAGCTTGAGGGGCTCACCGCCGTCTTTGCCGGGACCCAAGATCAAGCAGGGGCGTAGGATGACCACGTCGAGGTCGCGTTGCTCGTGCAGCTCGAGCAGGGCCAACTCGGCCTGGCGCTTCGAGATCTGGTAGGGCGCCTGCGGAACGCATTCGGTCGTCTCGTCGACCCGAGTGTCGGTGACCGGACCCATGGCGGCGGTCGACGACAGGTGGACCATGCGGATGCCCGCGTCGGCCGCGCGCTCGGCGAGGTTGCGCGTGCCCTCGACGTTGACCTCCATGAAAATATGGCTCGATTCCTGCGATTCGTCGAAAGTGCCTTTGACGGCGCACGCGCAGTGAATCAGCGCGTCGACGCCCTCGCAGACATCTTCCAGGCTATCAGCCTTCGTCAAGTCGCCCTCGAATAGCTCGACTGCGTCCGACCTGGCGTCGAGCGCGCGCCGGATGGTCCGGGGCAGCCTGCTCCGATCGCTCGACGGGCGCACCAACAGACGCAGCGGCACGCCGTCGTCATGCAGTGTGGCGGCGACGTGGCCGCCCACAAATCCAGTCGCTCCGGTTACCAAGATTCGCGACATCGAGGCGTGGTCCTTTTGCATGGGATGATTTGTTCGCAGAAATTCGACTTTGGGTGGTCAGACGCCATCTTACGGCGATCGGCGCCATCTTACGGAGAAAAGAGCAGGGCGTCGACCAACTCTTTCCAGCCGCTGCCCGACTCCGTGCTCTCATTTGACGGGTCCTGTTCGAGCGCCTGCTCGATCGCTCGGCGAAGGTCCTCGACGTCCCCCGGCTCGAACCACTCGACGGGCGCGTCACTGAAGGCCTGCTCGAGCGTGGGCAATCGGCTCATGACCACCGGGGTCCCACAGGCGAGCGCGACGTTGGCCACGCCGCTGCCGGTCGCGTGCCGATAAGGGAGCACGCACACGTCGGCGGCCCGAAACAACCGCGGGACCTCCTCGTTGGCCACATACCGATTCTGCAGATGGACGCGCTCTTCGAGTCCACGCGCGGCGATCTGTCGGCGATAGTCGTCTTCCGAGCCGTAGATCTCCCCGGCGATGAGCACCTCCCAGTCGAGCGCGGGGTCGAGTTTGGCGGCCGCGTCGATGAGCAGGTCGAGCCCTTTGTAGGGACGCACGAGTCCGAAAAATAGGATCAGGTGCTCGGCGCTCACGCCGTAACTGCGCTTGGCTTCCGCGGGCGTCTGGTCGGCGTCGAGCTCCGAGAACGCCTCGTAGCGTGGATGCGCCGCGACCGTGATCGGCCGCCGCTCCCCAATTCGAGCGGCGAGCTTGTCGCGCTCGGCTTCGGACTGGACGACGAAGCGGTCAGGCAGGGCGTACGCGATTTGGAGGAGCGCGCGGTCGAGCGGCGTCTGCTCGTGGGGCTCGACATTGTGGCACAGCATCACGACTTCGGCGCCGGCGAGCTTCGCCGCCGCGCTCACCGCGGTGTAGCCGGGGGCGAAAAACGGGTGCCACCACTGCAGGACGAGTCGGTCGGGGCGTGTCTCGACGAGCTGCTTGCCCACGCGTGCCCAACTCAGTGGGTCGAGGGGACGGTAGATCTGGGGCGCCGGCACAGCGAACGCGCTCTCACTCTCGTCGCGCTGGGTCTTTCCGGGAAAGAAGAGCTCCGGGTAGAGCTGGGCGAAGTTGAACACCTGCGGGCGGTGTCCCTCGCGTTGCAGCGCACGGTACAGACTTGCGGTGTGGTGGGCGATGCCCCCGCGCCAGGGATGGCTCGGGCCTAAAATGGCGACGTCCAAGACTCCTCCACGGATAACTTATTCGGCGGGGGATTCGGCGGGCTGCTCGGCAGGTTGCCCTGCGCGCGGACCGGTGGGCGCGCACAACTCGCCCACGGGGCGCTCGGGCTGCTCGGGGCCGGGCAGGGGCATGCCGAAGAGGTTGATGACCTCGCCGCGGGCCATGCGCACCAGGTCGGGGTGGTCGCGGTCGAAAGGGTGCGGCTCGTTGCGAGTCACCTCGGCGGGCTCGGCGCGCTCCATGTCGGCCTCGTCGTCACCGATGCCGAGCAGCGCGGACACCTTGGCGCGCACCATCAGCCCGAAGGTTTGCAGCATCTTTTCGGGCGACAACAGCATATTCGCGTACGCCTGGTTAGCCAGCGGGCAGTCGCACTCGCCGCGCTTGATGCTCGCGCGCACCTCTTTGGCTTGCGGGGAGTGCCAGACTGACCAGAAGTCGTAGTCGTGGTCCTTGAGGTTGCCCATCGAGTTGCTATCGGCGAGCACTGCGCACGGCCAGACCTCCCCGTACGGGTTGATGTGCACGTTGGTGATGCCGGCATAGCAGGGGATGACCTGTTCGCGGCGCTCGAGCCAATCGGCGGTCAGGTCGTAGTAGACGTGGCGCATCGCCTGGGTCAGAAGCTCGAGGCCGCCCAGGCCCTGCATGCGCTTGCGCGTCGAGCGCTGGAACGGGGCGATCGCCTTGCGGTAGCGCTTGTGGTCGGGGGTGATACCCGTGGAGGTGTTGCGCATCTCGAGGCGCTCTTCGGCGACCTCCGAGATGTAGGTGTCGACGTCGAGCGACTCGGCGGCCCGAATGGTCTCGGGCAACTTGTGGATATTCATCGTCGAGATCACCGTCCCGACGCCCACGCCCAGCACCGGCCACTCCTGCTGCAGCTCTTGCAACTTGGAGACCGTCTCGATGAGCTTCTCCCAGTTGCCCTTGACCCCCCGCACCCAGTCGTGGTCGTTGCCTACGCCGTCCATGCTCGGCTTGAGGGTGACCTTGATATGGCCGAACCCGGCGTCGCGCATGCGCCGCAAGAGCTCTTCGGTGGTGCGCACCACCCGGCGGGGCATCAGGGCGTTGGTGGGGATGTGGACCACGTTCGGGTCGAGGTGCTCGCAGGCAAGCAGGATGATCTCGACCAGATCCTTTCGCAAAAACGGTTCGCCGCCCGAGATGTTGAAGAAGTAGACCGGGCCAACGGTGCGAAAGACGCGCTCGACCTCGTCGAGGCTCAGCTCGTCGGCCAGACGTTCACGCTCGGCCGGATAGATCTTCCAGATATCACACGACCGGCAGCGCGAATTGCACTTGTTGGTCACCGAGTAGGTCAGGTTGATTGGCGCCGGCGGCCGGGCGATGCCCGCGCGGCTGGCGCGGCTTTGGGCGAGGCGAGGCAGGATTTCGCGTACGAGTCGTAACATAACGTCGACATTGTCCGCGTCGGCGCGGCTCTTGGCAAGCTCGACCGAGAAGTGAGTCGGGTTTGGGCCCAAATGCACCTGCCAGGTGAGTCGGCCCTTAGAGAACGCCTCGGGCGGCGAGCAGCTGACCCGCTTGACGCCAGCGACGTGCAAGCTAGTTTGGTCGGCAACGCATCACTGGCCCAACGTAACCCTGCAGACGACGCAACCGCATGCCAACTCATTATGAAGGCAGTAAGAAAGAGCGCATCGCGCTCGATTCGTTCATCAAATTCATGCGGGCGTCGGAGTCGGTGACCTCGAAGCTGGCGCATGGACTCGCCGACTACAACCTGACCATGAGCCAGTTCGGCACGCTCGAGGTGCTCTACCACCTGGGGCCGATGTGTCAGAAGGCGATCGGCGAGAAGCTGCTCAAGAGCGGCGGCAATATCACCATGGTCGTCAACAACTTGGAGGACCGGGGCCTGGTGAGTCGCAAGCGCCGCGAGAGCGATCGCCGCTTCGTCTCGGTGGCGTTGACCGAAGAGGGGACTGCGCTCATCGAGGAGGTGCTCCCGCATCACGTCGAGCTCATCGTCGAGATGTTCGGGGTGCTGTCGGACGACGAGCAGCAACGGATGGGCGAGTTCTGCAAGCGCATTGGCTTGGCGGCGGCCTCGGAGGAAGAGTCGTGAGCCGGCGTTTTGAAGCAGACAGTCTGTTGTCCATCCGCCATGTCACGAAACGCTACGGGGATCTGGTCGCCGTCGACGACGTCTCACTCGACATCGTGCCCGGCGAGATTTTCGCGCTGTTGGGCCCGAACGGGGCGGGCAAGACGACGCTCATCGGGTGCATCACCGGCATGATCACCCGCTTCGAGGGTTCGGTGTCGGTCGCCGGCTATGACGTGCGCGACGACTACCGGGTGACCCGCCGGCTGGTGGGCCTGGTGCCCCAAGAGCTCAACTACGACGCGTTCTTCAACGTGCGCGAGGTGCTCGAGTTCCAAGGCGGCTATTTCGGCAACTATCCCAACAAGGAGCGCGTCGACGAGCTGCTCGAGCAGTTCTCGCTGGCCGACAAGGTCGACCAGAACACCCGCTGGCTGTCGGGAGGCATGAAGCGCCGGCTGATGATCTGCAAGGCGCTGATGCACGATCCGGTGCTCTTGTTCCTCGACGAGCCGACCGCCGGGGTCGACGTCGAGCTGCGCGAAGAGTTGTGGGATTACGTGCGTGACCTGCGCGACCGGGGCACCACGATTGTACTGACCACCCACTACATCGAAGAGGCCGAGGAGCTCGCCGACCGCGTCGGCATCATCAACCACGGTCGTCTGGTGCGCGTGGCTCCGCGCGACGAACTCATGGCCGAGTTCGGCACGCGTAAAGTCGAGGTCTATCTGACCGACGACGTGCCCAGCGGCTTTGTCGCTTCGCTCGACGGGCTCGACGTCGAACAGAGCGACGCTAATTGCCTGTCGATGATCGTCGAGGAGCGCGAGGTCCACCGCGAGGGGGCTTCGCCGGTCGAAGAGCTGCTTCGGGCGGTGCTCGATGCCGGCTTGGCCATCGATTACGTCGAAGGCGGTCGCACCTCGCTCGAGCAGATCTTTCGCGAGCTGGTCAACGCCGACAAGGCCAACGGCGCCAATGCGAAGGGTGCAGACAAGGAGGGAGCGTGAGCGCACCGCCACAGGACAATCGCCCGCTCGGAGCTCCACCTTCGCGAGCCGAGCAGGCCGCGCGTGAGCGCATTCCGAAACTCGCCGCAGAGGCCGAGAAACAGGGCTGGTTTGGCGCGTGGATGCTCTTCCGAAAGGAGATCAAGCGCTTTTGGAGCATCGCCAGCCAGACGGTGGTCAGCCCGGTGGTCACCACGATGCTCTACTTTCTGGTGTTCGGCTACTCGCTGGGTGATCGACTCCAAGAGGTGCGCGGCATCCCGTACGTTGATTTTCTGGTGCCCGGCCTGGTGATGCTCTCGCTGATCAACAACGCTTTTATCAACTCGGCATTTTCGTTTTTCATCAACAAGATTCACGGCACCCTGGTCGACATTCTGGTCACCCCGCTCACCCACGCGCAGTTGATGTTCGGCTACACCGCCGCTTCGATCGTGCGCGCGGTACTCATCGGCTCCATTATCTGGGCGGTGGCTATGGCGATGGGGGCTGACCAGATCATCACCACCATCACCGGGCCCGATGGCTTGCTGCACCTGGCCATCACGCTGTCGTTCATGGT
The DNA here is from genome assembly GCF_006517175.1 of Persicimonas caeni. NCBI lineage: Bacteria > Deltaproteobacteria > Bradymonadales > Bradymonadaceae > Persicimonas > Persicimonas caeni. The sequence continues at coordinate 1,049,015 of NZ_CP041186.1, read as the reverse complement.
GCTGACCTCGCTGTCGTTCGCTTTTATCGGGCTCGACATCGCCATTGTGGCCGAGGACTTCGACCACATTAACCTGTTGCCTAATTTCCTGATCACCCCGCTCACCTTTTTGGGCGGGGTCTTTTACTCCATCGAGATGCTTCCGGAGCCGTGGGACCTCGTCTCGCGGTTCAACCCCATCCTCTACATGGTCAACGGAATTCGCTACGGGATGACTGGGGTTTCGGATGTGCCCCTCTGGCAAGGATACGCAGTGGTCATCACTCTCAACGTCGTCTTCGGGGCGATCGCGTGGTGGCTTCTGTCTACAGGTAAGAAGATTCGGGAGTAGATTGGGGCATGCGCGACGCTTTTTCGACTTACGGAGTCATCATGAAACGTTCTCTTCTGATCACCCTCGGCGCGACGCTGCTGGTCGTGAGCCTTTCAGCGTGCGAGACCACCCGCGCCGACTACCGCGACGATATCGCCCAGTCGGTCTGCCAGCAGATGCGCGAGTGCGACGCGTTCGGCAAGGACGCCGAGTTTGCCGACTACGACGACTGCGTCACCGAGCTCGAGAGCACCTACAACGATCTGTGGCCGGCCGACGAGTGCAGCAACGGGCGCATCGACAAGGCCAAGTTCGACCAGTGCAAGCAGCGCGCGGTCTCGCAGGCGTGCGACGAGAATATTCTGGACATGGTCAGCTTCCGGCTGCAGTGCAGCGCCGACGACGTGTGCGTGGCCGAGCCGAAGAAGTGAGCCGTGACCTACCAGTACTGGCCGAGCGAGCCGTTGGGGCGGCGAAGAGCGACCTGGTCGTAGAACTCGGGTGACGCCCCCTTGACCTTGAACAAGCCTCCCTGATGTTCGCGTGCCTTGAGCGGCGGACTGCCGATGACGGCGAGCGCCAACAGCGCAATGAACAGGCCAAAGCCGCAGAGGAGGGCGAGCGCACCACTCTTCAGGAAAACGCTCAGGACGGCGCCGAGGAGCAACGCCACGCACACACCCACACCGATCAGCATGCGCTTTTTGCGTTTCGCCACGCAATGCTCACACAGGTGGTAGGTGACCTCGAGCTTTTTGCGCACCACCAAGATCACGATGAGCATGATGAGTATGTTCAAAAAGATCGTCAGGTAAGCCGGCCAGGGCACGTAGTAGAGCTTTTTGTCGTAGGTCTTGCCGGCGGTGCCGGTGGCGCCACAGCCGACGCACAAGTCAGTCGGAAGCCACAGCGGGCTCGTCGACTGGATCTGGTCTTCGATGATGTCGAAGTCGAGATCTGCGGAGTGTTGAGAGGCGTCCGAGATGGTCGAGGATGGCGGCGCGTATGGATTATGGTCCGACATCGAGGTCTCCCTCCGAAGAAACAGTGCTTGAGATACGGAGACCACATCCTTGCACAAAAAAATCCCTCTCGGAAGGGTGGTCCGAGAGGGATTCTTTGTTCTTCGAAGTAGCGGGGGCAGGATTCGAACCTGCGGCCTTCGGGTTATGAGCCCGACGAGCTACCTGGCTGCTCCACCCCGCATCAAGGTCTGAAAGTCCAGACCGTATGCGTCATGAGTATGACGAATTTTCAAAGATGAGACCGCTCAATCAGAGGGTCTCGGGAGTAGCGGGGGCAGGATTCGAACCTGCGGCCTTCGGGTTATGAGCCCGACGAGCTACCTGGCTGCTCCACCCCGCATCAAGGTCTGAACGACCAGACCGAATGCGTCATCGAGATGACGAGTTTTCAAAGGTGAGACCGTTAAATCAGAGGGTCTCGGGAGTAGCGGGGGCAGGATTCGAACCTGCGGCCTTCGGGTTATGAGCCCGACGAGCTACCTGGCTGCTCCACCCCGCATCAAGGTCGGATTGGCTCGAGGCTCTCTCCGACCGGGACGGGGAAACTAAGGGGGGCGGGCTTCCCTGTCAAGGGCCTTCCCGAAAGTTTTTGGGAAGGCCCAATTTTGCGGGCTCAGTGGTGCTTTTTGCCCGGTCCGTGGGTGCGCACGTCGTACTTGCCGTGGCGCTTTCTGCGCTGGCGCTCGCGCTTCTCGGCGCTGCGACTCGGCTGAGCGCGATCGGGCATATTGGCCTCGACCTCGGCGTACAGCTTTTCGACCTCTTCGTGCAGCAGCGGTCGATAGGCGCCCGAGGGGACGCCGTCGAGCGTCAACGGCCCGATGGCGTAGCGGCGAAGCTTCATGACCGGCGCCCCGATCGCCTCGCACATCCGGCGGATCTGACGGTTCTTACCCTCGCTGATGATGAACTCGAGCCAGGTGTTGTTGCCGTTGTCCTTGACCACCTCGATGTGGGCCGGTTTGGTCATCACGCCGTCGAGGCGGATGCCGTCGCGAAGCTTCTGCAGCTTCGGCGAGTCGTTTTTGAGCAGGCCGCGCACCTTGACGGCGTACTGCTTGGTGACGTCGTGGCTCGGGTGGGTCAGCAGGTTGGTCAGCTTGCCGTCGTTGGTCAAAAGCAGCGCGCCCGACGAATCCCAGTCGAGGCGGCCTACCGGCCAGATGCGCGGCATATTGTCGGGCAGTAGGTCGGTCACGATCGGACGATCTTTGGGGTCGTCGAGCGTGGTGATGTAGTTCTCTGGCTTGTTGAGCAGCACGTAAATGTACTGGTCAGGCAGCGTGACGACTTCGCCGTCGACGCGCACCTCGTCCTTGCCCGGCACGACCTTCGAGCCTAGCTCGGTGCACACGTCGCCGTTGACCTGCACACGGCCTGCCTGCATGAGCTTTTCGCCCTTGCGTCGGCTGCACACGCCGGCTTTGGATAAGAATTTTTGAACGCGCATTTCGTTGGCCATCTCGGTTCTCCTCGTCTGAGAGTCAGGGCGCCTCTCGGCGCTCGACGGCAGGATTGCCGTCGTGGCGATGATTCATCGTGGCTGAATGACGTTGTGTCAAGCCTCGTGTCGGACGAACCGCCCGATAGAGCGTGCTATTCCGCGTCGTCGTCGGCCTGCTGGGCCTTGTCGGCGGCCTCGGCTTCGGCGAGTTCCTCGGCGTACATCTCCTCGATTGCCTCGAGCTCGGTGTCGTCCAGGGTAGGCAGGTCGGCGAGGCTGTCGAGGCTGAAGAACTCCAGAAAGCGCTCGGTGGTGCCGTAGATATGCGGGCGGCCCAGGTCGTCGAGCCGGCCGATGGTCTGCACCAGATCGTGTTCTTCGAGGGTGCGGATGACCCCCGAGGAGTCGACGCCGCGGATCTCCTCGACGTCGGCGCGCGTCAGCGGCTGCTGGTAGGCGATGATCGCCAGGGTCTCCATGGCCGCGCGCGACAGCTTTCGCGGCCGGGCCTCGTACATCTTCAGAATATGGTCTTTGAAGTCGGGGTTCGTCCGGAGCTGGTAGCCTCCGGCGACCTCGGCCAGGTGGATGCCGCGGTGTTGCCCGCTATACTCGAAACGCAGGTTCTCGAGGGCGCTCTTGATGACGGTCTCGGGGTAGTCGGGCAGACTCGCCTCGATGGTCTCTCGCGTCAGCGGTTCGTCGGAGGCGAACAGGATCGCCTCGATGATGGCGCGCACCTCGTGCAAGTCGCCTTGCTCGGCCGGGCCACGTTGCTCGGCTGGGTCGCCATCCTCCGGTCGTTGCTCGTCGGGCTGCTCGTCGAGCGTAAGTTGCTGCTGCTTGTCGGCCGCCGTGGGGGAGGGCTCGCCCGAACCTTTCTCCTCACGGTGCCCATGGGCTTCCGGGGTGGGCGGCGTCGAGTTCTTAGTGGTGTCGTTCTTGTCGGACATCGGCAGAGTCTCGCAGGCTTAGCTGATCGCCTCGGGGAGATCGAGTGTCTGGCTGACCTCGAGGATATTGATCACCGAGCGCTCGATGTAGAGTTGCTCTTCACCAATACGCGATTGCATCAATTTGACGATCTTGCGCTTGGTCATCTCCAAAAGCGCCAAGAAGGTGGTGACGACGCGGTAGCGGGTAAAGTCGTGGTGGGCGAATAGCTCCTCGAAGGTCACCCGCGGCTGGTCTTGGAGCAGGGTGGCCACGTCGAGCATCACACTTCGCAGGGTCAGCGTCTCGCGGCTGAGCTCGACGACCCAGTCGGCGTTGTCTTTGTTCTGCTCCACCAGCCGCTTGACGGCGCTGACCAGGTCGTTGAGCCCCGCCTCTTTGAGCTTGGGCGGGCCGACCTCTTTTCGGAACTCGCGTGCCTGCGGGCGGTGGGTGAACACGTCGTGGTCGAGCTTGGGGCGCTCGTCGAGCTTGGCGGCGATAAGCTGGTACTTTTGATGCTCGATGAGCCGGCGCACCAGCTCGGCGCGCGGGTCCGGGCCGTCGTCTTCGTCGTCGTCCTCTTCGACCGGCAGCAACATCTTCGATTTGATGTAGATGAGGTTGGCTGCCATCTCGAGCCACTCGCCGCCCACGTGCAGGTCGAGCGCCTCCATATGCTCGACGTAGCGCAGGTACTCCTCGGTGAGCATCGCAATGGGGATGTCGAAGATGTCGACTTCGTGCTTCTTGATGAGCTCGAGGAGCAGGTCCATCGGCCCCTCGAAAGCGTCCAAGCGCACCGCGAGTTCGCGCGGGACGTTCTCGGGTACCTCATTTTTTCGAGGCTCTTTGACTGCCGGATGGGTTGCCATACTGCCTACTTCTCTTTCTGGCTCGAACTCTGGTTGGCTCGAACTCTGGTTGGCTCGAACTCTGATTGGCTTACGCCCTGGGGTGATGCTCGTCGTACATCTTCTTGAGACGCGCCTGGGCCACGTGCGTGTAAATCTGGGTCGTGTCGATGTTGGCGTGGCCCAAGAGCGTCTGCACGATTCTGAGGTCTGCGCCGCGTTCTAGCAAGTGTGTTGCGAAGCTATGGCGCAGTTTGTGTGGGCTGATCGGCTTGTCGATATCGGCGCGGCGCGCGTACTTTTTGATGTTCTTCCAGAACGCCTGACGCGTCATCGAGCTGCCTCGACGGGTCACGAAAAGATACGGCGTCGACCCGGGACCGCCGCAATTCGCCAAGAGTCGTCCGCGCGTCTGCTCCAGGTAGTCACTTACCGCATCGAGCGCCACTTCACCAAGGGGAACGATGCGCTGCTTATTCCCCTTGCCGATCACGCGCACGTAGCCGGCGCGAAGGTCGACCTCGCGCTGCAATAGCTCGCACAGCTCGGTCACGCGAAGCCCCGTGGCGTAAAGCACGTGCAGCATGGCCCAGTCGCGGTGGCCCTCGGGCACGGTGCGGTCGGGCGTGGCCAGGAGCGTCTCGACCTCATCGAACGAGAGCACCCGGGGCACGCGCCGGCCGTACTTGGGCATGTCGACCTTGGCCGACGGATCCTTGTCGATGACCTCGTCGATGCGCAGGAATTTGAACAGCCCGCGCACCGACGAGAGCTTTCGCGCCACGGTGCGTGTCTTCAAGCCCTCGTCGAGCAGTGCGCCCATAAAACCGCTGATCTGCATGGCGTCGATCTGGCGCACGTCGGTGATCTTGTCATCCTCCGCGCAGTGCTCGGCGAACTGGCGCAGATCGCGGGTGTACGCATCGATCGTGTTCTCGGACAGGTTGCGCTCTACCTTCAAATGAAACGCGAATGCGTCGATAGCTTGATCGAGATCCATCCCTTCCTTGGGGCTCGAGTCTGTGGTGGTTCAAGTCTCGTCGAGGTACGGCGAACTCTCCAGCGTCTCGTACAACGCATTGAGCACTTCGCCGGTCTTGTCGTCGGACAGCTTACCACCTCCGACGCCTTCAACGTAGAAGGTGTCGATGATCTGGGTGCCGAGCGAGTCGATTTTCGAGATATAGGTGCTCACGTCGTGCTCCCAGAGGGTGCGCGTGATCTCGTAGAGCAAGCCCAGACGGTCGGGCGCGCGCACTTCGAGGACGGTAAACGCGTCGCTGATATCTTGGCGCGCCTCGACCGACGTTTTGACCGACGGGGTGGGGCGAGGGGCCAGACGAGTCTCGGAGATGCGCTGCTTGAGCAGGGACTCGACCGACACCTCGCCGTCCAACACTGCCACCAGCTTTTCTTCGAGACGCTCGAGTCGGCGCGGGTCGTCGGGCGGGCGGGTGCTGCGTTGGGCGACGAGCGAGGCACGCGGCGGCGACTGGCTGACCTGGAAGATGTCGAGGGTGCGTCCGCCGGCGGTGGTTACGATTTCGGCCGTCATGATGTTGAGGCCCGACGCCGAGATGACCCCGGCGATCTTGGCCAGAGTTCCGGGCACGTCTTGAGCGCACACGATGAGCTCGGTGACGCCGCGCTCGCGCATCGGCGTAAAGCGCACTCGGGTCTGCTCGGCCTGGCGCGCCTGACGGTACGTGTCGAACTGGCGCAACAGGCTAGAAGGCTCGGTCTTGGCGAAGTGGTCGGTGGGCACGTCGCGGATAAACGCGTCGAGTTGGCTGCGCAGTTCACCCGAGGAGAGCTGCGCGTCGATCTTGGCCTGCGACAACTTCCACAGGGCGTCACGATTCTGCTCGACGAGCGCCTGTTGGCCTCGCCATACACTCTCCAGGCCACCTTCGATCGCTTGGCGCGCGCGCCGATACAGCTCGCCGATGAGCGTGGCGTTCCAGTCGGTCATCACGTTCGGGCCGACGGTCGACATGTCGCAGAAGGTCAGCGCGGTCAGCTCGTTGAGCGTCTCGACGGTGCGAAGACGCGAGGCGATTTCGCGCACCACTCGCGGGTCAGAAAGGTCGCGGCGGCGCGCGGTGTCCGACACCGTCAGGTGCTCGCGCACCAAGAACGCGAGCTGGTCGATGTCGGAGGTCTCCATGTCGAGCCGACGTCCAATATCATTCATCATCTCGGCGCCGCGTCGGCTGTGGTCGCCGCCGCGGTTCTTGCCGATGTCGTGAAAGAGTGCGGCCAGCAGAAGAATCTCGGTTCGCTCGACCTCGTCGGCCACCGCAGTGAACAAGCGCCAGCGCTGAGCCTCGGGATCGGGGGAGCCGCTCACCAAAGAACGCGCGCGCTCCAAACACTTCAGCGAGTGCACGTCGGTGGTGTAGACGTGGTAGACGTCGTGCTGCACGTGGCACACGATGGGCTCGAACTCCGGCAGCAGCTTGGTCAGAATTCCGTTTTCGAGCAGTCGCTCCGAGGTCTTGGGCGAGGCGTCCGCGTCGGTCAACAACTGGCGAAACCTGCGATTGAGCTGTTTGTCTTCGCGCTCAGCTTCTCCCCACGCCTCAACGCTGTCGGCGATCGCCATCTCGAGGACCGGGTCTAGCAGCGCGTCGTGCGCCGAGGCTTGCTCGAGTGCCTCCATGACATGCTCGGGGGCAAGCCTCTCTCGATGCGCATCCTCCGACAGGGCGAGCTGACCATTCGACAGGCTGAAAATGGAGCCCACCTCGACCTCTTTGCCTCCCTCGACGATCTGCCAGCGGCGAAGCAGGCGCTGGGTGAGCATGCTGATATCGCGCGCCTCCTTGTAGTGGCGACGCATCAACTCTTCGGCCATCGAGTTCGGGTCGCTCGTCTCGTCGCCGCCCATCTCGAGCAAAATGGCCGCGATCTTCTCCTGGTCGGGAAACGTCAGTCGATCGTGCTCGCGTTCGTGGTTGATATGCAGCAGGTGGCGAAGGCCCATCAGCCAGCGCAGGCCGGAGATGTATTTTTGTCGAAACTCGGCGGTCCACCCGATGTCGGGATAGGCACGCTCGGCGGGCACAAAGCGCCAGCGTACGCGGCCGGCCCAGTGGATGCAGTTGAGGTCGCGGAGCCCCCCTTCACCCGATTTGATGTCGGGTTCGAGAAGGTAGACCGTTTTGCCGTTGCGCTCCAAACGCGCCTCGTAGCCGCGCATGAGCAGCTCGACAAAGCCCACGCCGTCGTCGTCACCTCGCAGAAAGTCGGCCGCTTCGGGGGCGCGCACCGTCTCCCAACTCGCTTCGGGTTGACCGGCCAACGCACGCGTGTCGAGTACCGAGATCGGCGTGCGCGGGTCGGATTCGAACTCCTCGCGGGTCTGTGCCGGCGTGCGCACCGCGTGACCGAGCTTGAGCCGAGCGTCTCTGCACCACGTCAGGAAGCGCTCGACCGAATGGTGCAGTTCTTCGCTGTCGAACAGGGCGGAGTCTCCCAGCTCGAACATCACGTCGATGTCACTGCCGAATGCCAACTCGCGCCGCCCATATCCGCCCAGCGCGAGCACCGCCGTCTTTTCGAGGACGCGCGGCTCGGCAGCTTCTCGCCACACCTCGAGCACGAAGCGGTCGGTCAGCTCGGTCAGTTCGGCGGCAATTTGCAGGCTGTCGGCGCCGACGAGGGCCTTTTGGGCGAGGCGGGCTCGCTCGGAGCGGTGGCGCTCGATGGCTTCGCTTACGGCTGGGGGCGTTTGAGTCATGGGCTCGGGCGTGGGTCGTGGGGGCTTGGGTCGTGGGTCTTGGTGTGCAAGCTTGCGGGAGCGCGACTCCTTCTATTAAAGCATCCTCGTGCTGCGACTCACAGACCACGACCCAACATAGCAAATATGAAAGTCACTGACAGACCTTATCTGACGGCCGGACTGCCTGGCATCGGCGGCGAAATCAAATGCGAGATCGACGACTTCGAAGTCGAGGAGGTTCCGCTATATGAGCCGGGCGGCGATGGGCAGCACGCCTATGTGTGGCTCGAAAAACGAGGCGTGCCCGGGGGCAAGCTCGTCTCGATGCTCGCCGCACACTTTGGCGTCAAGAAACGAGATATTGGCACCGCCGGTATCAAAGACAAGCATGCAGTCACGCGTCAGTGGGTTTCGCTGCCGTTTCACGAACTCGAACAGGACGAGCCGAGCGACCTCGTGGGGCCGGTGGTCGACGGCGTCGAGGTGCTCGAGGCCCGTCTGCATCGCAACAAGCTTCGAACGGGACACTTGGAGGGGAACCGCTTTCAGGTCGTCGTGCGCAATTTCGACGTGCCCGCAGACGAGGCGCTCGAACGAGCGCAGGCAGTGCTCGAGGTGCTCGGTGCCAAGGGAATGCCCAATTATTTCGGCCTGCAGCGTTTTGGCAACGGCGGCTCGACCCTCGAACTCGGAGTCGGCTACCTCAAAGGCGACGCCGACGCCAAACGTCGCCTCAAGCGCAACCACTTTCTGCGCCGCCTGTCCGTGAGTGCCGTTCAAAGTGAGCTGTTCAATCGCGTGCTGGCCGCGCGCATCGACCGTGAGTTGCTGTGGACACTCTTCGACGGCGACGTGGTCAAGAAGACGGACACTGGCGGTGTTTTTGTGGTGCCCACCGACGAGTTCGAAGAGACGCAGGCTCGCCTCGACCGCGGCGAGCTTGTGACCACCGGGCCGCTTCCAGGGCCGCGTATGATCGCGCCCGAGCGTGACGGCAAGGTCTTCGAAGACGAAGTGCTGAGCAGTGCGGAGGTCGACGACCGCGACTTCGCGCGACACAAGAAGCTCGCCCCGGGCGCGCGCCGTCCGCTGCTGGTCGACGTGGGGGAGCCGAGCGTGCGCATCGAGACCCGCGATGGCCAAGAAGTGCTGGTGGTTGGCTTTTTTCTTCCATCAGGCACCTATGCCACTGTATTATTGCGGGAGATCACCAAGCATGCCGATCTCGTCGAAGCATGAATTGCATCAGTGAATGGCCGTGGCTGACCAACAAAACCAACTATTGTCGTCCGACAAATTTCTCGCCCTGGCGAATCGAGCCGGGCTGACGCTGTCCGAGGCCGATCTCGCACAGCTGACTCGCCGGAACCTGGTGCGTGCGCACGAGGTGAGCGAGACGCGCGAAAAGCTCTTCCACCCGCTGCACCTCTATCTACTGGTCCGTTATTTCGAAGCCGTGCGTCCCGTACGTCATCCGTGGACGACCGTGGCTCCGGAGCTGACGCTCCAAGATATCGCCGAGCGCGCCCGTCAGTATCGGGACGTGGTCAGCAAGCTCGTGGCCGAAGAGCCTGTGCATTGCGACGCGCTCGTCGACGAAATCCGCGACTACGCCCAGAGCCTCGATCCGTTCGGGCCGCTCGCCTCGGTGGTTGGTCAACTGCGGGCCGAAGCCCTCACTTCGCTTCGAGGTGACGGGGCGCTTTATGTGCAACTCATCGAGCTTGTCGAGCATCTTAGCGACGCCTCCGTTCCGGAAGATACCGATGAGTCGGTCGATGTGTCAGACGACTCTGACGCCGACGACGCGCCCGAGGAAGCTGTCGACGTGGCGGAGGCCGTCGAATTGGCAGACGATCCTGCGGTGACCCAGCAGATGGTGCTCGAGGAGGAGTCCGAGGCTTTCGAACCCGAGCCGATCGAGGAGTCCGAGGCTTTCGAACCCGAGCTTATCGAGGAGTCCGAGGCTTTCGAGCCCGAGCCGATCGAGGAGTCTGAGCCAGCTTTCGAACCCGAGCCGATCGAGGAGCCCGAGCCGGGCGCCGAGGATGAAAACGCGGGGCGAAACCCGTTTACCCGTGAGAGCTCCGAGGTCACGACGCGCACCAAGGATCTGCAGAGTCGGCTCGACCGGCTACGAAGCCACGACAAAGAGGTTGCGCGAAAGCGCGGCCAGACGCCGGACGAGCCGGTCGATTCCGTCGGCGCTGATGAGGCCGAGGTGTCCGATGATTCGGCTGACGACCTGCACTCTCGCATCGGTGAGCTCAACAGGCTTCGCGAGCAGTACTTGGCCGAGCAGCGCTGGGAAGACCTGGCCGATTTGTACGAGGAGGGCATCGAGCTTTTTGTCGATCCGGTCGAGCGCCAGCAGGTCTTCTTGACGCTGGCGATGGTCTACGAACTCAAACTCAAGCGGTTGTCGCCCGCCTTCGATAGGTTCGTGGCTGCGTATCTCGAAGAGGGAACACAGGCTGGCAAAGAGAAAGCGTTCGAAGGATTACAGCGTCTTGGTCGCCAGCCGGCGATCGAACAGCGCTATGTCGAGTTTCTCGAGGAGCAGCTTGCCGGCGGCGAGCTGGGCCAGTTGCCCGACGAAATCTTCGAGCCGATGGCGGTTCGCGCCGCGCGTCACCACGCTGATTTGGGCGAAGTAGGATTGGCGATGGAGTATTACGAGCGTGTCCTCGATCGGCTGCCCGAACACGAAGTGGCGTTTCACAGCCTCGCTCAGCTGTACGAAGACGCCGGGCGCATGGCCAGACTCTTGGAACTATACGAAACCAAAGTCGCCCGACTTGGCAAGGATGCTCCGACGTCATTGCGCTCGGAGCTCGCTCGGGTTGAAAACATGGTCGGTGCGGCCTCAGCGGTCGACTGACAGGGACTTCGGTTGTTGTGCCAATAGTTGGGTTTATGTTTCGCGGTCGTTGACACACTGTCGGGAAGAGTCCTAGCTTTCCTAGTAATTTTAAAGGCGTACCGACTAGGTTCGCGCGCTGGAGACGGTGGTCGTCCATGAGTTGCCCACCCACGGAGATGTCTAGATGAAGTGTCCATCTTGCAACGCACAGGTCGAACCCACGGCAAGCGTGTGTCACAACTGCGGCCAGAATCTCTCCGAGGGTTCACCCAAGCGCACGATGATGGGGCTTCCGTCGATCGACCGCGATATGGGGGCGTCTGGCTCGAACGAACCCACCAAAGAGCGAAACCGCAGCACTCTGTTCGGCATCCCGGCTGCAGGCAAAGAAGAAGGGCTGTCTGAGAGCACCGCACCGTCGATGGTCACCGAGGAGACCGCGGCGGAGACCGACGCTTCGACGCGGGTGGTCTCCGATCTCGATCTCGGGGCCGCCTTGGGCGGCGACTCTCAGCAAGAGGACTCCTCGAGCGGGCGTGGCACACACGCCACCGCGTTCGGTCTGCCGTCACCCAACAGCGAGGGCGGCGAGCAAGACTTCGCATCCGCCTGGGGATTGGACGAAGAGAGCAGCGAGGGCAACGACAGCGCCACGCAAATCGCGGGCGCAGCGTTGGCCGACGCCATCTTCGAGAGCAAACATGGGGCCGGCGGTTTTTCGAAGACCACCACCGACGATTCCGGGCCCATTCACGGCACGCTCATGGGAATGAGCCGTGACGAGATCGACGAAGACTCGACCCGCGAGGTCGATCGAAGCCAACTCGAGCAAGTCAGGGCGATGCACGCGGCGGCCGAAGAGGCCAAAATGAAGCGGCAGCAAGCTGAGGCCGCCGAGCAAGAGCCGGAGCCGCCCTTCGAACAGGACGACGATGCTACCCAGGCGCTCGGGCCCGACGAACTCGCCCAGTTCGAGGAGCGCATTCAGTCGGATCGACGCAAACAACTGCTCAGCAAGCTGCGCTCGAAGAGCAAGCCGGCCGCCGGTGACACTGACAAGGGCGCTCCGTCGGCGCCGTCACAGCCGCAACCACAGTCACAGCAGCAACGCTCCCAGCAGCCCTCGAGCCCGCGGTTCTCGATCCCTTCGCCGGGCAAGAGGCAACAGCAACTCGATCCCGAGCCGCAGGAGCTCCAGGTCGAGCCGCTAGAAGAGCCGCAGCGGGAGCGAAAGCCTAGCTTTGGCGGCGGAAAGACCAGTTTTCCGATCCCTTCGTCTTCGGCCGACAAGGACGAGCCATCACAGCTGCCAAAGCGCGACCTCAGCGACGATGAACTCGAACTGGCATTGGGCGATACCGGCGTCGTTTCTGGTGAAGCAGCCGCTCAAAGTATGTCGGGTGGCGCGGGCGGTTCGATCCAAGAGTTTGTCGAGGATGACGTACAAGACAGCGGCATCCAAGCGTTTGTCGAGTCCAGCGAAGCCGACGACGAGCCGATCTTTCCGATCGATCAGCAGGGCTCTGCCGGCCAGCAGTTCGACCTGAGCAACGACGTCGAGCCGGTCGATCCGATGGCGCAAGGTGGCGCGTCTGAACCTTCCCAGCCGTCCATCGACAGCTTCGGAGAGACACCGGCGTCGGGGACACAAGTGCCGCCCGGGCAACCGGCCCGACAGCAACAACAGCACTTCGAGCCGCAGCAAGCTGGGCCCCAAGCTGGTCGACAACAGCATTTCCAGCCTCACACGGGGCAGCAGCAGATGCAGCAAGGCTTTGGCCAGCAGCAGCCTGTCGCAGGCCAGCAGATGGCTCAGGCGGCCAATCCCCAACAGACGACGGGTCCACAGCAGCCGGTCGCGCAGCAAGACGATCCGACGCAGAAGCTCGTCGGGACAGTCCAGGTCATCTTCGGTGTGCTCGGCGCGCTCTTCTTGTTGGGCGCTGGAGGCTACGGCTATGTCGCCGGTCCCAGCGAACAACTCGTCGAGCAGATCGCGATGGGCGCACCGGCAGGTGTCGGATTGCTCACCCTGATCGCCGCCTTCTTGCCGCTGTCCGGTGGACTCAAGAGTGGTAGCTTCTTTGTGATGAGCGCGCTCGCCGGCGGCGCATTGGCCGCAGGCGTGGTATTTGCGGCGCCGATGGCCGTCATGCTACTGGTCCTCGGCGGATTGCTTTTGGTGTTGTGTGCTGGCGCGTTCCCGCTCGTTCTCAAAGTGGTTCAGTGAGCATTCTGGTTCAAAAATACGGTGGATCGTCACTCAGTGATCTCGAGCGCCTCAGTGCGGTAGCCGACAAGGTCGTCGCCACGCGCGAGGCCGGCCACGACGTCGTCGTGGTCGTCTCTGCCATGGGCGATTCGACCGATGAGCTGCTCGAGATGGCTCGCGAACTGGCCGGCAGCCCCTCGCGACGCGAGCTCGACATGCTCCTGTCGGTCGGCGAGCGCATTTCGATGGCGCTACTGTCGATCGCCATCCAGGAGCGAGGCTACGAAGCGGTCAGCCTGACCGGATCGCAATGCGGTATCATCACCACCCACAACCATTCGAACGCGCGCATCATGGATGTGCGACCGTTTCGCGTTCAAGATGAGCTCGAGCTGGGGCGCATCGTGATCGTGGCCGGCTACCAGGGCACGAGTTATCGGCGCGAAGTGACCACGTTGGGTCGTGGCGGAAGCGATACGACGGCCGTCGCCCTCGCGGCAGCGCTAGGCGCAGACGCCTGCGAAATCTATAGCGACGTCGAAGGCGTCTTCAGCGCCGATCCCCGGGCGGTGTTGTCGGCGAAGCAATTGCTCGAGCTCAGCCACGAGGAAATGCTCGAAATGGCGCGCTCGGGAGCCCGTGTACTCAACGAACAGGCCGTCGAGTTTGCTCGCCGAGCCAAGATCGCGCTCTATGCCCGAAAGACGCACTCGCCGTCAACGCGCGGCACAGTCGTGCGCCCCGACGGGTTTCATGAGCGCGTCGAGCGTGCCGAGATGGGCCAACCTGCCGTCGCAGTCAGCCACATCGAACGCGGAGTACATATTCAGGCCGGTGAGTCGGCCGATGAGGTTATCGCCTTGCTCGGTGAGCGCGACTGCGTGGTCTGCGAATGGACGCCCGAGCAACGGTGTGAGCTCTTTCTCGACACCGAAAATGTTCATGACCTCGAGGACATCTCGGCCAAATTGAGAGCCCTCGGTGACGATGTCACGGTCGAGCGAGCCGGACTTGTCAGTGTGGTCGGTCAAGGCATCGGTGGACAAACCCGGTGGGTGCGTCAGGGCCACAAGGTCGTCAAAGAGGCGGGGATTAAACCTTTGAGCCTCGCCATTAGCTTGTCTCGGCTCTCGTGGATTATCCAGACGGCTGATGTGAAGCGTGCATTAGGGGCGCTTCATGACTTGTTTATCTCGATGGATGTTAAACCCGCCCATCACGCTCCCTCCCTCGAAGCAGATTCCTGAGCCCTACAGCCACACTTGGCTGCTTGTTTCCTTCTGCTCAGAATATCGCGCCTTCACCTTGCTCGACCAAGCGATCGCTGCTGGGGCGAGATCAGAGAATTGCCAGCGCATGATTTTTCCCAATGAGACATCGCGCTGGCGCGCAATTACAGTACGACTGTAATTAAATTGATTCCATTTTTATAAATACTGTAATCGGCGCGCGATCGTGCTCCTGTAGACGATCGGCTCACCGCTGCCTCCATGCGCGTCGATTGCTTGGATATTGCGCGCCGGGCTTGCTCCGCTGGTATGAGCATTTCTCGTCTCGCTGTGTGCGCATAGTGTCTGAGCACAAAAAAAACCGGCGCCTGAGTGGCGCCGGCGGGGATCCTGTGGCCTTTCGTGTGCAAGGTAAGCTGGAAGGATCCTTGGAGAGATTCCTGGAAGGAATTCAGGAAAGAGTCAGGGAATGTGTCTTGAAATGATGCAACCTACCTCGCACACGAAAAGCCGCAGAACTTGTCCTCATTCTTAACCTGTAAACAGCGAGTACGTCAATGTTATTTCAGTTTTACTGTAATTTGTCAATAAGACTGTAACTTTTTCTTCGTCGCACTGTCGAGAAATTTGATCGGCCTGATTCGGCTACCCGTTCAACGACTCCGAAACCGAGTGCTATTCCAATCGGCGCGAGCTATTTAAAATATGATTTGCAGCGAAAAACTTTCAGGAACCGCTCATTTGAAGGACTGCAAAAGGGTCCACGCAAGCGGGAGGAGCGCTTGGGCGCCCGGGTGTAATTCAACCGGTGTCATTCGAGCCGTGGGTCACTCGCCGTGTTTATAACCCGGCTTGCGGAATCCTAATTCCACTGCGACCGGATTCAAGCCGTGGGCAGCAAACGGAATCACTTTTTCCCGTTTGGCTCACTGCGCCCTGCGGCGACGCCCCCCGCCGGCAAGCCGGGGCACGTATGAAACCTCTATCCATCCGTTACAACAGAGGTGCTCGCTGGTTTATTCGGAGAAGTCTGAGACGCGGTGTCATCGGACATAAAGCCAGTGACGTAGAAGAGCCAAGCCAGGTTGGTCAAAACGAGGAGCACGATCACCAGGGTCATGAGGCGATCAGATGGTCCTGGGGGGCGCTCAGCCGGCTCGTCGAGCGAGCGTCGTGCAATCGGCGACGGGGAGGCGGGGTTCTCGTTCACGGGTGACGAGAGCGCCTCTTGCGAGGTCTCCTCGACAGCCTCGGGGGCTGCCTTCTCCGACGACTCGAGGGCCCGGTCAATACCCACCGCATGCGCGAAGGTGTCGGCGAGTTCGGTGACGCTCGAAAACCGAGCGCTCGGATCCTTTTGGAGCGCTCGGTCGATCACGTCGCTGATCGCCGGATCGACTCCGAGCTCGGAAAGCGGTCGAGGGGCGTCATTTCTCAGACGCAAGATCCCCTCGCTGGCATCGACCTCGTCTTCAAAAAACGGATGCACACCCACTAGCGCCACGTAGGCGAGTACTCCCATCGCCCACACGTCACCCACGGGCTCGAAGCTCGGCGGCTCGTCGTCCGTATCAGACTGCGCGAACATCTCGGGAGGGAAGGCGGAGACCGCCTCGGCGGTCATCACTGCGCTTTCGGTGTCCAGGATCTCGCGCACGGTGAGCGCGAGTTGAAAATGACCCAACGCTGCCTCGTCGTAGCGGTCGCCATCGACGAAGATCCAACGCGGTGAGATCGACCCGTGAGCGACTCCCTTTTGGTGCGCCTGCTCCAGAATCTGCGCCAGACGAGTCAACAAGGTCGAGGTCGCCTCCGCGCTCAGCGTTCCCTCTTCGACCAGGTGGTTTGCGAGGGGCTGGGCGTCGGTGCGCTCGGAGATCACGAAGGGAATGCCTCCTTCGAGCTCGCCGTAGTCGATGATGCGCAACACTCCGTCAGCGTCGAGCGCGCTGGAGATTTGGGACGCTTGCTTGAGACGATCGAAGAGCTCGAGGCCGGCGCCGACGTCGACCAGACCGTCGTAAGCTTTCACCCAGACCTGTTTGTCGAAGGGGTCTTGGCGGCCTCGGTACAGCGTAATAAAGCCGTGACGGTCGGCGCGTTCGAGCACGTCGTAGCGGTGCTCGAGGGCGAGGGTGCCTCCTTGCAGGTTGGTCATCGCTGATTCCCTGGGGTTACTGCTCGGTTGTCTCAGCCTGTGGTTCGGCGGGCTCTTTGTTGGGCGCCTCCGTCGGTGCCGGCTCGGCGGCCGGACGGCCCATTTTGCGCGGGTCACTCACGCCGGTCAGGGTCTCGTCAGGATGGCGTACCACAATCTGTACGCTGTTAAACGCCGGCCCGAGCCTGAGCTTGTGACCGAACTCCTGGAGCCTGTCCTGATCTTCGACGCTGGGCTCGGTGAAGAGCATTTCGGGGCGCCATTGATGATGAATTCTGGGGGCGGCGATCGCCTCGGCGGGTGTCATGCCAAAGTCGACCATGTTGATCAGACCGAGCAGGGTGCCGGTGATGATCGTGGGGCCGCCACTCGCTCCGGCGGCAAGGTAAGGCTTGCCATCGCGCAGCACCAGCGTCGGGCTCATCGAGCTCAACGGGCGCTTCTCGGGCGCCACGGCATTCTGCCCCGTGCCGATCAGCCCGTAGTTGTTCGGCTTGCCAGGCATGGCGGTGAAGTCACCCATCTCGTTGTTCATAATCAGGCCGTACTCGTCGACCAAGACCATGGAGCCGAAGCTGGTGTTAATCGTCGAGGTGCACGCGAGCATGTTGCCCGCCTCGTCGATCACGCTGACGTGCGTGGTGCCACTGTCGTCGGGAACTTGCCGGTGGCTGCCGTACTCCTCTAAGGGGAGCACGCCATCGAGTTTGATCTTTTGGCGAAGCTCCTTGGCGTACTCCTTGGAGGTCAGGCGCGCCACGGGCACGTCGACGAAGTCGGTGTCGCCCAACCAGCGCGCACGGTCGGCGAACGCGTGCTTGAGCGACTCGATGACCAAGTGCAGCGATTTGGCGTCGCGCTCGTCTTCGGAGAGTTCGAAACCCTCTAAGATGTTGAGGGTTTCAACCAGCGTAGTTCCGCCCGAGGAGGGCGGCGGCATGCTGAAGACTTGATAGCCGCGGTACGTGCCGGTGATCGGCTCGCGGTTGACGACACTGTAGCTGGTCAGGTCGGCGCTGCTGAAGATGCCGCCCGCCTCATTGACGTCTTCGACAATCGCCTCGCCGATCTTGCCGTGGTAGAAGACGATCGGTCCTTCATCTCGATATAATTTCAGGGTCTTAGCCAAACCCGGGCGGGTGAGTGTGTCGCCCTCGTCGACCCACTCGCCGTCTTGTTTGAAGAGCGCGGCGAGTTTGGGATGTTTTTCGAGGTCGTCAGCTTTCGAGTCCAGGCGTTTTTCGAGCAGTCCGCCGACGGAAAATCCGTCGTTGGCGAGCTTGTAGGCGGGATCGACCACCTGACTCCACTCGAGAGAGCCAAAGCGGTTTTGCAGCGCCCAGAGGCCTGCAGGTTCGCCGGGAATCCCCGACGCCTTGCCGCCGCGAAGTTGCATTTCGCGCACCGGTTCCCCGTCGACCACGAACATGTCGCGCGTGGCCTTCTTGGGGGCTTTCTCCCGAAAGTCGATCACGTGAACTTTGCCCGTGTCTTCAGGGCGGTACAGACAGAACCCTCCGCCACCGAGGCCGGAGGCGAACGGATTGAGCACGCCGTTGGCCAAGAGCGCAGCAGCGCCCGCATCGGCGGCGTTTCCACCGTTGGCCAAGATGCGCGCGCCCACCGCCGAAGCCTGAGGGTGGTCGGTGGCCACGATCCCACGCGCCGAGTGCACCGCCGGTGCTCGGGCGCGCTCGGTCTTTTGTCCGCCTTGGGCGGTTTGTGTATTTGGCTGCTCTTGTGCGATGCCGGCGACGGGCGTGGCCAGCAGCGCGCTGATGAGCAGAACGCGTAGAACGGTGCATGCGGTCGTAAGGGACTGCATCGACAATTCTCCTGAGGACTACTGAAAGATCTCTTCGAGCCACGCATCGACGCGGGCCCGATCGAACGGCTCCATACCGCGGGCTGCCATATTACGTCGCAGCGCATCTTCAAAGAGCTCGAATTGTTGAGCCTTGAGACGCTGCTTGACCTCGTTTCGATAGGCGCCGCCTTTGAAGTAGTCAGTGAGCGGTTCGCTGATCGGAAAGAGCATCGCTTCGTGAAACCACTCGAAGGGCTCGGCGTGCTCGCTGTTGCGATCGACGAGCATCTTCCACTCGACCGCCCAGCTCGCCTTGGCAAGCGAGCCGTCGAGTCGTCGGAGCACGTCCCGCTCGAGGGCACGCAGTGTGGCTTCGGCGTCGGGATTGATATAGTGAAACGTCACCCCGTACATCGCCGCGTTGTGAAAGTGCGCGGGGATGGTGACCAGGCCGCCGAGGTTCAGGCGCCGACAGGCGTTGCGCAAAATCTCCATCACCTGCTCGCCGACCCCCAGGCCAGGGTAGTTTTGCCCGGGAAGAGGCAGGCGGTCGGCGGCAAAGGTTTCGGTTGGGTTTTGCATTAGCAACCACTGCACGGTCAGCACAGGGGTGTAGGGTTGGCCAATCTGATCGCCCAACTCGGACTCGAAATGCATGGCGTTTCGAGAGACGACCAACTCCAGCAGCGGCTCGCTACATTTGGGAAGGGCGCTCCAAATGCGCAACATATGCTCGTCGGGGTCGTCCATGCGCACCTCCAGCTCGAGCTTCTTGAAGCCACGCTTGCGAATGTCGTCGAGCACGCCGTAGCGCTCCAGAGCGATCTCGATGCCCTCTTCAGTGTAAAAGCCCAGCCACAAGTCGGTATCGTAGTCGAATAGATCACCGAGATCGAGCTGGTCGAGGCTGCGCATCCCCTTTTGCAATTCCACCCGGCTCAGAGACTGGTAGATCTCCTCGTAGTTCTTGCGAAGCTTTGCCATCGACTTGCTCGCGACGCTCGTAAGATTTCTTGGCACGGTCGGTTGCCTGTCGAAAGAGAATATCCGCGCTAGGGGGCTATCAACGCCCCAAGCTAGCTACCAGACGGCGTTTGTCGAGCCTCATCGGAGGGGGCATCCACCACGGGGGCCGTGTGGACGGTCACGTAGAGTTCCTCCGACGGACGACCAAACTGTACAGTGCTAGTGGTGTCGATGGCCAGAGCGACTCGATAGGCATAAACGCCGGCGGGCTCGACCTGACGGTCGACGAAGACACCCTGCGCCGAGGGGCCGACACGCGCCAGACGCTCCCAGCGCGCGCTGGAGTCGAGGACATTGCGCCGAAAAATCAGCGCACCGGTGTCTGCCGGCGCCAGCCAGCGCAGCTCGACGGTCCCGGCGATATGACTATGGGCCTGCAGCTCTGCAGGTCGAGCAGGGGGCGTGCGCCATCGAACGACCAGCGGAGCAGAGACTTGGAGTGTCTGCCCGGGCGCGTCGTCGTGCGCGGCGCGCACCCGCAGTTGATAGTGCGTCGGTTGGGTGTCGATCGAGCGGTCCAAAAGCTCGAGCCCAGCGCCGGTCAGTCGGTCGCGAAGGCGAGCATTGAATCGAATATTTCGGAAGAGTTGCGGAGTCTCGTCGCCCCGGGCGCGGAGCAGTTGGAGCCAGCCATCATCGGGGAGTTCGCAAGCGCAGGTGAACCGCAACACCAGGCCATTCGGACGACCTTCGACGGGCTCGATGTGCAAGGGGAGGGCGGCCGCGGAGGGGGCCTTGGCGGGGGTGAATTCTGCCGGCGCTCGCAGCGCCGCGCAGCCGGCCAGGCCGAAGAGCAGTCCGGCCAAGCTGAGCGCGCGTGCGATGGCGACGGCAGAATTGTCATTCACGGCTCAAAACGTCCAGAAGAGGTTCCCTTGGACCGTCCAAGCGATGCTCGGATCGACATTGGCGCCAATGTCGACAGGATCGTCTCCCACGGGAACGAGACGGCGTCCGCCGGTGCGGGCACCGAGACCCGAGAACGGAAAGAGGATGCCGCCTTCAATTTCGGCGCGGAAGTGGTCGGTCTCGATGTAGCGGGTGGCCGCGTCGAGCTCGAGGCCGAGCATGCTGTTGCCCTCCACCGACTCTCCATCTTCGATGATGGCGCTGGGCGTTCCGGCCGAATCCATGGCCGCCGAGACGATGGCGTCGAACTGCAGCTCCATGCGGCTGCTGGGCGTCTCCAGAAAGCGAATCTGCGCCCACGGGTTGCCGTAGTAGGCGTTGGTGACCGTGCCGATGACCTCGCGGAACAAGATCAGGTCGACGTGGTAGTTGGGGTTGAACCGGTAGAAGTCGAGCCCGGCGCCATTGGCGGGCACGATGTTGCCGTTGTTGTCGACCGTAAAGCCCCAATTGGCCTCGGGACCGCCGGTGGCAAAGCCGCCGTTGAGGCCAAAGCGCACCGGGCCGCCAAAGTAGAGTTCACTTTCGAGGGCGAGGCCGAACTCGGTGATGTCCTTGGAGACGGACTCTCGCTCGGCGCCGGTGCCCTGGCTGGAGCAGACCTGCTCGTTGTTGGAGCGTTCGTCGTCGTCGAAGCAGTTGACCGACTGGTCGTTGTCCGTCACGCCAACTGCCTCACGGGTCGAGTTGTCGACGCTGCCGAAGACGCCCACGCCCTCGAGCGCCAGGCGCACGAGCATATCCGGCTCGGGGTTGTAGAGCATCTCG
Source organism: Persicimonas caeni (assembly GCF_006517175.1). NCBI lineage: Bacteria > Deltaproteobacteria > Bradymonadales > Bradymonadaceae > Persicimonas > Persicimonas caeni. The sequence continues at coordinate 1,027,750 of NZ_CP041186.1, read as the reverse complement.
AACCATACGTCGGGCACGTACAATTCCATGCCCCGGTAGACCAGCAAGCCCTGGTCGAGGGCTTCGGTCTCGCCGACGTCTTGACCGGCCGCGGTGCTCGGGCTGAAAAAGCCCGACTGGTTGCGGTAGGTGAAGTAGACGCCGCCGTTGAACACCGGCTTCTTCTCGACTTCGAGGCGGTGAGCTTGCAGCTCACGGTCCTCGCGGGTCACCGGCTTTCGGAAAATCGAAATCGTATACTGGTCGACATCGTCGGCTTGGCCGATGTCGTAGGCTTGACCAGCGAAGAGCAGCGGCTCGGTGGTCAGGCCCTCGCTCGGGAAATCCACCGTCAGGCGGGTGTAGACTTCCCAAATCTGGGTGGTGAAGGCGACACGGTCGATCGGGTTTTCGACGCTACAGTCGAGGCAGTCGCCGCTGTCGCTGAAGATGCCCAGGCCCCACGGGTCGTCCATGCGGCCGGCTCGGAGCGTGCCGAAGAAAGCATCGACCTCACCCCACGCCTCGTTGACGCGGATGACCGGCGGTCTGTCCTCGACACCGTTGGCCACGCCGAAAAAGTCGGGGTTGTCGTACTGAGTGCCCAGCACGACATTGTCGAAGATGTCGGCTTCGATATGCAGCCGAAGCGCTTCTGTGATGTTGATGGTCGGCTCGAGGCGAAGCCGCATATCGGTCGTCCAGAGGGTGTCTGCTTCCTCTTCGACCGGGTCGGTGGTCTCCGGATTCGGGCTGACGAATTCGTCGACGGGGGGCGGCACCGCCGAGGTCCCGCCTGTGTCGAGATCGAAGCCGACATTGACCTCGCTGCGCAGCCGGAAATATCCGTTCCAGTCGACGTAGGGGTAGACTTCGGCCGGGGTGATGCTCTCGAGCACGCCTTCCTCGATATCCTCGAGGGGGACGAACTCTTCGTCAGCATCGCCATTGGCCAGATCGGAGATGGGGCTCTCTTGAGCGTCCTCGGAGGGCTCGGGAGCCTCGATCTGCTGCGGCTGTTCGGCGGGCTGAACGGGCTGAGCCGGCGGCGGCTCGGCTGCCTCGGGCGCAGCGTCCTCCTGCTCGCCGGTTTCGTCTTCGTCAGCTTCGCCTTCGCCCGCGGGCTGGGCCTGCTCGCCTGTGTCGGGAGCAGCAGGCTGCTCTTGCTCCTGTTGCTCGGCAGCCTGGTCGGCCTCTTCTTGCTCCGGCTCATCTGCCTCGGCCGGCTGGGCCTGCTCGTCGCTGGGAGCGTCAGCCTCCTCTTCAGGCTGCTCCTCGGCGGCAGGCTCGTCGCCAGGCGCCTGTTGGGCCAGAGCGGAGGAGGTACCGGCGCACACCAGAAGCGCAGTGAGTAGCGAGCGGAATATCAGTGAGCTATCCATTCAAAATCCGTTCGAAGGCGTCCAAGATTTGCGCCCGTCCAAGAATTGATTCACCGCGTAATTCGTGCGAGATCCGTGCACTAGTTTGGATTGGGTGGAGTAGCATGGTGATTTTTTCAGTGTCAAGCTGGCCAGCCGGGCCCACCCTGCGGTAATTACCTCAAAACCTCGTATCCAGACTGTCAACCCTAGACCTCTAAACCCTCACGGACCATGCTCAACAAAATCGACCATATTGGTATCGCCGTTCGCTCTATCGACGAGAAGATGGGGCTTTACCGTGACGCGCTCGGCCTCGAGTTCGAAGGTACCGATGTCGTCGAAGAGCAGGGCGTCAAAGTGGCGTTCTTTCGGCTCGGCGAGTCGATGCTCGAACTCTTGGAGCCGCTGGACGACACCGGTCCGGTGGCGCGCTTTTTGGACAAGTACGGCGAAGGTATTCACCACATCGCCGCCGGCACCGACGACATCGAAGGGGCACGGGCGCGCATGACCGAGCACCAGATTCGGCTGCTCAGCGATGAACCGCTCGACGGGGCCCACGGAAAGCTCATCACCTTCATGCACCCCAAAGATACCGGCGGCGTGCTCTTCGAGTTGACCCAGCGCAAGGAAGACCACGAGTGATCGCTTACGCCGACTGCGCGCTGGGGCACTGCGCTCGGATTGGACAAGCGTGGCAGTCGGGGTTGCGGGCGTGGCAAATGGCGCGTCCGTGGCGCACCAAGACCATGTGCGCCGAGTAGTGCTCTTCAGCGGGGATACGCTCTTCCATGAGTCGGTGCGCTTGGCCGCTCGAGGTCGACTCGTCGATCCATCCCAGCCGCTTGGCGATGCGCAGGATATGAGTGTCCATCGGAAACGCAGACATTCCGGCTGCGTACATCAGCGTAAAGGCGGCGGTTTTGGGCCCCACTCCCTTGAATGAGGTGAGGTAGTCCCGAGCCTCGTCGACCGGCATCTGGCGCAGAAACTCGAGCGAATGCTCGCCGCGCTCTTCGTCGAGCCGCTGCAGCGCGGCTTGAATGCGCCGCGCCTTTTGGCCGGCGAGTCCGGCCACGGCGATAACCTCCTCGATGTCCTCGAGAGGGGCTCTCTGAATGCGCGCCCAGTCGCCATAATAGGTGTCGATGAGGTTGTCGAAGGCACGCGTGCAGTTGTGGCGCGTGGTCTGCTGGCTCAAGATGGTGCGCACCAACACCCCGAGAAGGTCGTCGGGGCCCTCGTACTCCATGCGACCGTGGTGTGCGTATAACGTGTCGAGAATAAAGGGGATTTCTGTGGCCATGGCAGGCGGAATAATCGCGTCGGTGGACGGGCTCTTATTTGACGTAAGACTGGTTCACTTCTGTGCAGTCTTTACGTAACATGATCGGGGCAGGCGGCAGTATCAGTGACCGACAGCCCGACCCGGCGCCAGTTGACTCTGTTCGGGGAGTGCACACGTTCAAGCCGCCCTATCATATCTCCGGAATGAATGCCTCTATCGTGGGCGTTAGACCTGACGAGGAGGCGGTCGGGTCGTGGCCGTGGGAAAATTTCCTTGTGGCCGCGTCCTGCCCTAAGATGAAGAGGACGCGACGTGCACGCTGGACGGACCCCAAGTGCTTTCTTAGGATACCACCAGATGCTACATGTCGCTGCTACAAAACCGAGACAAGTACGAATTGATATCGCGATCGATCAAATAAGCTTCGTCAACGGACGAGACTGATACATATCGGTGAACGTTCCGCCAGCGGAAGGTGTTAGGAGAGACGTTTTATGAGCCCGAAACAGAGCCTGCTTCACAAAATTGGAAGCCACCAAAACATCGAGGAGTACCAGCACCTCCATTGGGAGGGCAGCTTCGAGGACTATCTCGATGAGGTGCGCGAAGATCCCAATATCGTGCGGACCGCCTACCAGCGCCTGTACGATATGGTCCTGTCGTATGGGACCGAAGAGTACATCGACAACAAGAAAAAGATCGTCAAGTACAAGTTCTTCGAGGACCCGATCAACGGCGGCCACGACGCGATCTACGGGCTGGACATTCCCCTGATGCGGCTGGTCAACGTCTTCAAGTCGGCGGCCAACGAGTATGGCACCGAGAAGCGTATCATCCTGCTGCACGGTCCGGTCGGAAGCTCCAAGTCGACGATCGTACGCCTGCTCAAGCGCGGCCTCGAAGAGTATGCGCGCAGCGATTCCGGCAGAGTTTTCACGTTCTCGTGGACCATGCCCGAGGAGCTGCAGCACCTGACCGGCGGCCAAGAAGAGATGGCCGACCCGATGAACGATGAGCCGCTCAAGCTCATCCCGGTCGAGTGGCGCGACAAGGCCATCGAAGAGATGGGCCTGGAGGGCAATCGCTATCCGATCCGTATCGACGGCGAGCTCAACCCGGCCAGCCGCTTCATCTTCAAAGAGCTGATGAAGCACTACAGCGGCGACTGGACGCGCGTCATGGAGCACGTCAAAGTGCGCCGCCTTCTGTTCAGCGAGAAGGACCGTGTGGGCGTGGGTACCTTCCAGCCCAAGGACGAGAAGAACCAGGACTCGACCGAACTGACCGGTGACATCAACTACCGCAAGATCGCGGTCTACGGCTCGGATTCCGACCCGCGCGCGTTCAACTTCGACGGTGAGTTCTGTGTCGCCAACCGAGGCCTCATCGAGTTTGTCGAGATTCTCAAGCTCGACGTTGCCTTCCTGTACGACCTTCTGGGCGCTACGCAGGAGCGTAAGATCAAGCCCAAGAAGTTCGCGCAGACCGACATCGACGAAGTGATCATCGGCCACACCAACGAGCCGGAGTACCGCAAGCTTCTGAACAACGAGTACATGGAGGCGCTTCGCGACCGTACGGTCAAGATCGACATCCCGTACATCACCAAGTACTCCGAAGAGATCAAGATCTACAAAAAGGACTTCAACAACGAGAAGGTCAAGGGCAAGCACATCGCGCCGCACACCATCGAAATGGCGGCCATGTGGGGTGTTCTGACGCGTCTCGAAGATCCGAAAAAGCACGATCTCACGCTTCTGCAGAAGCTGAAGCTCTACGACGGAAAGACGCTCACGGGCTACACCCAGGACAACGTCAAAGAGCTGCGCAAGGAGACCGAGCGCGAAGGTCTGGAGGGCATCAGCCCGCGTTATATCCAGGACAAGCTGTCCAACGCGCTGGTCACCGACAAGACCGACAGCTCCATCAACCCCTTCCTGGTGCTCAACGAGCTCGAAGGCGGCTTGAAGAACCACGGTCTGATCAACTCCGAAGAGGAGCGCAACCGCTACCGAGAGCTTCTGGGCGTGGTCAAGCAGGAGTACGAGGACATCGTCAAAAACGAGGTCCAGCGTGCCATCTCGGCCGACGAAGAGGCCATCAGCAAGCTGTGCGCCAACTACATCGACAACGTCAAGGCGTACACCCAGAAAGAGAAGGTGCGTAACAAGTACACCGGACAGTACGAGGAGCCCGACGAGCGGCTGATGCGCTCCATCGAGGAGAAGATTGATATCCCGGAGAGTCGCAAGGACGACTTCCGCCGCGAGATCATGAACTACATCGGTGCGCTGGCCATCGAGGGCAACCAGTTCCAGTTCGACACCAACGAGCGGCTGCACAAAGCTCTCGAGCTCAAGTTGTTCGAGGACCAGAAGGACTCGATCAAGCTGGCGAGCGTCGTCTCCAACGTGGTCGACAAAGAGACCCAGGAGAAGATCGACATCGTCAAGCAGCGGCTCATCAAGCACTACGGCTACAACGAGGAGTCGGCCACCGACGTTCTCAACTTCGTGGCCAGCATCTTCGCCCGCGGTGATTCCAAAAAGGAAGACTGAGGTGAGGTAGTTTCCGACGCCGGCGCAGCGCGACTCTCATTGCGCGCTGCGCCGTGTCATATCTGGTTTGAGGCCTGAAAGGCGTATGACTGAACTGAATAAAATCAAGCAGGACCACCGCCGTTTCAAGCAGATCGTGCGTGGCAAGATCAAGCGCAACCTGCGCAAATACATGAGCCAGGGCGAGCTGACGGGCAAGCAGGGCAAAGACGTGGTCAAGGTGCCCATCCCGCGCATCGACATCCCCCGGTTTCGCTACGGCGATAAGAATACCGGCGGCGTCGGCCAGGGCGAGGGCGAGCCGGGTGACGTCATCGGCCAGGGCGATCAGGCCCCGGGCCAGGGCGGCGAGGCCGGCAGCGAAGAGGGCGAGCACGGCATCGAAGTCGATGTCCCGTTGGACGAACTCGCCGAGATCATGGGCGAGGAGCTCGAGCTTCCCAACATCGAGCCGCGCGGCAAAAAGCGCATCGAGACGATCCGCGAGAAGTACAGCGGCCTGCGACGCACCGGTCCTGAGAGCCTTCGCCACTTCAAAGAGACCTACAAGGAAGCGTTGAAGCGCCAGATGGCGCTGGGCGACTACGACCCGGACAACCCGGTCATTCTGCCGACCAAAGAGGACGTGCGCTATCGCTCTTGGAAGGTCACCGAGCTTCCCGAGTCGAATGCCGTCATTCTGTACATGATGGACGTCTCCGGCTCGATGGGCGACGAGCAAAAAGAGATCGTGCGCATCGAGTCGTTCTGGATCGATACGTGGCTCAGAAGCCAGTACAAAGGCATCGAGAGCCGCTACATCATCCACGACGCCACGGCCAAAGAGGTCGACCGCCACACCTTCTTCCACACCCGGGAGTCGGGCGGCACGATGATCTCGAGCGCCTACAAGCTGTGCATGAAGATCCTCGAGAAGGACTATCCGGCCGAGGAATGGAACGTCTACCCGTTCCACTTCTCCGACGGCGACAACTGGTCGGTCGATGACACCGCCGAGTGTATGAAGATCCTCAACGAGGGCGTGCTTCCTCGGGCGAACATGTTCTGCTACGGCCAGGTCGAGTCACCCTACGGCTCCGGGCAGTTCATCAAGGACCTCGACGAGCATTTTGAAGGCACCGAGCGAGTCACGCTCTCGGAGATCAAGAACCGCGACGCGATCTACGACTCGATCAAAGAATTTTTGGGCAAGGGCCTCTAAGCATATGCGTACCGTCAAGACAATCCCGCTGCACCTGCGTGACATCATCCAGGAGATCCGCGAGGTCGCCAAAGAGGAGTACGGGCTCGATTTCTTCGAGACGATCTTCGAGATGGTCGACTACAAGCAGATGAACGAAATCGCCGCCTACGGCGGTTTCCCCACGCGCTATCCGCACTGGCGCTTCGGCATGGAGTACGAGCAGCTCTCCAAGAGCTCGGAGTACGGCCTGTCGAAGATCTACGAGATGGTCATCAACAACGACCCCTCGTACGCCTATCTGCTCGAGGGCAACAACCTAGTCGACCAGAAGACGGTCATCGCCCACGTGTACGCCCACGTCGACTTCTTCAAGAACAACTACTACTTCTCGAAGACCAATCGAAAGATGGTCGACGAGATGGCCAACCACGGCGCGCGGATTCGCCGCTACGTCGACCGGCGCGGCATCGAGAAGGTCGAGGACTTCATCGACACCTGCCTGTCGCTGGATAACCTCATCGATTACTACAGTCCGTTCATCGAGCGTCGCCGCAAAAAGGAGCGCGACCATGATGACGAGCCGAGAGCGCGGGAGATCCCCAAGTTCAAGGCCAAGGACTACATGGATGAGTACATCAACCCGCAGGACTACATCGAAGAGCAGAAGCGCAAGCTCCAAGAGGAGGCCGAGCGGCTCAAGAAGTTCCCGCCCGATCCCGAAAAGGACGTGATGCTCTTTTTGCTCGAGCACGCGCCGCTGGAGGGTTGGGAGGCCGACATCTTGTCGATCATCCGCGAAGAGGCGTACTACTTCGCCCCGCAGGGCCAGACCAAGATCATGAACGAGGGCTGGGCAAGTTACTGGCACTCCAAGATCTTGACCGAGCGGGTGTTGACCGACGCCGAGATCATCGACTTTGCCGACATCAACTCCAAGGTCATGTTCAGCGGCCAGGGCCAGCTCAACCCCTACAAGCTGGGCGTGGCGCTGTACCGCGACATCGAGGAGCGCTGGAACAAAGGCAAGTTCGGCAAAGAGTGGGACGAGGTCGACGATTTGGAGCGCAAGTCCAACTGGGACAAGCAGCTCGGCCTCGGGCGCAAAAAGATCTTCGAGGTTCGCAAGCTCTACAACGATGTGACCTTCATCGACGAGTTCATGACCGAGGAGTTCGCCCGCGAGAACAAGATGTTCACCTTCGGCTACAACCGAAAGACGGGCAACTGGGAGATCGAGAGCCGCGAGTTCAAGAAGATCAAAGAGAAGTTGTTGACTCAGTTGACAAACTTTGGCCAACCCTTCATTTACGTGAAGGACGGCAACTTCAAGAACCGCGGTGAGCTTCTGCTCCACCACAAGTTCGACGGCACGCCGCTTCGTCTCGACTACGCCCAAGGGGTGCTCGAGGCGTTGCAGCGAGTCTGGAAGCGGCCGGTCAACATCGAGACGATCTCCGACGACAAGGGCGTGTTGCTGTCCTACGACGGCACCGACCACAAGCAGTCCGCGTTCGATTACGAGCCCATCTGAGGGCAGAGTCATGGGTGATACCGATACAACCGTAGCGACCGCGTCGAGCACCGCCGAGCAGATGAGTGGCGGCGCGCTCGACGCGGGCCTCTCGCGGCTGAAGAGCGCTGGTTATCGGCTCACGCCGCAGCGCAAAGCGATCCTGGAACTGTTTGACGGGGAGCCCGAGCATATGACGCCCCAGCAGATTTTTGGGCGTCTGGAAGACACGGTGCCCAGCCTGTCGCTGGCGACCGTCTACAACACGCTCGAGCTCTTCGAGGATGTCGGCATCGTCGCACGCATCAATGCCCACGACGGGCAGACCTATTTCGATCCGACCGTCGAGCCCCACCACCACGCCGTGTGTGACCACTGCGGCGAGATTTTCGACGTGCAGCTCGAGTCGGACTCCCTCCAACAGCTGATCACGACCTCGCGCACGCTACACGCGGATGACACCGAATTTGTCGTCGAGACCGCCACGGTCTGGCTTCGAGGTGTCTGCTCACCGTGTCGGCGTTAGCGCGGTCGATGATCTGAACTGCCGTGCTCTATAAAAAAGTCGTTCGTCCCATTCTCTTTCGATTCGACCCCGAGTCGGTGCACCATTTTGTGATGAAGTGGTTGCGCGTGGCGCTGGGGTTGTCGTTTGTGCGCGCTATCGTCAAGCGGTGGTGTTGTGTGCACACCTCTTCACTCGAGCAGACGATGTGGGGGCTCGAGTTCGACAATCCCGTGGGCTTGGCCGCCGGCTTCGACAAAAACGCCGAGCACTTCAACGAGCTGGCCTCATTGGGCTTTGGCTATGTCGAAATCGGCACGGTCACCGGGGAAGGGCAGGTCGGCAACGAGCGCCCTCGCATGTTTCGACTCCCCGAGGACCGCGGGTTGCTCAATCGCATGGGCTTCAACAACCACGGAAGCTCGGTGGTGGCTGCTAGGCTCGCCAAAAAGCGCATCGAGCCGCTCCTGGGCGTCAATATCGGCAAGACCAAGGTGGTGCCGCTCGATGAAGCTCCTGCCGATTACGAAAAGAGCTTTCGCAGGCTCTTCGACTTCGCGCGGTACTTCGTCGTCAACGTCAGCTCCCCCAACACCCCGGGGCTGCGCGAGCTACAGAACAAAGAGCCGCTGACCGAATTGTTGGCCCACCTGCAGCGAATCAACGCCGAGATGGCCGCCCAAAAGAGCGTGGCGCGCCGCCCGATCTTGCTCAAGATTGCGCCCGACATCACCGACGGACAACTCGACGACATCCTCGAGGTGATCGACGCGTGTGATATCGACGGCATCATCGCGACGAATACGACCATCGAGCGCGACGATTTGCACACGCCGGGTCAAGACGAACTCGGCCCCGGCGGTGTGTCCGGTCGACCCGTTCGGCAGCGCTCGGTCGAGCTGATCCGCCGCATCTACACGCTGACCGAAGGTCGACTGCCGATCATCGGAGTTGGCGGCATCTTTACCGCCGAGGACGCCCTCGAGACGATTCGTGCAGGGGCGAGCCTGGTCCAGGTTTGGACCGGCTTTATCTACGAAGGTCCCAGCGCGATTCGACGCATCAACCGCGGCCTCGAGCGTGCGTGCAAAGAGAACGGTTGGGCGAATATTCGGGAGGCCGTCGGCGTCGATGCTCATCCCAAGGCCATCCCCGAGGTTGCTCAGTAGGAATAAATAGGTCTTTCGCTCGTATCACGTCTCGACTCTCGCTATACTGCCATTGAATGATGGCGTCCCGCGGGACGTCTCATCTGTAGTGAGTCGGTACGGACAATCAGCGACGAGGCCAACGATGCGGGCATTTTTTCGACGAGCATTCTACTCGCACGAGATATGTGTCCTCGCGCTGGTCGCTCTCATTGGTACTCTGGGCATGCTCCCGGCAGACCTCGACGCCAAGAGTCGCGACTCCGATGCCAGTCGCATGCAAGCCCGAAAGATTGGCTTCCCCTCGAATCAGTCCGATTCCCTAAAGCCCCCGGCCGATCGGGTCGACTGGTCCTATTTCAAGCTCACAGAGAAGGCGCGAGTCAGCCTCACGGTCGAATTCTCCAAGGCCGAGGTGGGCGGTCGTGTGGTGCTGACCAGCGCGACCGGCCGCGAACTCGCCGCGTCCTCGCAATCAGGTTCGAAGGCGAGTTTGAGCGCATCGCTGGCCCCGGGGATCTACTACGTGAGCGTGAGCGCTTCCAAGGCGGCTTCCTACACGCTATCGGTGCGTGAGTAGCTCCGAGCAAACGGGAAGCAGCTTGCACTGTTCCTTCCGTCGTTCTATCCCAAACCATCCGAGACGATCAGGGCGCGCGGCGTGACACGGGGCGACTCGTGAATAGTTTGCTGCGCGACTTTCACAAGAGCATCACGGCATCTTCACGTCGTTCGACTACGACTGGATGTCACACAATTTTGAACACTTGGAAGAGAATATGACTGAGCAACAAATGTCGGCAGAGGAGCTGTGGGAGCAGATCTCGGACGAACAGCGTCAGGTCTTGGAGCGCAATCATTTCGACGCGGACGAGTTTCTCGAGTTGCGTCGCGCCTATTTGGCCGGTGAGTTGAGCGGCGAAGGCAACCGTCTCGACAAGACGGTGGAAGTGCCTGCGGACGACGACGTCCGCGTGCTTCCGGACCGTGACTCCGAACAAGCTCGGGAGTTTATCGCGCTGGGCCAAGAGGCGATCGACAACGGCGAGGTTGGAATCGTCGTGCTCAACGGCGGCATGGCGACGCGCTTTGGTGGTGTGGTCAAAGGCTGCGTCAACGTCTTCGACGACCTGTCGTTCTTAGGGCTCAAGGCGCTCGACGTTCGCCGGCACGGCGGCGGCACCAAGATGCTGTTGATGAACAGCTTCGCGACCGACGACAAGACCGACGAGCACCTCGCCGAGCACGATTATTTCGGGCTCGACGACAATCAGCTCATTCAGTTCAACCAGAACGTCAGCATTCGCCTCACGCCGGAAGGTGAGCTCTTCCGCGAGGGCGACGACGTCTCGTTCTATGCACCCGGACACGGCGACCTGCCGTCGGCCGTGGGGCGCAGCGCGCTGCAGAAGTTCCGCGAGGACGGAGGCAAATACCTGCTGATGTCCAACGTCGACAACGTCCTGGCCACGATCGATCCGCTGGTGGTGGGCATGCACGTCGACGCGGCCAACAATGGCGCGCAGATGACCGTCGAGGCCGTCCAGAAGAAGCCCGGCCAGGTCGGCGGCTTCGTGGCGCGCGTCGACGGAGAGCCGCAGGTCGTCGAGCACTTCCGTCTGCCGGATGCTTCGCTCAAAGAGGACCTGCAGCTGTTGAACACCAACACGTTCATGTTCAACGCCGACGCGCTCGACGATGACTTCGATTTGACGTGGTTTGTGGTCGACAAGAATGTCGACGGCGACACCGTCATCCAGTTCGAGCGGCTCGCCGGAGAGCTGTCCGCGTTTCTGAAGACGACGTTCGTCGAGGTGCCCGCCTCGGGCGACGAGTCGCGTTTCCAGCCGGTCAAACGCCGCGAAGACCTCGACGACAATCGCGAGCGCCTCGAGCGACTGGTCAAGCAGCGCGGTCTCTTGTAAACAGAGCGCATGTGTTGCTCGAAGACTACAATTGCGCTCGCCCTTTTCAGCCTTGCTGTCGTCGCATGTGGTCCGCCGCAGTCCGACCAAACGGACGCGGCGGGCCAGGACATTCGCTACGGCGTGGTCATGAAGCCCAACGCCGCCGGAGAGCCGGCGGTGCCGTGGCGGATGGTTGCCTATCGAGAGGTCGACGGGCTTCTCGTCGCCGAAGGCGACATGCTCCTCCAGCCGTCTCTCCTCCAAGAAATCGATCCCGACGAAGTGGGGCCGTACCGTATTCGGGTCCAGGAACTCGCCTCTCGCGAGAGCGCGGCCTTTTGGCCCGACGCTCGCGTTCCGTACACCATCGACCCCAACCTGACTGATCAGGCGCGAGTGCACGACGCCATCGCGCACTGGGAGCAGCATACCCCGGTCGACTTCGTCGAGCGCACCGACGAAGCTGCCTACGTGACCTTCGCACCGCGCGACGGCGTCTGCCTGGCGACCGTCGGGCGCACGGGCTCTCAGCAGCATGTGTGGCTCGACGAGAACTGCACGACCGGCTCGGTGATCCACGAGATTGGGCACACGGTGGGGTTGTGGCACGAGCAATCGCGCGCCGACCGCGATGACCACGTGCGCATCCTCTGGGAGAATATCCCCGACGACAAGCATTACGCCTTCGAGACCTACGCCGATAAGGGCTACGGCGGACTCGACATCGGTGCGTACGATCTCGGCTCGATCATGCACTACGACTCGTACGCCTTCTCCGAAAACGGCGAGCCGACGATCGTGCGCCGCTCGGATGGCTCGACGTTCAGCAGCAATCGCTCGGGACTGAGCGCCGGAGACATCGCCGGCATCGAGAAGATGTACGGAAGCTTCGACGGCACGTTCGCCGACGACGACGGCAATCCCCACGAACCGGCGATCGAGGCCATCTACCGCGAGGGCATCACCCAGGGGTGCGAGGGAGGGCTTCGCCCGCTGTACTGCCCCAGCGCGGAGGTCACGCGCGGCCAAATGGCGGTCTTCTTGAGCCGCGCGCTCTCCCTTCCGGCTGCCGGCCGAGACTACTTCTCTGACGACGATGGCGCCTGGTTCGAAGCCGACGCAAACCGCCTCGCCGAAGCCGGCATCTCCCACGGATGCGGCAACGACGGCTTTTGCGGCAACGATCCCATCACGCGCGGCCAGATGGCGGCGTTTTTGGACCGCGCGTTCGGCTTTCCCGAGTCGAGCCGAGACTATTTCTCCGACGACGACGGTGAGTTCTGGGAGCAAAACGCCAACAACATCGCCCAGGCGGGGGTGACGCTCGGGTGTGGTGGTGGCCGTTACTGTGGCGATTCACCCGTGACCCGTGACCAGATGGCGTCCTTTCTGGCGCGCGCGCTCGACTTGCTCTGAGTCGATCCATCGAGCGCCTCGAGCTGCCCAAAAATTTGTTATCCCCCGGGCATCCTGTTACCCCTTGGAGTTGCTGTTTCGACAATGAAAGGAGATTTGAGATGAACTGGAAGTATGCATTTGCAGTTGGTTGTGCGTTGAGCCTCGCGATCACCGGTTGTGGTGATGATGGTGGTGGCGGAGGCGGTGGCGGAGGTGGTGGCGGAGAAACGCAGACCTACGCCGAATTCACCCAGTCCGCTCAAGATGAGTATGTGGACCTGCTCTGCACGGCGATCTACGACTGCCCCGAAAAGCAGGCTCCCTTCTACATCGCCTACCTCGGGCGCTACGCCGACAAGCAGGAGTGCCAAGCAAACCTGGCTGACTTGTTCATGGCCGATGCTGGTGAAGATAGCACCGCCGTGGCCATCGATGCCGGCCGCATCGAGTTTGACTCTGCCAAGGCCACCGAGTGTCTGAACTCGATTCGCTCGTTCGCCTCGAGTTGCCCGGCGATCACCGACGTTCAGTCGGCGGTCGAGGCCGGCGGGGCCTGCGAAGCCATGTTTATCGCCCAGCAGGCCGAAGGAGATCCGTGCCTGACTGACGAGGCGTGCCAGACGGGCTATTGCGACTACAGCGCCACCGACGCCTGCTACGGTCAGTGCGCGCCCCAGCCGACGATGGCTCAGGAAGGCGAGTCGTGTGACGAACTCGACTGTGCCGATGGCCTGGCGTGCGTGTACGACCAGCAGACCTACGAAGGCACCTGTGTGGCCGAGCAATCGCGCGCTGAAGGCGAAGCCTGCGACTTCCAGTACAACCTGTGCCAGCAGGGGCTGGTGTGTGGAATCGAGTCGACCTGTGTGGCATCGGTCAGCTACGCGGCGGCGGGCGCTTCGTGCAGCGCCGGCGAGATGTGTGGGCCCGGTTCGACCTGCGTGGACGGCACCTGTGCGCCCCACTTGGCCGCGGGCGAGGCTTGTCAGCAGTCGATGCAGTGCAAGCCGGGGCTGTGGTGCGACGCCGAGGGCAGCGGCAACTGCGAACAGCCGCGCGCCGAGGGCGAGTCGTGTGAGGGCGGCGCCGAGTGTGCCGACGGCCTGAGCTGCTCGTACAGCGCCGAGTCGGCGACGTGCGTCGCAGAGACGGGCGGCGAGACCTGCGAGATCCCCGCAGACGGCGGCAGTGACGCCGACGCCGGTTCCAGCGAAGCAGACGCCGGCATGTAAGCCAACGTGTTCCGCTAGACCAACCCGCTAGACCCCAAAAAGCCCCCGCCGGATATCGCATCCGGCGGGGGCTTTTGGCGTTCTACATCGTCGGGATTCTCACAGCATATTGACCGGGTCGACGTCGACCACGATACGCACGTCGCGGTGCTGCGACTTGTTGGGCTCGAAGTGGGCCACGCCGTTGAGCATGGCGATGGCCAGCTTGCGCACGTCGGCGCGTGAGCGGCTCTTGAGCAGGATTTGCCAGCGCGACTTGCCCTTGAGGCGGCTCAGGGGCGCCATGGCCGGGCCCAGCATAAAGACGCTCTGGCCGAGCTTCTCGTCTTGGCGCAGCACGCGCCTGGCGGCGGTGGCGTAGTCGCGGGCGGCCTGGATGCAGCGCCCCTCGCTGGCCGCCTCGAACTTGATGGCGATGAGGTGGCCGAAGGGCGGGTAGGCGAGCTCGCGGCGAAGGGCGAGCTCGCGCTCGGAGAACGAGGCGAAGTCGTGCTCGCGCGCGGCCTGCAGGCTGTAGTGCTCGGGGTTGTACGTCTGGATATAGACCCGCCCCGGATCTTCGCCGCGCCCGGCGCGTCCGGCCACCTGCGTGAGCAGCTGGAAGGTGCGCTCGGCGGCGCGAAAGTCGGGAAAGTTCAGGCTCATATCGGCCATGATCACCCCGACGGTGATCACGCCGGGAAAGTCGTGGCCCTTGGTGACCATCTGGGTGCCCACCAGCAGGTCGATCTCGCCGTGGCGGAACGCCTTGATGGTGCGTCGCAGGTTCTTTCCGCCGCTGGTGTCGCGGTCGAGCCGGGCGATATTGGCGCGCGGGAAGAGCTCGTTGAGGTGGCCCTCGAGTTTCTCGGTGCCGGTGCCCCGCCGGTTGATCTTCTGGTCGCCACACTCCGGGCACGACTCGGGCATGCGAATCGAGTAGTCGCAGTGGTGGCAGCGAAGCGACTCTTGGCGGCGGTGGTAGGTCAGCGAGACGTCGCAGTTGACGCACTCGAAGACGTGGCCGCACGCGTGGCAGATGACGCACGGCGAGAAGCCTCGCCGGTTGAGGAACAAGATCGCCTGCATCTCTTCGGCGAGCGTGTCCTGGACGGCGCCGACGAGCTGGTAGGAGAGCACGTCGGAGGGGCCGGGCGGGGCACCGTCGTTGTCGCGCAGGTCGACGATGTCGACCTCGGGCATCGGCCGGTCGGCCACGCGGTCGGGCATCGGCAGGTACTTGAGCCGGCCGCTCTTGGCGTTGTGGTACGACTCCAGCGACGGCGTGGCGCTGCCCAGGACCACCCGCGCGTTCTCGAGCTTGCCGCGCACCAGCGCCATGTCGCGGGCGTGGTAGCGCGGGCCCTCGCCCTGCTTGAAGCTCGTGTCGTGCTCCTCGTCGACGACGATGATGCCCAGGTTGGTCAGCGGGGCGAACAGTGCCGAGCGCGCGCCGATGACGATCTCGACCTCGTCGCGCTTGATGCGCCGCCACTGGTCGAATTTCTCCGCCGGGGTCAGCCCCGAGTGCAACACGGCGATCTTCTCGCCAAAGTGGCCGCGAAAGACGGCCACGAATTGCGGGGTCAGCGCGATTTCGGGCAGCAGGACCAGCGCGCGGTTTCCCTGCTCGATCTCGGCGCGGATGGCGCGCACGTACACCTCGGTCTTGCCGCTTCCGGTGACCCCGTGGAGCACGAAGCCTTGGAACGAGTTGGCCTGTCGCGCCGTGCCGATCGCCTGCAGGGCTTGTTGCTGGTCGAGGGTCAGCACGTGCTCTTCGGGCTTTCTGACCGGCTCCTGCTCGAAGGGGTCGCGGTAGACCTCCTCCTCCCAGACGCGAATGAACCCACGCTCCTCCAGGCCGCTCAGGCTGCTGTACGGGCTCGAAATTGACTCGCGGATATCAGTGAGCGACACGCTCTCTTCGCCCTCGAGCATCTCGAGGATGCGCGCCTGCTTGCTGCCGATGCGGTCGTCTTCGCCGGGCGGGTCGACCACCTGATAGAACTTCTCGGTGCGCACTTTGACGCGCGCGTCCTTCTCCTCGTAGGAGACCTCGACGAACCCGGCCGTCTCCAGGTCGGACAGTCGCCGGAAGGTCATCCCCTTGATCCGCTCTTTGATGTCTTTGACCGCGACCGGCTCGTCGCTCTCCTCGAGGATGGCCGCCGCGGCCTTCAGGTCGTCGTCGTGGACGGTCGCCGAGCTCGCCCCGTCGACGAGCCGGTAGTGCTTCATGCCCTCGAGGCGCACAAACGACGGCAGGGCCAGGCGCGCGACCTGCCCGATAGGGGCGAGGTAGTAGTCGGCGATGAACTTCAAGAACTGCACGCCGCGCTCGTCGAGCAGGGGCTCGGTGTCGACCAGATCGACGATGTCGCGCACCTTCGAGGCGATCGACTCGTCCTCGAGCGTCTCGTCGACCGAGACCACCAGACCGGTCTTCGAGCGGTTTCGAAACGGCACCTGCACGAGGTGGCCGGGCTCGATCAAACCGTCGAGTTCGTCCGGGATCGCGTAGGTCAGCGCGGTGAATAGGGGGATGTCTACGGCGACTTGGGCGTACACGTGTCAGCGGGAAAATCGGGGGAGATGAGCGCCCCCCGAGACTAGTTGACCCGCGCCCGGGACGCAATCGCCGCGGCGGGATTTCTGCGCCGTCGCGTCCATAATTCAAGAGGGCGGCGTCGAACGCGAAGGCCGCCCGTCGACAAGCGGCTTTCCTTCCCGATTCGAGGGGTTTAGCGGTGCAAGAAGATCGCATCTCCGAGTACGCGGCCTGCGCCCAAGAGGCGGGGCTGCACTACGTGACCGAGACCACGCCCGGCTACGAGCGCAAGCGGTGGGGGCGCGGGTTTACCTACATGACCGAGGACGGCAGCCACCTGCACGACGAGGCCGAGAAGGCGCGCATCAAGGCGCTGACGATCCCGCCCGATTGGACCGACGTGTGGATCGCCGCCAACCCCGACGCGCATGTGCAGGCGACAGGGCGAGACGCCGCCGGGCGCAAGCAGTATATCTACCACCCGCGCTGGGAGGAGGTGCGCCGGCGGGTCAAATTCGACCACCTGGTCCAGTTCGCGCGCAAGCTCCCGGCCATCCGCGAGGCGTGCGACCGGGCCATGCGCGCCAATGAGGTGGGCCGCGAGCGGGCGCTGGCCGTGGTGATCACGCTGCTCGATCGCACGCTGCTGCGCATAGGCAACGAGCAGTACCTGCGCGAGCACGGCTCGCACGGGCTGGCCACGCTCTTTGCCGAGCACGTCGAGGTCAACACCACCAGCGTGCGCTTCGAGTTCGTCGGAAAGTCCGAGGTCGAGCACGAGATCGTGGTGCGCGACCGGCGCCTGTCGCGCCAGGTGCGCCGGCTGCACGAGACGCCCGGCGAGCGCGTCTTCACCTACCTCGAAGACGGCAAGACGCGCCGGGTGACCGCCGACGAGGTCAACGCTTATCTCGAAGAGATTTGCGGCATGGAGTGCTCGACCAAGGACTTCCGCACGTGGGGCGCGACGCGCAGGTTCACCGAGTTCTTGCTGGAGTACGGACCGCCCGAAGACGCCGACGAGCGCGACGAGATGCTGCGCGAAGCGGTGCGCCAGACGGCCCAGGCGCTGGGCAATACAGAGACGGTATGTCGTGATTACTACTTACACCCCGATGTGGTCGACGCCTACGATGGTGGGCGGTTCTGGCCACATTGGGAGGCCTTCGAGGCCGCCTCGCAACAGGGCGCGGTGGCCGACGAAGGGTTGTCGCAGGTCGAACGGTTTGTTGTGTGGCTCGCGGAGAACGAGCGTGGTGAAGGGGATTGAGGTTATGCGGTTATTGCGTGCAGTTTTGGTCGTATTGGTAGCGTCGGGGCTTGTTGGGCTTGGGCTGGTCGGCTGTGACGAGGTGGACCAGGAGCGCGTCGAGCAGGGGCGCGAGTCGCTCGAGAAGGCCGGTGAGGCGCTCAAACGGGCGGGCAAGTCGGTCAAGGAGACGGCGACCAACGTGGTTCTGCCGCCCCGCCAAGAGGAGCAACTCGGCGACCGCATGGCTCGCCAGGTGCTCGCCGAGTCACAGCCGGTGACCGGCTCTCCGGTGTCTCGCTATGTTTCGCAGCTCGGCCAGAAGGTGGTCGCCGCGGCCGAGGGACGCCCCGAGGGCATCGACTACGACTTTCACGTCATCCGCAGCCCCGAGATCAACGCCTTTGCCATCCCCGGCGGGCATATCTTCGTGACCACCGGCTTGCTCCAATCCGCCGAGACCGAGGCCGAACTCATCGCCGTGCTCGGCCACGAGGTCGCCCACGTCACCCAGCGCCACATCGCCGAGCGCATGGTGGCGGTCTACGGCATCTCCACGCTCACCAGCCTGGCGTTGGGCGAAGAGGCCGGCATGCTCGAGCAGATGGCCATCGACCTGCTCGCCCAGGGCTACTTGCTCAAGCACAGCCGCGACGACGAGCGCGAGGCCGACGAGGTGGGCATGGAGTTCGTGGTCGACGCCGGCTACTCGCCCAGCGGCTACGTCGCCTTCTTCGAGCGTCTCGCCAAGCAGCCCCAGCCGCCGGCCATTCTGTCGTCGCACCCGAACCCCGAAGAGCGCGCCCAAAACGCGCGCCAGGCCATCGAGAGGCTCGACCAGGCGGTGGTCGAGCGCGACGTGCACCGGCAACGATACCAGGAGATGACATCTTCGCTGTGAGTCTAAGTGCAAGCACACCACTTCTGTGACTTACGAGAAGCGCCTGCTCCGGTGAGCCTCCGTGACAGTTGCAGCCGTTCTTGGTTCTTGGTTCTTGGTAAGGACGTCGAAGCATCGACCAAGAACCAAGAACCAACCACCAAGAACGGGTGCATCCTTTCCAGGCGATTCAACAGCCGGAATGCGAGTCTTAAAGTACAAAAGTTCCGTGTCTGCACTTGGTTGTGGTATGATACTGACGGGCAAGGACGTTTTTAATTTCCGTCAGGAGTGGGAAGCCAGTGAAGACACTCACGCGAATTCTTGTTGTTCTCTTCGTCAGCTCGACCCTCGCCGCGTGTTCCGACGACGATGACGGGGCCAATAACCAGGTTCCCGCCGACACTGGACAGGCCGACACCTCGCAAGTCGATACCGGACCGGCCGATACCGGGCCGACCGACACCTCGCAGGCCGACACTTCCGACGCAGACGAGACGCCCGACGCCTCCGACACCTCCGACACGGCGGTTCCCGAAGACACCGGCGAGGACGCGACCGACGCCGTCGATACGTCTGAAGACGTCGGTGAGGACGCCGAAGTCGACGCCGCGCCGCCCGAGTGCACCGAAGACACCGACTGCGACGACGGAAACGCCTGCACCGTCAACACCTGCGACGACGGCACGTGCGTCTACACGAACGACGACTCGCTGAGCTGCGACGACGGCGACGCCTGCACCGGCGGCGACATGTGCAGCGCGGGCGCCTGCGTGCCGGCCACCGAGCTGTGCTGCGACGACACAACCGACAACGACGGCGACGGCGCCGCCGACTGTCGCGACAGCGACTGCGTGGGCGGCAGCGACTGCCCGACCTACACCCTCGGCTGGTGCGGGCTGCAGTGGCCGTCGACGATGACGCTCGCCCCGGGCGCGACCGACATAGCCTACAGTCAGCTGTATATCGCCGGGCAGACCGACGCCCCCGGCCAAACGAGCGCCTTTACGGCGCCCACGCTGATCGCCGAGCTCGGCGTGGGCCCCGACGGCTCCGATCCGACCACGGCCACAAGCTGGACCTGGAACGAAGTGCAGCCCAACCCCGGCTTCGACTACGCCAACAACAACAACGACGAGTACCAGGGCGACGTCACCGCGCCGTCGACGGCGGGAAGCTATGACTATGCATTCCGTTTCTCGGGCGACGGGGGGCAGACCTGGACCTACTGCGATTTTGTGGATACCGGCGGCTCGAGCGACGGCTACCAGCCGGCGAACGCGGGCGACCTGACCGTGCAGTGAATCACGTGAAACCCGATTGCCGGTCGGGGCGCGCGGCGTCCCCGCCCGCCCTGGGGCGTCCCCGCCCCAGCTTGCGTGTCTTAAGCAAGGCACACGCCTTGCTCGAACACGTGCGGGGCCCGAGACGGACCCCGGCGGCCGGGGACGACCGCGCCCCGACCGTCAACGCAGCGCATCAACAAAGGTGTGCAAGGTGGCGTCGACGAGGTGTCAGGCACCGTGTTGCGGCATGCGGAGCGGCTGCTTGCTGCCCGCGGAGCCCTCGCCGGTGCAGCCCCAAGGCTCGCCTTGGGGTCGGGCGTGCGATTCCTCAACGCCGACCAACCCCTGCTTAGCAAAACAAGTGGGCAAGCCCCGGCTCCGCATCGGCAAATGAGATGTGTGGGATGATCAGACCTGAACGTGAACGGTAGTTAAACCAGCAGTGAGACAGAGAACTGCTCGAAAATTCGAGTGACCGCATGCGCTTGATTCGAGCGCAGTTGCTGTTTTGAGGTTGAATGCAGTCGAAAAGACCGTTCACGTGCACGTGCAGGTTCATGTTCACGGATTCGAGTCGACCTCATCCGGCATTCGGACTTATGAGCAATCGTTAGCCCCCTCGATGGGTGTCTGGTGGACCTCGAGGCTCGCTCGCCCCCCTCGATGGGTGTCTGGCGGACCTCGAGGTTCAGCGAACCCCCCTCGCATGGCACTCGAACGCGATGACGCGCCTCCGAACCCCCTGTCGGAGGCATTTTTTTGGCACGGAAGGTCCAACAGACACCCCTCGAAGGGCATTTTTTGGAGGTCGAGGCACAAAAAAGTGCCCCGGCACGGCACTTTTTCGAGCCAGAGGGCCGAAAAAATGCCGTCGCATGGGTCTTAGCTGAGCCAAAAGGTCCAAAAAAGTGCCATCGATGGGCAGTCAGACGGCGCGCAGCGACGTTCGAGTGCCGTCGACCCCCTCTCGGCCGAGCCTTCGGGTCAATCCGTCGACCACCGATCCCACATTTTGTGGACCTCGAGCTCGCCCAACTCCTCGAGCACCTCGATATTGCGCTCGGGGATCGCCTCGGGGTTCGGGTGACTCGCCACGCCCTCGCTGATCTGGGCCTCGCGCAGCAGGTGCAGGGTGGGGTAGGGCGCGCGGTTGGTGAAATTCTCGAGGTCGTCGGCCTCGGTCCCCTCGAATTGGTACTGGGGGTGGAAGTGGGCGAGCTGCAGGATGCCCGCGGCGCCGGCGCGCTCGATGAGTTCGTCGACGGCGTCGACCGCGTCGAGGAACTCGTCGAAGTCGCTCAGCGCGTGGGGGAAGACGACGAGCGTGGTGGCGATGTCGTCGGGCGCGGCTTGCAGGAGCCGGTCGGCTTCGTCGAGGGCGCGCCGGATCGCGTCCTCGAAGCCGCGGGCCTCGTCGACGGCGATGCGCACCTCGTCGCGCACGTAGACCGCGCGTGCAAAGGGGCACAGGTTCAGGCCGATGACCGCGTCTTCGAGCCAGCGGCGTGTCTTCGTCACTACGTCTTCCATCGAATTCTCACTTCCGTGTTTGCACTCAATTCGCAAATACCTGCACCCAGTAGGGCTGGCCGCCGCATTCGACGTAGCCGACGCCCAGGCGCGAGAACATGTCGTTGAGGATATTGGCGCGGTGGTACTCGCTGTCCATCCAGCCGGTGTGGACGCGCTCGGGGGTGCGCTGGCCCATGGCGACGTTTTCGCCCAGGGCCATGTAGTCGATGCCGGCCTCGTCGACGCGGTCGACCATCGTGCGCCCGTCGCGGGAGGTGTGCGACAGGTAGTTGTGGTCGCACATGTCCTGGGCGTGGCGTTGGGCGACGCGGGCCAGGGCGCGGTCGCAGTACAGCTCGTTCAAACCCTCGTCATCGCGCGCGTCGTTGGCGAGCTCGACGACCCGGCGGGTCGTGGTGTTTGTGCAGTCGGCCAGCGGGTTGCCGGAGGTGCGCGTTTTGGGGATGTCGCCCTGGGTGGTCACCGTGCGCTGACCCATGGTTTGGCAGGCTGTGACGGTGAGGACGAGTGCTAGGATGAGAAGTGCGTATTTCATTGGGGGATGCTTCGTTGATGGTCTTGCGGGTTAGTGAGGCCCGCTATTAGGGGCTGCTTCGTTGATGGACTTGCGGGTTAGTGAGGCCCGCTATTAGGCTAGAGTTTCGCCATCTTTTCAGACGGTAACGATTGATACGGAGGTTCGAGAGGCCATCGGTTAGATGCAGCGCAAGACGTTGATCGGGAAGGGGAAAATAAAACGGGCTTCTCGACAGGTTGGTGAATTCGCCAAAAACCACCGAGCTGTCTCAAAACCCGCACCTCCCAAACATCATGACGTCGACGATTCTTCCGCTCATCGCTCAGTTTCGCAGCGCTTTTTCGGCTCCCAGTTTCGCTAACTTTCAGTTTCTTATGCTGGCCTGGCTGATGAATCCGGCGCGTGGCTGGATCTCCAATTGCCTCAGAGCCATCTTTCATATGCCCCAGCTCTATCCCACTGATCGCGGCAAGGCCAAGCACTTCTCGTGCTTCTACAGGCTTTTCAGCCGTGCCAAGTGGAGCACCGATGAGCTGGGGCACTTGATGCTTGGGCTTTTCGAGCCGTGGCTTGGCGAATCGGTGACCATCTTGATCGACGACACTCTGTGTCGCAGAAGCGGACCCATGGTACTCGGCGCAGGCTTCCACTACGACCCGCTGCAGGTCAGCTACGAGCAAGGTCGGCATCGTGTACGCTTTAGCTTCGGGCTCAATTTCGTGGTGCTCGCCGTTTGGGTGCCGTGTCCATTCGTCCACGCAAGGGGCGTGGCGATTCCGGTGCTCTTTCGGCTCTACCGCAGCAAAAAGACCTGTCCCGAAGGCAAGTGGAAGAGGCGTACCGAGCTCGCCGTCGAGATGCTCGAGGTCTTGAGAAGCTGGTGGCCGACGCGCCCACTCGAGCTGTGCGTCGATGACGAGTATGCCTGCAAAAGAGTCGGCGCCGTGCTCGACCAGAACATCATTTTGACGGCTCCGATGCGCTTTGACGCCGCCCTCTACCAACACAAACGCCCCGAGCACACCGGCCGTGGGCGGCGACCCATCTGGGGCAAGCGCCTCGAGACGCCCAAAGAACTCGCTCAGGACGCCTCGGTCCCCTGGCAACACATGGAGCTTGTCGTCTACGGCCGGACGGTTACGCTGATGGTCAAGACGTATCAGGCCCGCTGGAAGAGCATGGGCAAGGAACGGGTCTTGACGATCCTCGTCACCCGCGATCCGACCGGCACCTACGACGACCGCTGCTTTTTTCGCACTGAAGCAGACGCCGAAGTCCAGGATTTTTTCACGACGATCTGTCGGCGCTGGACGCTGGAGATGACGTTTCGAGATGCCAAACAGCTCTTGCACCTCGAGGACATCCAAAGCGGCTTTATCCACCGCGGCAAGCCAGCCAAAACCCATCGCCGAAAGCGGCCTGGGCCGCAAGCTCCCGTGGACGCCGACCCCAGAGCATCCAGACGCACCGGCCCTTTTGTCATGCTTGCCTATGGTTTTGTCGTGCGGTGGTATCTGGCACATGGGCAACCGGCTCGCGACCTGAAATGGGCGAAATTTCTAGCGCCGTGGTGGCGGCATAAGACCACCATCAGCTTTGGCGACATGCTCCAAGCGTTTCGCCGTCAGATGGAGCATGAACAATTATGGACGAACCCGCCTGAGCACGGCTTCGACGAAAATTATCTGCAGTCTCTGGGCTTCGAGCGGCCGAATCAGCAAAAGCTTTTCACAATGGCCGCTTGAATCCCTAAAACAAGCCTCAAAAGAGGCCATTAATTTTGTAATCTACCAGGGCAAGATGCCCTGGCTCCTATAGAATCGCTGTCGAAGATGGCGAAACTCTAGTCTATTAGCGCCAAAGGCCCTAATCTGGAGTTTCGCCATCTTTTCAGGCGGCACTCCTTGAGTTGGCGCGTCTAGTATGCTCAGCGATTAGTAGGTACGTGGCATAAGTGGTCGAAATGAAAATAAGAAGGGCTTGGAGGTGGTTGCTAGGGTTGCGTACACCAAGCAGTCCAACCGTCCAAGCCCTGGCTCGACAATGGCCTCTATCAAAGCCCTCATCGAGATGTTTCGACCGGCCTTCAGCACCCCGACTTACGACAACTTTAGTTACCTGATGTTGGCCTGGATCCGATGTGAATCTAGGCGATGCATCAGTAACCTGTTGCGCGCCGGCCGTTTTATGCCGGGGCTGAGGATGAAACCGGACGGTGAGCCCAAACATTTCTCGATATTCTATCGGTTCTTTTCGCGGGCCAAATGGAGCCTGGATGAGCTCGGCCATCTGCTGGCGTTGGCTTTGAAGGCCCGACTCGGACAAACGGTGTATGTGCTTGTGGATGATACTGTTTGCCGGCGCACTGGGCCCTTTGTGATGGGCGCCGGAATCCATCGAGACCCGATGCGCTCGACCCTCACCGGCAAGAGGGTGCGCAAGTCGGCATTCTGCTGGGGTCTTCAATTTGTGACGCTGGCAGTTTGGGTCCCGGTCGGTTTCATGCACAGCGGCGGCATCGCCGTTCCGTTGCTGTTTCGTCTGCACCGCACCCGTAAGCTGTGTCCGCCTGAGGCCTATTGCAGCCGCCCCCAGCTTTTTGCCGAGATGCTCGCAGTCTTGAGAAGCTGGTGGCTCGAGGCCCATTTTGTCGTCGTGGGCGACAACGACTACGTCAACAGGACCGTTTTTTCGGCCCTGGACGATAACATGGAGATGGTCGGCCGATTCAAAGCCAATGCAGCTCTCTTTGATGCCAAGGTCGAGCAAACGCCGGGGCCGGGACGCCGACGCATCTGGGGCAAGCGGCTCCCATCGTTGGCCGAGCTCGCTGAGGATCCCCAGCTGCCGTGGAAAGAGCAAATCCTTTACATCTATGGTCAACAACTGCAGCTTTGGATCAAAACATTTGAGGCTCAGTGGAAGAGCGCCGGGAAGGATCGCGTGCTGACCGTCGTCATCACTCGCGATCCGAGCGGACGACTCGAAGATAACTACTACTTTCGAAGCCGGCCGGGCTGCTCGGGCCCCAAAGTCCTGATTCCGCAGAGCCTGCGGTGGTCGCTGGAGAGCTGCTACCGTGACTGCAAGCAGTACATGGGCATCGAGGAGGTCCAAAACGGATTCGCTCAAGGAGACGAACCTGCAGATTCGACGATCCACGGGCCCAAGGCTCCTATCGAGCGGCGGCCGATCGCCTCGGAGCGCACGGTTCCATTCGGAATGCTGTGCTACAGCTTTGTGGTGCTGTGGTATCTCGACCATGGTCAGCCGCTCAAAGACATATGGTGGGCGCGCTATCTGGCCCCGTGGTATCCGCACAAAGTGACAATCAGTTTCGTCGACATGCTCCAGGCATTTCACCGCCAGATGGAGCAAGAACAATTATGGCAAACCCGGTCTGACGACCGGGTTTACGAAAAACAGACAACTCAACTGGCCCGACACGCGCCGCCAGGGGCCGATGGGGCTCGCAAGGCGGCCTGAAACGGCCTACCTTCGGCCCAATTTACGAGGGCAAGATGCCCTCGCACCGAAGAAAACGCCGACAAATTCGGCGAAACTCCAGATTAGGGGCGAGGGCTGAAAAGCGCCCTCGCGGAACGGCAATTAGAGTGTTCCTTCGGTGTGGCTTATGTGGTTTGTGGACCCGAGAACATTGATGTCATGTGGTTCGCGGACACGCGTCATTGAGCTCATGTGGTTCGCGGACACGACTCATTAATGGCCGCGCCGCAGTTCAGGCGCCCCTAATAGATGGCGCCGAAGCCTCTGCAAGGCCGTCGTCCGTTGATCCAGGGCTAGAAGCCCTGCCTCCAAATTGGCCTGCGTCCAATTGGGCCTGCGTCCAAATCGGCCTGCCTCCAAATTGGCCTGCGTCCGAGTCAGCCGGCATCTCCCAACAACTCCCGGCGCGCGTCGTGGCGCGCCTCTTTGAGCAAGTGCGCGTCGCGCAATACGTCTGCGAATCGGAACTCGGGCAGGCCCGCCTGGCGGACGCCCAGAAACTCGCCGGGGCCGCGGATCTGCAGGTCGACCTCGGCGAGCTCGAAGCCGTCGTCGGTCGACGAGAACGAGGTCAGGCGCTCTTCGGCGTCGTCTGTGAGCCCGTAGCCGGCGAGCAGGATGCACATCGAGTCGGCGCTGCCGCGACCGACGCGGCCGCGTAGCTGGTGGAGCTGGCTCAGCCCGAAGACCTCGGGGCTCTCGATGACCATCACCGTGGCGTTGGAGACGTCCATGCCCACCTCGACGACGGTCGTGGCGCACAGGACCTGGATGTCGCCGTCGGCGAAGCGCTGCATCGTGCGGTCTTTGGTCTGGGCGTCCATGCGTCCGTGCAAGATGCCCACGCGCAGCGTGGACAGCGGGCCGTTGGCCAGCGCCTCGGCGGAGTCGGTGACGTTTCGGCGCCCGGCGACCGCCTCGCTCGCCTCGACCATCGGGTAGACGAAGTAGGCCTGCTCGCCGGTCTCCTCGATGCGCTGGCGCACGTAGTCGTAGACCTTGGGGGCGCGGGAGCGGTCGCGCAAAAAGGTGCGGATGGGCTTTCGGCCCGGCGGCTTCTCGCGGATGACCGTCAGGTCGAGGTCGCCGAAGACCGCGTGGGCCAGGGAGCGCGGGATGGGCGTGGCCGTCATCGCCAGCAGGTGCGGGTCTTCGCCCTTGGCGAGCAGGTCCTGGCGCTGCTCGACGCCGAATTTGTGCTGCTCGTCGACGATGACCAGGCCGAGCTCGTCGAAGGCGACGTCGTCCTGGAACAGCGCGTGGGTGCCGATGACCAGGTCGACGCGGCCGTCTTTGTCGCCGAAGAGGCTCTGCTCGGCGCGGCCGTCGGCCGGCCCGAGGCGCTCGAGCACCGCGTTGCGCTCGCTGGTGCTCTGCGAGCCTGTGAGCAGGGCGATGTTGACCCCGAGGCCCTCGAACATCTCCTGGGCCCCGCGCAGGTGCTGTTTGGCCAGGATGTCGGTCGGCGCCATCATGGCGACCTGGCGGCCGCTTCCGATGACGATGGCGGCGGCCATATAGGCGACCACGGTCTTGCCGCTGCCGACGTCGCCCTGCAACAGACGACGCATGGGCGCGCGCTCGCCCAGATCTCGGGCGATGGTGGCGATGGCGTCCTTCTGGTCGCCGGTGAGCGTGAACGGCAGGTTGCGCACGAACTCACGGCCCAGGTCGCGCTCGGTGCACCGAGGCGCGTTCGCCGCGCGACGCTCGGTGATATAGTCCTCGGCGAGCTTGAGCTGCAGCGTGTAGAACTCCTCGTAGACGAGCCGGTGGCGCGCCCGGGTGAGCGCGTCGCGGAACTTGTCGGCGTCGTCGAACTCGCGCAGCAGGTGGATCGTCTCGAGGGCCTCGCGCACGGTGGGCAGCCCCAGGCGCTCGCGAATGGTGCGGGGGACGACGTCGACGGCCAGCGGCAACAGCCGCTTGGCGGCGTCCTCGATGGCGCCGAGCACCGCCGAGTCGTTGATGCCCTCCATCGACTTGTAGACCGGCTCCATGCGCACGCTCGGCTCGGGGCGGGCGGGAGGCGACGAGCCGACGACGTCGAAGCTCGGGTGGGCGAGCGTGGGAAGCCCGCGGTCCCAGTCGATCTTGCCGTCGACCTCGAGCCACTTGCCGTTCTGGAAGATGCTCGTAAACCCGCGCCGGTTCATGTTGAACCAGATGAGCTTGAACTCGTGGCCGCCCACGTCGAGGAGCACCTCGACGGGCGCGCGGCTTCGCTTGGGCGGGATATTGACGCGCACGATCTGGCCGAAGAACTCGGCGTGGGCCGCGCGGCTCTTGACCATCTCGGCGCCGGGCATGTGGCGGTAGTGCGGGCGGTACTTGCGCGGGATGAACAAGAGCAGGTCGGCGGGCGTAAAGATGCCGCGCTCTTCGAGGCGCTCGGCGGTCTTGGGGCCGATGCCGCTCAGTTTAGTCAGCTTCGAGACGGGTTCGTCTTCGAAGGTCAGGTTGAAACGACCAGCTTCGATCTTCATTGGCTTTGAGTGATCAGCGCGCTCGCCCGGTCGGCGACGCTAGTGGCAGCTCGTCGGCCGAGCCACGGCGCAAAGATAATCCGCTCGGCGTTCTTCCAGTAGAGTTTGTCGAGGACCTCCCGGGGGAGGTCGATCGGGTGGACCTTCCAGTCGCCCTGGATGGGCACCGGGTGCTCGATGGCCTCTTCGTCCGTCTCGAAGTAACGCCAATGCTTGTCGTAAAAGTCCGCGACGTCCTCGAGGGTGGGCGGCTTTTTGCTGATGCTGCCCAGAGTCAGCCGGTACTGCAGGCCTTGCTCGGTGGGGCGAGCGCGCAGGCCGAGGTCGGTGGCAAAGAGGATGCGGTCCTGGTGCTTGATGAACAGTTTGCGCACCTTCTCGGGGGCGTGTCGGCCGATCTCGGCCAGGCGCGCGGAGACGTCGACGATGACGTTCGGGTGCTCGTCGAGGAGCCGGTCGACGTAGTCGATGTCCTCGGGGTTGTTGGCGAAGTGGAGCAGCATGAAGGTCGTGTACGGGTGGCTCGCCACCATGCGGTCACGCGCGTCGAGCAGTGCTTTGCGCGACGGGTACTCCTCGCCGTAAAAGCTCCAGCTCGGCGCGAGCTTCAGCTCGTCCCAACGCTCGTTTTCGGGGCCGGGCTTCTCGAAGAAGGCCTTCGGGTCGCTCGTGTGGATGCCCACCGGGATGCCGATCTTGCCCGCCTTCTCCCAGATGGGCGCCAGGCGCGGGTCGTCGACGGCGAGCAACTCGCCGTCCTCAGTCTTGACGCCCAGGCCGAGCGCCTTGCTGATCTTCAAGCCCGCGAAGCCCTGCTCGACCGCCGTCTCGAGCGCCGCCGCGGTCGACTCGCCGAAGTCGGCGTCGTCGACGTCTTCCCAGTCGACGTTGAAAAAGAGGGCGATGCGCCCGTCGAATTTGTCGGCCTCGGCCAGGTTCGCCTGGCGGTAACGCGGGCTTCCGCCCCCGCTCATATTCACCATGCGGTACAGCCCGTTGTCGTCCATCACCTTGATCGCCACCGGGTAGGCGTAGGGCGACAGGTGGGTGTGGACGTCGTGGGCCTTCCAGTCGCCCTGCAGCGCGTCGCCTTGGGCGCCGGCGTGCTCGTCGGGCTTTGCCGTCTCTTCCTCGGTAGCGACCTGGTCGGTCGGTTTCTCTTGCTTGTCGCAGGCGCTCGTGGTGGCGGCTAGCGCGAGCAGAAGTCCGAAAATGTAGGTGGTTTTCTTCAACGCTGGCTCCCGAGGCGAGGATGGGTCCTCCTTCTTGGTAAACTACCTCGGGCGCGGATTCAATTGTGCGTGTGGGGATCGCGTCTATGACGATCAAAAGCGCCACGTCGTCCCCCCCCAGCTCCGCTACGCTTCGCAGGGGGCTATCGAGCTACGCTTCGCAGGGGGCTATCAAGCTACGCTTCGCAGGGGGCTATCAAATGGGGATTCCGCCCAAGGGCTCCAGGTGGTGAGGGGATCGGTAGAAGTAAGGTGTACGCCACGCGAGCGTCAGGGCGGTACGGTGCGAGAGGCGTATGGTGGGGATGGAGCCGGGCCCGCGGATTGCGAGCCCGGAGGGCGTTAGGCGATTTGATAGCCCCCTGCGTAGCCGTAGGCGGAGCTGGGGGGCCGCGATTCTCGATGCGTCAAATCAGGTTGCAGGCAGCTTCCGGAGAGCTGTCGTTGAAGACGTTTTCTTTGACGTTGCCGTCGAACGTCACGCCCTCGCAGCTGCTGATGGCGGCGCCGTCAGCGATGTAGATGCCGTGGCCTTCGCTGTAGTTGATGGCGGTCGACTCGAGGTCGAGCGTGCCTTTGGCGAGGAAGATGGTCGACTGGTTGTTGGTGTTGCCGCTCCAGGCGTTCGAGCCGCCGTACTCGATGGTGGCGTGCGAGATGCTGTTCGCCGTGGAGTTGCTCTTGAAGCCGATGCCGTGCCAGTAGCCCTCGACCTTGTTGACGCCGGTGATCAGCACGGGGTTGTCGGCGGTGCCGGCGACGATGAGCGAGCCTTCTTCCTCGACGTGGAGTTCGTCTTCCTCGCCGAATTCGACGGTCACGCCCGCCTCGATGGTCAACGCGGCGTTGACGAAGGTGCGATCGACGACGCGGTAGGGCACGCCCACATCCTTCCAGGACTGGTCGGTGCTGACGCTGGCACCGTTGGTGTGCGAGACCTTCACGATCTGCTCGTCGTTGCCGGTGAACTGCGAGGTGCCGGCCATCTCGCCCACGCGGTCGGGAGCGATCCACATCGGGACGTCGTTGTTCTCGAAGGTGTTGTTGGCAAAGCCGCGCAGGTCGGATTGCTCGAAAGCCTTGAGCGCGTAGTTGGCGTTCTCGCGGAAGGTCGAGTCGACGATCTCCATCTTTCCAACCACTCGCAGGGCTCCGTAGGAGCTGGGGTCGCCGCTCCACAGATAGCCGCCGCCGTGCTCGACGACGGTATGCTGGAAGAGGTTGTCGGCCGTGTTGGAGGCAACTTCGATGCCCTGCCAATGGCCACGAAGCGCCTCTACGCCGCGGAACGTCACAGGGTTACCCTCTTCGCCCAGGGCGCGAATCACGCCGCCGTCTGTGTTCACGAGGATTTGAACTTCTTCCTCGTTCTCGACGGTCACGCCCGGATCGAGCGTCCACTCGGCGTTGATGAACGTGCGGTCGCTGATGCGATAGGGCACGCCGACGTCCTTCCAGGTGCCGTCGGCGGTGATGGAGGCGCCGTTGCTGAAGCTGACCTGCACGTACTGGTTGTCGTTGTCGACGAACTCGGAGGTGCCGGCCATGTCGCTGACGCGGTCGGGCGAGAGCCAAGCAGGGGTCTCGTTGCTCTCGAAGGTGTTGTCGGCGAAGCCGCTCAGGTCGGCTTCTTTGTACGCCTGCAGCGCCCAGTTGGCCGACTCGCGGAACGTGGAGTTGGTGATCTTGAGCTTGCCGACCACGCGAAGCATGACCAGCGAGTTGCCGGCGCCGCTCCAGTTGTCGCCGCCGCCGTACTCCATGACGACGTGATCGAAGGCGTTGTCGGTGCTGTTCGTCTCGACGAGGACGCCTCGCCAGTGGCCGCGGATTTGCTCGACGCCGGTGAAGAAGATGGGCGCGTCGGCGGTGCCGGCGGCGTTGATGCGCCCGTCGGCGGTCACCTGCATATAAGCATTTTCGGCGAACTCGATGACCACGCCAGGTTCGATGGTCAGCGTACCGTCGTTGACGGTGATACGGGTGTTGACCCGGTAGCACGACCCGCCGGCGAGCGTCTTGCCGCCGTTGACCATCTCGGGGGTCAACTCGGGCGCCTCGCTGCAGTCGGCCGAAGGCTCTAACTGGCCATTGTTAGTGTCATCGTCGGTAGCCGGACCACAGGCGGTCCCCGCCGTAATGACGGCACAACTCAGCGCTAGCAGGCTCTTCTTTACTGCTCTCATGGGATTCCCCTCAAATTGAATGATTCATTGTGATGCTGGCCGCAAAAACACATGTCGCGGCCACGTACGAAGTGGCTTCGCCGTCGGGATCAATTGGCGAGCATGGCATTTTGAGGGGAAATTAACGGTTGCGGGCGTTGAATACAAGCAAAATCGCAGAATTTTTAGAGTCAACCCTTGTAGTTCAACTCGGCATCGGTCGGCCGAATATAATTCGGCTCCAACGAGGCAACGTCGGCGAGGTGGCCGTGTTGGGCTTTTTGGCGGCCGATTTGGGCGAGGCCGACCGCCGAGGGGCCGTCGGCCCAGGCGGGCATGAGGGTGACGTCGGGGGTCTCCCAGTTGACGTCGGGCATGTCCCAGTCGGCCAGTTCGTCGTATTTGCGCGGGCCGTCGCCCACGATGATGACGGGGCGCGAGGAGCTCGCCAGCTCGAGGATTTTCTGGCGCATGGCGGCCGGTGAGGCGGTGCGGTCGGGCTCGAGTTGGGTCAGGTGGGACTCGTCGTAGGCGTATAGCCCGGCGTAGACCTCCTGGCGGCGGGCGTCGTACATCGGGCAGACGGCGGCGAATTGGTGGCCGATGGCCACCGGGTAGGCCAGGGCGGCGAGCGTGGAGACGCCCACGATGGGGATATCCTCGGCGCGGGCGAGGGACTTGGCGATGGCCAGGCCCACGCGCAGGCCGGTGAAGCTTCCCGGACCCACGCCCACGGCGATGAGGTCGAGGTCGCCCACCTCGAGCTTGTGCTCGGCGAGCGTCTGGTTCAGGTGGCTCAGCAGCGTGCTGCCGTGGTTGAACTTCACCTTGCGCTGCGAGTGCTCGAGGACGGTCTCGCCGTCCATCAAGGCCAGGGATTGGGTGCGCGTGGCCGTGTCGATGGCGAGCACGCGCCGCCAGCTCTGTTCGGTACTACTCATTCTTGGTTGATCCATTCCGCGATGTCTTCCCAGTTGCGTTCGATATCGTTTTTGAACGCCAGGACCATCAAGAACACAATCATGGCGATGCCGATATAGGCGGCGATTTGGCGGGTGCGGTAGCTAAGAGGCCCGCGCTTGACCGCCTCGAGGGCGTACAACAGCAAGTGGCCGCCGTCGAGCACCGGAATGGGCAAAAGGTTGATGATGCCCAGGTTGATGCTGATGAGCGCCATCATCTGCAAGAAGGGCTGCCAGCCGGCTTTGCCCGCTTCGGCGGCGAGCTCGCCGATCATGATCGGGCCGCCCAGGTTGTCGAGGCTGACGCGTCCCTGAGCCATGCGCACGAAGCCCATGACGATCATCTCGCAGAACTCCCAGGTCTGCTCGACGCTCACCTCGGCGGCGTAGGCCATCCGGGGGAAGAAGGGGAAGGCGACCTCGGGGGCGGCGACGCGCTCGGAGATGTGACCCCAGCCGATATAAACGCGGTAGCGCTCCTGGTTGCCCTGGCCCTTGAACTTGGTGACCTCGGGGGCGAGCGTGGTCGTGACGGTCTCGCCGTCGCGCTCGTAGCTGAGCTCGTACTCGGGCTCGACCTCGATATCCTCGACGCCTTCTTCCTGGAGCTCGACGATCTTTTCGTTGACGTCGTTGGTGATCTTTCGGTTGAGCAGGCTCCAGTTGGAGTGCTCGCGCCCGTCGAGAGCGACGAGCTTGTCGCCGGTCTGCAGGCCGGCCTTGGCCGCCGGCGAGTCCTCTTCGACCTTGGCGACGAACATCTCGGCGGGCTCGAGGCCGAGCTCGTAGCCGTCGTCGGTCTTCGTGGCCGAGGCGGTGATTTCGTCGACCTGCTGGGCGTAGAAGCGCGCGTAGCCCGGGTCGACGGGCACGCGGTGCAGCACGACCATGTCGAGGGGCTCGCCGCCGCTCTGGCGCACCTTCGACTCGACCTCGTCGAAGCGCTCGACGTGCTCGCCGTCGACCGCCTCGATCTTGTCGAAGGTCTTCAGGCCGGCTTTGGCGGCCGGCGAGTCGGGGTTGGAGATGCCCACGGTGGTGCCGTGGGGCTGCAGGTGGATGCCGAGCATCCCGTAGGTCTGCTCGCGCAGGCCCATGAAGTCGGTGGTGCGCTTGGTCTCGGGCTCGACGCGGACTTCGTGGCGCTCACCGTCGCGGATGAACGTGACGTCGATCTCGCGGCCGTACGACTCGCCGATGGTCTCGGAGAGTTCGTGCCAGTAGGTGACTTCCTCGCCGTCGATGGCCACGACCTTGTCGCCGGGCTGCAGGCCGACTTCGGCGGCGGGCGTCTCGGCGAAGACCTCGCCGATGACCGCCGGCGGGGCGGTGCCCTGGGCCATGGTGGCCACGAAGTAGATGACCACCGGCAGAATCAGGTTGAAGACCGGGCCGGCCAGCGCGATGAGCGAGCGCTGCCAGATGGGCTTCATCATCAACGCGCGATCGCGGTCCTCGTCGGCAATCTCTTCGACCTCGCCCAGCTCGTAGCCGAGCATGCGCACGTAGCCGCCCAGCGGCAGCGCGCAGATCACGTACTCGGTCTCGCCTTTGGTGTAGCTGACCAGAGTCGGGCCCATCCCGATCGAGAAGCGCAAGACCTTCACGTCGAAGAGCTTGGCGAAGATGAAGTGTCCCAACTCGTGGACGAAGATCAGGACACCGATGAGGATGATGAAATAGACGAAACTCATGAGCGATCGTGTGCCGGGTTGGCCGTCGCGCCCGAGGCGCGCATGGGCGCCGCTTTAGAGCACGAAATGAGTAAAGAAGATGTAGAACCAGGGCGAGGCGAAGATCAGACCGTCGATGCGGTCGAGCATGCCGCCGTGACCCGGAAGGATATTTCCGCTGTCCTTGATGCCGTGAGCTCGTTTGATGAGGCTCTCACTCAGGTCGCCGAGCTGCGCCAAGATATTGGCCGGAATCGCCATCACCAGCACCTGCCATACCTCGAGGCTGGTCCATGCCGCGTCGAAGGAAAACAGGTAGTTGAACAAAAACCCAAAGCCGATGCTCGCGGCGATGCCGCCCAGCGAGCCCTCGATGGTCTTGTTGGGGCTGACCGCCTCGTACAGCTTGTGCTTTCCGAAGGCGCGGCCCGCGAAGTAGGCGCCCGTATCCGAGCCCCACGTCACGCCCATGGCCATCAAAATCCAGTAGGGCCCCGCAATGCCCGCATCACGCACGAGCAGCGACAGTGTGGTCAACACCACTCCGCCGTACAGGATTCCGGTGATACTCGAGCCGATCTGGTGGCTGACGCGTTCCTGGTCGTCGTAGCTGAACAAAAAGACGATGAAAATCAGCAAGAAAGCGACCGCGGTGGCCTCGACGAACCACTCGGACACAAAGTAGAGCACCGCGGAGATGCCCGCGGCGACCAGCACCGAGACGACCTTGGCCAGGCGATTCTCGTCGCCGTAGGTGATGCTGCAGTACTCCCACACCGAGGCCATGCCGGCGAAGGCCACCAGCAAGAACGTGCCCCATGGCGGCGCCATAAAGATGATCGCCAACAAGAGTGGGATGGCGACGATCGCCGTGAGCACCCGCGTAACGAGATTGGAACGCTTTTTTTCCATGGATACGACGTCGGTGGAGAGGAGGGCGCGCTCGGGGCGCGCCGTCGGGCCGGTGTCGAGAGGCTAGCCGCCTAGCTTCTGTTCGATTTCGGCGATCTTGTCTGCAATGGCCGTGTTATTCGGCTCCATGCTCTTAGCAAATTTGAGATTCTGGAGCGCGCTGGTCAAATTTTGGCCGGCGATGTCGCTCTGGGCGAGCTTCAAAAACTTCTTGGAGGCCGCCGTCTCGCCGATGTCGACCAGCGATTTGGGGCCGGTGTCTTTGCCGGCTTGATCCTCGGCGCTCAGGCGAAGCTCGCCGCGTTTGATGGCGTCCTCGTAGGCCGCGCGCAGCTTGCGGTCGGCCAAGACCTGATACGCTTCGGTCATCGCCTTGTAAAGCTTTGTCGCCTTTTCGTGGATCGCCTTGCCCCACTTCTCGTGGCGATATTGGCGGTAGCGGTCCGGGTGGTAGCGCTGGCTGAGCAGGTCGTACGCCTTGACCAACCGGTGGTGCGGCGCGTCCTTGGGGATGCCCAGAATCTGGAAGTAGCTCTGCTGCTCGATAGGCTCGAGGCGCGCGTTGAGCTCGCGGTAGAAGAGGCGCCACTTTTCCAGGTCTTGGGCGCCCGCCGAGGTGTCGACCAGTTGGCCGAGCGCGTTGCGGAAGACCGGCCCGGGCACCGGATATTTCAGGGCGCGATCGAAGGGGCCTTCGGCCGGGGGCGTGTCGCTCGACAGCCACAAGATATTGGGCCCGTCCGCCTGTTGGCGAAGCTGGCCGCACAACTGGGCGGCGGTGCCGTCGGCCAGCTCTTCGTGGACGATGGCCACAGGCACGTTGCGCCCGGCAATTTTTTGGGCGATGCCGGCGCCTGTCTTGGTCGCAATCGGTTTGAACTTGCCCTCGGGCAGGTCCGAGACAATCTTGCGCAGGAGGTCGACGTCCCCGCAGGCGATGAGGATTTGTTGCATCGTAAGCTTCCCGTCTCGAGAAGGCATGAACTGTAGCGCTCGCGACGTTATAGCAGCGAAGGCATAGAGGAGTGAAGGAGAGCCAAATGACTTTTTTGCTCGTTCACTTTTTACTTTTGTCGCGCGGTTGGTATCGTCGCCGAGTAATAGTTACCCAAACGGACCATACAACATGAACACCAAACAGGTACGCAAGGCCGTCATTCCGGTGGCCGGCTTCGGAACACGTCTGCTGCCGGTGACCAAGTCGGTACCCAAAGAACTCCTGCCCATCGTCGACGTGCCCGCCATTCAGGTCATCGTCGAGGAGTGCATCGAGTCGGGCATCGAAGAGGTCGTCTTCATCACCGGCCGCGGCAAAGGCGGCATCGAAGACCACTTCGACTACCACTACGAGCTCGAGAAGCTGCTCGAAGAGCGCGGCAAATACGAGGAGCTCGAGAAGGTGCGAAAGATCAGCGGGATGATCCGCACCATCGCCGTGCGTCAGAAAAAGCCGCTCGGCCTGGGCCACGCCATCTACTGCGCACGCGAGGTCATCGGCGACGAGCACTTCATGGTGCTCCTGCCCGACGACATCATCTCGAGCGACCCGCCGTGCACCCGTGAGATGATCGACGTGTTCGAGAAATACGGCCAGGCGGTCGTCAGCCTGCTGGAGGTGCCCGCCGAGGAGACCAATCGCTACGGTATCGTCGCCGGCGAATCGTGGGCGCCGGGCCTGCACCGCATCCGCACGCTCATCGAGAAGCCCGAGCCGGAGATTGCACCGTCGCAGCTGGCCATCATCGGCCGCTATCTGCTGCCGCCGATCATCTTCGACTACCTCGCCGAGGCCAAGCCCGACGAGTCGGGCGAAATCCAGCTCACCGACGCCTTGTCGCGCCTGGCGCGCGAGCGGGCCATCGTGGGCTACGAGTTCACCGGCATGCGCCACGATATCGGCGACAAGCTCGGCTTTTTGACGGCGAATATCAGCTACGCGCTGCGCCACGAAGAGATCGGCGAGAAGCTCAAAGAGTACCTGCGCCGCAAGTTCGAGAAGGGAGATATCTAAGGTGCGTCGTTGGGTGACGATCTTGGTCTCGGCGCTGCTCCTCTTTGGCAGCACGGCTGCGTCTGCGGCCGTGCCGCCCCTGAAGACGGCCAAGCAACGCCAACAGGCGCTTCGTAAAGAGGCGTCGAAGGCCAAGCTCGACATCACGGTCACCGTCACCGCCGGCAGCTTGGCCAGCTACGCCAAGTCCGGCGTGGGGCTCGGCGAGTCCACGGGGCTGAAGTTGCCCGCGACTCGCGGCGAGGCGTCGTTGGCGCTCGGCGCCGGCGGCGCGCTTCCCTGGAAGGTGGTCTACGCGCTTCTGACCGCCAAGGAGCCGATCACGGCCCTGCAGGAGCACGTGGGCAAGATCGACACGTCTCGCACGAAGATCGAGACGCTCGACGGCCACTTCGTGTACGTGTGGGGCGACTCGCCTCAGGTCGCGTTGAGCCGCGATTTGGCCCGCATCCGGCGCATCACGGCTAAGTCGGGCGAGCACACTTGGGAGTTTCGGCTTTCCGGTGAGCTCGGCGTCGCCGGTCTTCCCGAACGCATCCACGTGCTGCGCTCGGGCGAGCCGTATGCGAACGTCGAGTTGGGCTTGCTGCAATCGGCCTCCCCGTAAAAACCTCACAAGAACAACAATAGCGAATACGACACCATCAGGAGGGAAGCATGCACGTCGAAGTCAACGGTACGACGCTCCGGCTCGTCCAGGGCGACATCACCAACCAGCGCGTCGACGCGGTGGTCAACGCGGCCAACTCGTCGTTGATGGGCGGCGGCGGGGTCGACGGAGCGATTCATCGAAAGGGCGGTCCGGAGATTCTCGAGGCGTGCAAGAAGGTGCGCGAGGAGATGGGCGGCGCGAAGCTTCCGACCGGCGAGGCGGTCACGACGACCGCCGGCAACATGCCAGTCGAGAAGGTCATTCACACCGTCGGGCCGGTCTGGAAGGGAGGCGATGCAGGCGAGTACGAGTTGCTCGCCAATGCCTACCGCCACAGCCTCGAGCAGGCCGCCGAGCACGGGCTGAAGACGGTGGCGTTCCCGTCGATCTCGACGGGCGCCTACGGCTTTCCCATCGAAGAGGCGGCCGAGGTGGCCATCGAGACGATTCGCGAGTTTTTGGAGAACCACCCCGACACCTTCGACGAGGTGCGGATGGTGTTGTTCTCGGTCGACGACCTTCAGGAGTACGAAAGGGCGTTGATGTAATCACGCGCGCGGTCGCTCTTGTCCCTCGGGTTCACTCTTGGGGCCACTGGGAACGCCTGCATGCTCGCGGCGTTCCTTTTCTTTTTCCTCCAAAAACTTCGGCGGCTCGAAGTCGTGGCGCTCGTACCAGGCGAGCGGGTCGCTGCGCAGCGAGTCGATGATCTTGGGGATCGTGTCGCGCAGACTGCGCTTGGGCTCCCAGCCCAGGTATTTGCGCGCCCGGTCGATGTTGAGCGCGTAGTGATCGTCGGCCAGATCGACCATCCACGGCTTGATGAACGGGTCGCCGGCGATGGGCGTGCGGTCTTGGATCCACGCGCCCACCTTGGCCAGGGGTTTGGGCACGCGAAGGGTGTTCCAGCCGCCGTCGCGTAGCTCTTGGCCGATGAGTTGCTGGAGCTCACCGTAGCCGATGACTACAGGCTCGCCGAGCAAGATGGGCAGGTGCTCGGGCAGGGTCTCGCGGCGCTCGACGGCTGCGTCGACCGCGTCGACCAGGTCGTCGAGGTGCAAAAAGGATTGGCCGCGGTTCAGGTCGCCCGGGTAGACGTTGGCGGTCACGCGCCGCTCGAAGATGCGCCGGATCTGGCTGGCGATGGGCGGCGAGTTGCCCTCGTCGTTGTAGACGCCGGCGATGCGCAAGATCAGCGCCGGGATGTCGCCGCGGTGCTCCTCGATGACCTGTTCGGCCTCGATCTTCGACTCGGGATAGGGCCAGTTGGCCTCCAGCGGCGAGTCCTCGTCGATGCGCTGCCCCGGCTCGCACGCCTCGTGAACGAGCATCGTGCTCGTAAAGATGAACTGCTCGACGTCGAAGTCCTGAAGGGTGTCGAGCAGACGCTCGGTCCCCTCGATGGTGATCTCTTGGTATTTGGGGCTGGGCGCTCCCGAAAAGTCGTAGAACGCTGCCAGGTGGATCACCGAGGCGATGGTGTCGCCGTATTCGTCGCGCACATGCCCGAGGCCCTCGCGCACGCTGTCGTCGGAGGTGATGTCGAACTCGACGAAGTCGACGTCACCCTCGGGCGGGCCGACCACGTCGAGCCCCACGATATTATAATCGTCCGACAGACGCTCGATGAGCGCCTCGCCGATGAACCCGCTACATCCGGTCATCACGATTGTCGGTTTCTGCTGCTCGGTGGTCATGATTTGGCCTCGCTCGCCGGGAAGTGACTCGCTCGGAACCAAATTTAACCGCTAGATATGTGGGTAAAGCTCAAACGCCCCGCAGCTTCAACTGCGGGGCGCTAACTACGGGGCGCTAATAATGGGCGCCAACAAGAGCGGTGCGTGGACGTCACGCTCACGCAATCTTGCGGCGCTTGAGCAGAAGCGAGTTGCTCACCACGCTCACGCTGGAGAGCGCCATCGCGCCGGCGGCCATCGCCGGGATGAGGAAGCCGAAGGCGGCCACGGGGACCAGAAGCGTGTTGTAGACAAAGGCCCAGAACAGGTTCTGCTTGATCTTCGAGTAGGTGCTGCGCGACAGCTCGACGGCTCGGCGCACGCCTTTGATATCGCCGGAGACGAGCGTGATGTCGGACGACTCGATGGCGACGTCGGTGCCGGTGCCGATGGCGATGCCCAGGTCGGCCTGAGCCAGCGCAGGGGCGTCGTTGATGCCGTCGCCGACCATGCCGACGATGCGCTTGCCGCCTTGCTGCAACTCTTTGACGGCGTCGGCTTTGTCCTCGGGGCGAACGCCGGCTTTGACGTGCTCGGGGGCGATGCCGATCTCTTTGGCGACGGCGGCCGCGGTGGCCTCGTTGTCGCCGGTGATCATCCAGACTTCGACGTCGCGTTTCTCGAGCCAGGCGACCGTCTTCTTCGACTCCTCCTTGATTTCGTCGCGCACGCCGAAGAGCCCCAGGAGCTGGTCGCCCTCGGCCAATGCCACGACGGTCTTGCCGTCCTTCTGCATGGAGAGGATTTCGTCGGTGTGCTTGGCCTCGTCGTCGCCCAGAATCCAGGAGGGCTTGCCGATGCGAAGCTCGCGGCCGCCGATGACCGCCTCGACGCCGTCGCCGGCGACCGAGCGGAACTCGTCGACTTCTTCGAGCTCGATGCCGGCCTCTTCGGCGTGGCGCACGATCGCCTCGGCGATGGGGTGCTCGCTGGGGGCCTCGAGGGAGGCTCCAAGGCGCAGGAACTCCTCTTCCATGATGCGCGAGCGTACGTCGGTGACCCCCATCTGGCCTGTGGTCAGGGTGCCGGTCTTGTCGAAGACCACCGCGTTCAGGTCGCGCGCTTGCTCGAGGGCCTGGGCGTCGCGGATGAGGATGCCCATATTGGCGCCCTTGCCGGTGCCGACCATGATGGCGGTGGGCGTGGCCAGGCCGAGCGCGCAGGGGCAGGCGACGATGAGCACGGCGACCGCCGGGAGCACGGCGGTGGCGAGGCTCGCGCCCCAGATGAGCCAGGCGGCGAAGGTGATGATCGCGATGACGATGATCACGGGTACGAACACCGAGGAGACGCGGTCGGCGAGGCGCTGGATGTCGGCCTTCGACTCCTGGGCGCGCTCGACGAGCTCGATGATCTGAGCCAGGGCGGTCTCGCCGCCGACGCGCGTGGCGCGCACGACGAGGCGGCCGTCGGTGTTGATGGTCGAGCCGATGACCTCGTCGCCTTCTTCGCGGGTCACGGGCACCGATTCGCCGGTGAGCATCGACTCGTCGACGTCGGCGCGTCCTTCGGCCACGACGCCGTCGGTGGGGATCTTCTCGCCCGGTTTGACGAGCATCTCGTCGCCGTGTTGGAGCTGGGCGACGGGGACTTCGACCCATTCGCTGCCTCGTCGCACCCGTGCGGTCGATGCGGCCAGGTCGAGGAGCGCCTCGATGGCGGCGCCGGCCTTACCCTTGGCGCGCGCTTCGAGCCATTTTCCGACCGAGATGAGCGTCAGGATCATCGCCGCGCCGTCGAAGTAGACTTCGCCCTC
Source organism: Persicimonas caeni (assembly GCF_006517175.1). Lineage (NCBI taxonomy): Bacteria > Deltaproteobacteria > Bradymonadales > Bradymonadaceae > Persicimonas > Persicimonas caeni. The sequence goes on along the minus strand of NZ_CP041186.1, from coordinate 986,591 downwards.
GGCGATGGTGGTGCCAAAGAGCGCCGCGACGGCCACGACCATCGAGAAGCCCCAGGCGACCGACGAACCCATGGCGATGAGGGTGTCCATGTTGGCGCGGAAATGCTTGAGGTTCTTCCACGCGCCCTCGAGGTAGGGCTTGCCGACGTAGGCGAAGACGATGGTGGTCAGGTAGCCGAGCAGGCCTAGGCGCCACGCCTCTGCGGTGCCCGACAGCATGAAGTCGAACCACATCGGGCCCATTTGCATGAACAGGATGGGCACGGTGAGCACCAGGCCGGTGACCCAGCGTTGCTTCCACTCGCGCGCCTCTTCTTCGCGGCGCTCGCTCATGCGGCTGCGCTGCTGCTCGGCCGGGGCGGGGGCCTGGGCGACCGCGCTCGCATCGGCGGTGGGCGCCTCGACGTCGCGTACTTCGTAGCCGACGCCTTCAATCGCCTTTTTGAGTCGCTCGATGTCGGAGTCGTCGGCGCGGTCTTTGCCGAGCCGGACGGAGGCCCGCTCGGTGGCAAAGTTCACGCGTACGCCAGCCACACCCTCGACATCCTCGAGAGCGTGTTCGACGCTCGCCACGCACGACGCACAGGTCATCCCACCCACGTCAAAGCGCACTTCGGCGCCGTCGTCGGCGGTAGCTTTTTCGGCAACCGAATCCGGCACCGGGTCTGCGGAATCCGGCACCGGGTCTGCGGAATCCGGCACCGGGTCTGCGGAATCCGGCACCGGGTCTGCGGAATCCGGCACCTGGTCTGCGGAATCCGGCACCGGGTCTGCGGAATCCGGCACCGGGTCTGCGGAATCCGGCACCGGGTCTGCGGAATCCGTCGCCCCAATTTTCAGTTTTGCGGGATATCCCACATCCCCGACCGCCTCGGCGATCTTCGCCGCCAGCGCGTCGACGTCGAGGTCATCAGCGGCGTCGAGCTCGACCACGGCGCGATCTTGGTCGTGGTCGACCTCCACGCGGCGAAAATCGCCCAATTCGAGGATGGCGTTTTCGACTCGCGAGCTGCACTTGCCGCAGGTCATGCCTTCGACGTCGAAGGTCAGCGTGGTCGGCTGGGCCTCGTCGTCGTTATCGGGGGGAGCACTTTCGGCGTGTTCCTCGTTGGAACGCTCGGCGGGATAGCCGATTTCGGTCAACGCGGCAGTGATGGCTGCGGCCAACGCCTCGTGGTCTTGGCCGGAGTCGTCCCCGAGGTCCACAGTGGCGCTGTTGGTCTCGTGGTCGACTTCGACGCGAGGAAAATCACCCAACTCGAGGATGGCGTTCTCGGCGCGTGAGCTGCACTTGCCGCACGTCATCCCCTCCACGTTGAACTGCAATGTTGTCATCAAGGTACCGTTGCGCGCTTGGTTACTTCTGTTCGTCACGTGGCTTGCGCTTGAACTGCTTCCACTCCATCGGAGGGTTGTCTTTGACCTTCAAGAAGATCACCAAGCCTGCCGTAAAGATGCCGATGGAGACGTATTGGGCGGGGGTCAGACCCAGGTAACGCGCGTCGCCGCCGTAGGTGTAGACCTCCGGCTGGACGTGCAACAGGTCGAGGAAAAAGCCCACCACCGGGTTGACGTCGATGTCGCCGCGGGCCGACTGCGGCCACACGCGCATGAAGTCGAGGATGAAGCGCACCGGGGCGTACATCATGAAGACGAGGCCCAAGAAGAAGCCTTTGGGCCGCGGCTTGCGGTCGAACCAGAAGACGGCGGCGACGATGACGGCCCACCAGATCATCTCGTAAAAGCCCAGGTCGTGGCGGATGGTGCCGTCGGGGAACTGGAACGCCAGCGGCCAACTCTCCGGTGCGATGGCGCCCGGGTGGTCGTGAACCGACGCGCAGCCCATGCGCCCGAAGAACCAGGCGATCGGAATGGACCAAGCAGCGTGGTCGGCCCACATGAGCAGGTCCATGTCCTTGTGGGTCGCCTTCCAGATAAATACGGCGATGATGCCGCCCAGAAGACCGCCGTAGCTCGAAATCGAGCCCCATACCTCGAACAGGATCCACGGGTTCTCGGCGAGCTTCTCGGGCTCGTAGAACACCACGTTGAACATGTGCGAGAAGATCCACCCGAAGATGATCAGGAAGATGCCGAAGTTTTGGACCGATTCACCGCTGACGCCGAGTTTCTTCTCGCCGCGCCAACTGGCCGCCGTCAAACAGGCGATCAGACCGATGGCCACCAGCATGCCGAAGGAGTGAACCTGCAGGGGTTTATCGATGATGGGCAGGCTTTCGACTAGCGTCCACGGCCCAAATTGCCAATAGGGCAGGGCGGCAAGCATGTTCATAATCAGCTCCGAGCGTAATTCTCATCCAGAGTGAGGCGAACCCGAGCAAATCGGGCATAACGCCATGCGGCACACCTACCGCAGTTGCGCTATTACCTCAACATTGGGTCGAGCCTACTAACGGACGAGGCCGCTCGTTTATTTGCTCTTTCTTCGAATTACCTTCAGCGCCTCGCGCGGTGCAGCTCGGCCTCGAGGTAGTCGCCCCACGTGTCGAGCTCGCCGGCTGAATAGATGGGGGAGCTGTCCTGCTCGTGGTCGAGCACCGCCAGTCGCGCGCTGCCGGCTGCACTTTGGGCGACGGAGGCGGTAATGTGGGTGGGACCCATCTCGAGCACCACGGAGTCGGGGCGGCGGTGAACGTGAGGCTGGCCGAGCGTTCCGTGGCCTCCAAGCACCCTGGCGGTTCCGATGCCAATGCCGCATCCGCGAGTGTAGCCTCGGCCGTAACCGCCGAGCGATTGTCCCCCCGCTATCCTGCCAAAGCTGGCCTCGAACTCTTCGTCCGACATGGTGATATCATCGTCGAGGTAGCCGCAGGCACTTGCGGCGCAGATCAAGCCGCAACACATCAGCATTGGGACCATTCGCATCGGGACATCTCCTTTCTCGTTATTGTATGGGCTCGCTGTTGAATAAGTTCACACTTACAGACAAGCGCATCCGGCCGATGTTCCATGGCGGTGTTGCAATGCACGAGCTTTCGGTAAAACTACTTGGCGAGGGCTTCCGATAACTCAGGAGCACGACCATGCAACGTGGCGAAACCCGACATCCGATCCAAATGCTGTGGCTCTCGGTCCTCACCTGTTGTCTCTACGCGGTGTGGTTCGTGTTCTTCGCGCTGCCACGCGACATCAACCGCGGGCTGGGCCTCGAGGAGTTCGACGGGCGCCGCGAGCTGTTGTTGACCGTGCTCACCTGCGGGGTGTGGGGGCTGTGGTATTGGTGGCGTTTGTGTGAAGCCCTCGTGCAGGTCCAACGCGCCTGGGGCGTGCCGCCGGTGATGCGCTCGCCGGTCATGTTCTACACGCTCTTTGTGGGGATGGGGCCCAGCGCCGCTCAATGGGCGCTGAACAACGCCTGGGAAAACGGCACGCCCGGCGGTTTCGGTTACGGATCCTACTACGATCTTTGATGCCGCTTTCCTAATTTGCTCGCGCGTCCTAATCTTAGGCGCGTTTTGGAGAAATGAGCCTGCGCTGGCGATGCGACGACGATCCCGTTTTAATGGGCGCGCCGGTTTCTTGACCTGCGTGCCAACTCCAGTTAGCACTGAGGGACGTTAGATCTTTGCGTAAGACGAGTCTTGCTGGCCGCTCGAACCTGTTAGATCCGGGCACAGCGGCGAAGGGAGTATGTGGATGAAAGGTCGTGACTTCGAAGGGAAGCATGGAACCGCCGGCATCTCGGCGCGGCTAAAGGCCCTGGCGTTTGCAGCGGTCGTTGCGCTGGCCGCCGCTCCTGCGGGCGTTTCGGCGCAGGGGCTTCCTACCGCCGACGATTTGGAGTCCGAGCAGCCGACCGACGAGGAGGTCGAGCCCGAAGCTCCTGCCCAAGAGGAGCCGACCGAGCCCGAGCAGCCCGAAGCGCCCCCCGAGGCCGAGGACGCGGGCGAGAGCGAAGCCGAGGCAACCCAGCCGGCTGAAGAGACGACCGAGCCGGAGGCTGCCAGCGACGAAGAGGGCTCCGAGACCGTCGAAGCGCCTGCCGACGCCGAAGCCGGCGACGCCTCGGCCGAAGACGATACCCGCTTTGCCGCTCCCGGCATCAACATCGAGGGCGCGCGCGGCTTCCAGCACATCACCTCGGCGATCGCCGGCAAGCCCAACACCTACCATGTGGGCTTCCTTGGAAACTTCACCAAGGGCTCCGACGTCATTCGCTACCAGGACGAAAACGAGTTCGTCGGCGGGAACTTGTTGTTCCAGGCGACCATTCTCGAATACCTGTCGGCCAATATCGGCGTGCGGGCCACCAACAACGTCAACACGTTCGGCCGACCGCAGGCCATGCTCGCCCAGGGTGACGTTCATCTGGGCGTTCGCGGCCACTATGTGCCGCAGCCCGGCTTTCACGTCGCCGGCGACATGACCGTCTTTTTCCCGACCGGGTTTTCCTCGGCGGGACTCGACGCCAGCGCTACGAGCTTCCGGCCGCGCATGCTCGCGACCGCCGAGCTCGGCGAGTTTTTGCCCGAGGCCAACGGCAAGAAGGTGCCGCTGACGGCACACTTCAACTTCGGATTCTTGTTCGACAACAGCTCGTCGCTCGTGCCCGACGGGCTGCGCCCGACCCGCGTCGAGCGCTTCGCGCACAATATCAGCGCCTACGACTACTTGCAGTTCGGCCTCGGCTTCGAGTACGCGCTGCCTTACGTCTCGCCGTTTTTGGCGTGGAACCTCGACGTGCCGGTCAACCCGGACGCCGGGGTGTGCGCCGAGGCGGCCACACTGCCATGTCTGACCGACGAGGGCTTCGCTGCCTTCCCCGACACGCTGAGCTTGGGCGTGCGCGGTGAGCCGATCGAGAACCTCGGTCTGACCGCCGGCGTCGACATCGGGCTGACCGGCGCCGACGTCAATGGCATTCCGGTGACGCCGCCCTGGCAAATGATCGTCGGCGCGAGTTGGGCGATCGATCCCGAGCCGAAGATCGAGTACGTCGAGAAGGTCGTCGAAAAGGAAAAGGTCGTCGAGAAGATGCCCCCGCAGGGCTTCATCGTCGGCACCGTCACCGACAAGAAGACCGGCGAGCCCATCGGCGGCGCGGTGATCCGCTACATGGTCGAGGGCAAGAAGACCCCGCAGGCTACCAGCCCGCAGGGAACCTTCCTTTCGTACGGCTTCGACCCGGGCAAAGAAGTCCAGATCAAGGTCAGCCATCCCGACTACCACGCAACGGAAGCGCGCCAGATGATCGACGGGGAGGGCCAGGTCGAGCTGGCTGTCTCGCTCGACCCGATTCCCAAGCAGGGCACCGTCGGCGGCACGGTCATCGACCAAGAGGGCAATCCGATTCCGAACGCGACCATCAAGCTGACCGGACCGGACGCCGTCGAAGTGACCACCGGCGTGACCGGCAAGTTCGAAAAAGAAGTCGCGGCCGGCGACTATACCGTCGCTGCCAGCGCCGAGGGCTTTCTGACCGGCGGTCGTGACGCCGAGGTCGCCAGCAACAAAGAGCTCCAGCTCGAGATCACCCTCAAGCCCGAGCCCAAAGAGAAGCTCGTCGAGGTTCAGGAAGACCGTATCCGCATCAAGCAGAAGGTCTTCTTCGAGACGGGCAAGGCCAAGATTCTGCCGCGCTCCTACGATGTGCTCAACCAGGTCGCCTCGGTCCTTCTGGAGACCCCGCGTATCGAGCAGCTTCGCATCGAAGGCCACACCGACGACGTGGGCGCCGAGGACTACAACCTCGAGCTGTCACAGAGTCGCGCCGATAGCGTGCGCAAGTACCTCATCGAGCAGGGCATCAGCCAAGAGCGCATCGAGGCCAAAGGCTTCGGCGAGTCCCAGCCGCTGGTCCCCAACGCTTCGGACCGCAACCGCTCGTTGAACCGACGCGTCGAGTTCCGCATTGTCGACCAGGGACTCGAAGAGAAGGGCGACGAGAAATAATTCGGTCGCTTGACGCCGTTCGAGTGGGCGAGCTACAAGTGCTGAACCTGTGTTCAGTGCGAGTGGCTCGCCCACTTGCTTTTCTTGTGGCCCTTTCCGTGGTCTTTTGGAGGAACGATGGCAAAGCCAAGAACGATCTACGTGTGCCAGAGCTGCGGTCACGAACACCACAAGTGGGGCGGCAAGTGCAAGGGCTGCGACGAGTGGAACACGCTCGTCGAGGAGATCCGTGGAGGGGACAACGACAAGCCGTCGGGTGGCAGCGCCAAGGCGGGCTACGGCGCCGAGGGCGGCGCCGAGCCGGTGCGTATGAGCGAGGTGGAGTTTACCGACGAAAACCGCGTCCACAGCGGCATCTCGGAGTTCGACCGGGTCCTCGGCGGGGGCTTCGTGCCCGGAAGCGTCGTCTTGTTGGGCGGCGATCCGGGTATCGGCAAGTCGACGCTGTCGTTGCAGGTCGCAGGCCACTTCGCCGAGCGGGAGCTGGACGTTCTGTACGTCTCGGGTGAGGAGAGCCTCTCCCAACTCAGGATGCGTGCGGAGCGGCTCACCATCGACGCCGACAACGTGTGGGTCGTCGGCGAGACGATCCTCGAGCGCGCCGAGAAGCGCCTGCGCGACAAGAAGCCCGATCTATTTGTGGTCGACTCCATCCAGACCTTGTCGACCGAGCGTCTGACCTCGTCACCGGGGAGTGTCGCGCAGCTTCGTGAGGTCACCAGCGCGCTCACGCAGTTGGCCAAAGGACTCAATATCCCCACGGTCCTCATCGGCCACGTCACCAAAGAGGGCGCCATCGCCGGGCCCAAGGTACTCGAGCACATGGTCGACACCGTGCTGTACTTCGAGGGCCAGCCGGGCATGAACTACCGGGTGCTGCGGGCGGTCAAGAACCGGTACGGCTCGACCAACGAGATCGGCGTGTTCGAGATGCGCGGCTCGGGCCTGCACGAGGTGTTGAACCCGTCGGCCATGTTCCTTGCCGAGCGCCCCGAGAAAGCTTCTGGTAGCGCAGTCGTGCCGATTGTGGAGGGGACAAGACCCCTGCTCGTCGAGATCCAGGCGCTCGTCAGCCCGAGCAACTACGGGCCGCCACGCATCACCAGCATCGGCGTCGATCAGAACCGCGTGATGCTGCTGCTCAATATCATTGAAAAGCGCACCGGGCTCAAAGTCGCCGGCCACGACGTCTTCGTCAACGTCGCCGGTGGCGCACGGGTCTCCGAGCCGGCGGCCGACTTGGGGATCGCCGTGGCGATCTTGTCGAGCTACCTCGATCGAGGTGTGCCGTCGAATACGGTGGCGTTTGGAGAGGTGGGGCTCACCGGCGAGGTCCGCGCGGTGACTCAGGCGCTGGCGCGCCTTGGAGAGGCAAAGAAGTTGGGCTTCGAGCGAGGCGTGTTGCCGCGTGGAAACGTCTCCGAGATCGAAGAGGTTTCCACGCCGGACAACACGCCTTTTGCCGGCTTCAAGCTCGACTTCGCTCGCACGCTCGCCGACGTCATCCGTGCCGTGTTCGGAAAAGACGTCTTGAGCTAATCGGCGTTAGCCGTCGCGGCGTCGTCGCCAGCCAACCAAGCCGAAGAGCAGGGCGGCGATCGCTGCACCCAAGCCGGTGGGGGCGTTGTCACCGGCCGCCGAGCAGGCGGCCTGAGGCTCGCCCTCGGGCTTGCTGGGCGCCCAGGTGCGGGTGGGCTCGTAGGCGGTGTTCTCTCCCGAGACCATGCCCTCACCACACTGGCACTCGCCGTACTGCTGTTGGTGCTCCATCATCTTGGTGAACTCGTCTGCGCCGTCGGCTTTGGTGCCGCCGACCGAGTCGGTGTGACCCGGAGGGCAGGTGCAGGTGTCGCGGTAGCTGCAGTACCAGCCGTCGTACTCTTCGCCGGCGATGCTGTACTGAGGCTCGTCCCACTCGTCCAGGTTCTCGGAAAGGTCGTCGATGGAGCCATCGCAATCGTCGTCGACGTTGTTGCAGATCTCGGGCATCCGGCTGCGAACTTGCTCGCAGTAGGGGAAGCCGTCGGCGTCGCAGGCGTAGGCGCCCATGCCGCAGCGACCGGTCTTGGTCCATCCGCTGCAAGTATCGTCCGGGTTGTCCGCACAGGGGAACTCGGTGAACTCACACATCTCGCCGTCGGCCGTGTAGGCGGTGTCGCCGGTGGTCGGGTTCGACGGCGGCGAACTGGGCGTGCAAGCGACGTAGTCACAGGAGGTGCCGACCAGATCGGGGTCGCACATGCGGCAGACCTGGGTGGTCAGCTGTTCGACGAGGTCGGTCTTGGTCAGGTCACACAACTCGGGGGTCAGCTTGACGGAAGTGCGTCCTTCGTTCGAAAAGCTCCAGCCATCATCCTGATAGCTCGCGCAGTTGGCGATGCCCAGGTTGCACAATTCGTCTTTGAAGTCGCGCTGTGCATCGGTGTCATCGGTGTGCGGCACGTCAACGACAGTGCCCAGGCTCGGCACGTACAGCTTGACGCGGGTGGCGTCGGTGAATTGGGGCGCCGAGTCCATGCCGTCGAGCAGTGAAAGCGGGTAGGTGCATTCCATGCTCGACAAGATGGCCTGCAGCTCGGCGTAGAGCGCGTTCTCATCGTCGGCAAACTTCGAGCCGGTGCACACGTAGTCGTTGTCCAAGAAGGCCGAGTCGTCCTGGACGCGCTTGAGCGCGGTATACTCGCTGCTGTCGTATTCTTCAGCCCTGTCGTTGCCCCAGTCGTAGCGTTGACGGACGACATACGACAATGTGTCCTCCATCTCGCAAATCATGTAGCGGTAGAAGGCGCCCGGGTTGCTGCCCGTGGCGTTGGGGTTGCCGGCGTTCGAATCGCAGTCGATGTTGTCGGGGTTCCCCACAAGGTTGGCGTACGCAAACATCGAGAAGTCGAGCGCCATGTCGAGATCATCAGCGACTGTACCGGTGCGATACGAGTCCTTGGTGTGCCCGCGGGCCGCGTGCGAATCGACGATTTCTCGCCAACCGGCGTACCAGACCGGCTCGTAGGTCTGCAGCCAGGTCTCGAGCTCGTTGACGATGCGCTGGCCGTTGTCTTGCTCGTAGCGGTACATCTCGCACGGCGAAGCTTCACGCTCGGTGTCGCAGGTACCATCGCTGGCGAAGCAGCAGCTGCCCGTGCCGCCGGCCGCGGCGATGAGCGAGTTGAGCTGCTGGTTGCCGTCCTGATAGCCCACCGAGTAGGTGGCCACCGGCGAGCCGGAGCGCGTCTTCAGGTCACACAGCAGTCGTACCGCTTCGCGCGTGGTGAACGCCTGGTCGGGCGCACCATCGGTCACGAAGATACCGGCGTTGGGCCGCGTCGAGTCTTGCAGCGCTGCTTCATCACGAAGCTGTTGGGCGGCGACGTGGAACGCGGTGCCGCCGCTGGGAGCGTTGTCGTCGTAGGCGTCGTCGATCATGGTGCCCGTCATGTCTTCCTGAGCCCCGTACGCGTAGGCCGGGTAAGAGCTCCAGAAGTGCACGCCGAGGCGAACTTTGTCGCAATAGGTTCCGTCGTCCTCACAACCTGCCCCCTCGTAGCTCCAGGTGGCCAGGTTCTCGGTGACTTGCTCGGCCGAAGTCCAACGGTTGCCAGACATCGAGCCGGAGCGGTCGACCACGAACTGCACGTTGGGCTGCACGAGGCCGACGTCGTGGACCTGCTCCTGGCCACAGGCGGCCGAGTCGCAACTGTCGTTGCCCGGAAAGCGCTCACATACCTGTCGGTTGTTGATGCACTGGTATTGACCCAGCGTGCACTGGCTGCCGTCGTTCAGGTCGCAAAGCTCGTTGAGGTTCGGGCAGTTGACGTTGATCGTCGAGTCACCGCTACCGATGCTCTGGCAAAGCGAACTGCCGCCTTGCGACACGTAATAGAGATTCTTGTTCTCATCGACGAATTCGATGCCGTTGCCCGGCGTCAGCGTAATGCAGCCGTCGCCATCTTTGTCGCCGTGCGACGCGTCGATGGGCTCGCCGTCGATCTCACCGCAGTACTCCACGGAGAGCTGGTCGGGAGGGATATTCGACGGGCGCAGCTGGATGCACGAGAACACCGGCCACAGATAGGCCGGCTCTCCGGGGTGGTTGCCGCTACAGGGGCTTCCCTGCAAGTTACACTTCATGTCGCTGAACTTGTCGTGCTTCATCGCACCGGGCGCAGCAGGCTTGCCGGTGGCCGTGCAATTGTACTTCGCGTCGTCGATGTCGCTGCGAAGGCGCGTTTCGGTGTGGACGATCCCGCTGCTATTCTGCTCGAGCAGATGCTCACACATGTCGAGCGTCTGGCTCGAATCGGTCGGATCGCAGCTGCCCGCAAATGCCGGCTTGTAACAGCATTGCCCGGTTCCCCCGGCTGCTGCGAGCATGCCCCCGAACAGCTCCGCGTCGGCGTCAGCCAGCGGCGAGGTCATCACCCAGGTCGGCAACGAGAGATGTTGGCCGCCATTGCCTTGGTACAATTCGCAGGCGGCCAAGAGTGCTTCGCGCACCTGGTCCTGGGTGGCATTGTTGGTCTGTGGCAGGTTCTTGATGAGTTGCAGCGTCAATTGGGGGCGGTCAGGCCAGTTCGTACCCAATTCGTTGTTGAAGCGATTGTCTCGATACTCGAGCATCGCCTCGCCGAGGGTCCGCTGCTTGAAATCGTCGCAATACAGATCACCGGCGTCGCTCTGGAGTTGGGCGACGTGGTAGGGGCCGCCCGTGGTAAGCTGGCCGCCACCGTCTTCTTGGGGCGGTGACAGCGGCGCGATCGGGTCCGGACAGATGTTATTTGACGTATTCGGGCCACGAAACATCGTCAGGCCGAAGCGCAAGCGATCGCAGTCCGAACTGGGCACACCGTTTTGGTCGTAGGTGCACGCCCCATCCTCCCAGTAGTTGCTGATCGTCGTGTTGAGCATCGGGCCTGACTTGTCGGTCTGGCCTCCCGAAAAGATATCAGCGCCTAACAAGATCGTGACGTCCGGCGCCTTCCACTCCCCGTCTGCGTGCGCACTCGGGGCAAATGCTAGGAAGGTGCCCAGCGTGACGGCCCCCAAGAGCGTCTGCTTGAAACGTTGATTCCCCATTTTCTGACCCTGTGTCGTCGATGCGCCTGCAGTGCGCATCAGTAAAAAAATATACTTTTTTGATTTGAGTATGTGACATCGTCAGCTTAGTGGGGATTGTATTCCCCTGCAAGCACACAACAGATCTTTTTTGGGGGGCTTGCCACAGTTCTCGAGCCTTCAAACACAAAAAAGCCCGGAGGACTACAGCCTCCGGGCTCTTGCTTCGTTTGTGATGATTTAACGGGCGTCAGTTGCGACGCCGGCGCCAACCGGCAAGACCAAAGAGCAGGGCGACAAGCGCGGCACCCAGACCGGTGGGCGCGTTATCCCCACTCGCCGAACAAGCGGCCTGGGGCTCGCCTGCGGGCTCGTCGGGCGCCCAGGTGCGGGTGGGCTCGTAGGCGGTGTTGCCGCCTGTGACGATGCCCTCTCCACACTGGCACAGACCGTTCTGCTGCTGGTGCTCCATCATCCGGGTGAATTCGTCCGGACCGTCGGCTTTGGTGCCGCCGATTGAGTCGGTGTGGCCCGGAGGACAAGTGCACGAATCACGGTAGCTGCAGTACCAACCATCGTATTCTTCGCCGGCGATGCTGTACTGGGGATCGTCCCACTCCTCCAGGTTCTCCGCCAGGTCATCGATGGAGCCGTCGCAATCATCGTCGACGTTGTTGCAGATCTCGGGCATCCGGCTGCGGTTCTGGTCGCAGTACGGGAAGCCGTCTTCGTCACAGGCGTAGGCGCCCATGCCGCAGCGGCCGGTCTTGGTCCATCCGCTGCAGGTACGGTCCGGGTTCTCCGGGCAGGGGTACTCTTTCCAGGCGCACATCTCGCCGGCGGCCGTGTAGGCAGTGTCACCCACCGTCGGGCTCGCGGGCGGCGCGTCGGGCGTGCAGGCGACGTAGTCGCAGGCGGTACCCACCAAGTCGGGGTTGCACATGCGGCAGACCTGGGTGGTCACTCGCTGAACATCCGGGGTCTTGGTCAAGTCGCACAACTCTGCAGAGAGCTTGATAGCGGTGCGGCCCTGGTTGGCAAAGCTCCAACCATCGTCCAAATAGTTGTCACAGTTGGCGATTCCGAGGGTGCACAAGCTGTCTCGGAAGTCGCTTTGCGCGGCTGTGTCGTCGATATGCGGCACGGGGACCACGTCACCCAATCCCGGCAGGTAGAGCTTGACCTGGGTGGCATCGGGCCACTCGGGGGCGCTATCCATGTCGGCGAGAAGCGACAGCGGGTAGGTGCACTCCATATTCGACAGGATGCCCTGCAACTCGGTGTAGAGGGCGTTTTGGTCGTCGGCGAATTTCGCGCCGGTGCATACGTAGTTGTTGTCGAGGAACGCCGAGTCGTCGTCGACTCGCTTGAGTTTCCAGTAGTCGGCCAGAGAGCCGTACTCATCGGGAAGCTTGTTGTCGTCGTAGCGCTGGCGCACCACGTGCGAGAGGGTGGGTTCCATCTCACAGAGAATGTAGCGGAAGAACGCACCGGGGTTTGCCGAGGTCGCGTTCGGGTCGCCCGAGTTCGATGCGCAGTCGATCGTGTCGGGATCTCCGACCAAGTGGTCGTAGGCGAAGGCCGCCACGTCGTAGACCATGTCCAGGTCATCGGCGACCGTGCCGGTTCGGTAAGCGTCCGTGGTGTGGCCGCGGGATTCGTGCGAGTCGGTGATCTCGACCCAGGCGGAGTAGCTGAGCGTGCCGTGGGTTTGCAGCCACGTCTCGAACTCGGTGACGATACGCGCGCCGTTATCCAACTCGTACTGGTACATGTCACAGGGTGACTTTTCGCGCTCGGTGTCGCAGGTGCCATCGCCGGCAAAGCAGCACGATCCCGTGCCACCGGCGGCAGCCACCAATGAGTTCAGGTTCTGGTTGCCATCCTGATAGCCCACCGCGTAGGTCGCCACCGGCGAGCCGGGGCGCTTTTTGATGTCACACAGCAGTCGGACAGCTTCGCGAGTCGTAAAGGCGTGGTTCGGAATACCGTCGGTCACGAAGACGCCGGTGTTTGGCCGATTATCGTCTTGCAGGGCCGTCTCGTCTCGCAGTTGCTGGGCGGCCACGTGGAAGTCGGTGCCGCCGTTCGGCGTGTTGTCGTCGAACGCATCCTCGACCATCGTGCCGGTCAGGTCCTCTTGGGCGCCGTAGGCATAAGCAGGGTACGAGCTCCAGAAGTGTACGCCCAGACGCACTCGGTCACAGTGCTGGCCGTCGTCGTCGCATCCGCTGCCCTTGTAACTCCAGCTGGCCAGGTTCTTGGTGACGGCCTTGGCCGAGGTCCACCGGTCGCCGCTCATCGAGCCGGAGCGGTCGACCACGAACTGCACGTTGGGCTGCACCAGTCCGGTCTGGTGGATCGACTCTTTGCCACAGGCAACCGAGTCGCAGCTGTCGTTGCCGGGGAAGCGCTCGCACACTTCTTGGTCGTTGATGCAGGCAATCCGGCCCAGCGAGCACTGACTGCCGTCGTTCAGATCGCACAACTTATTGAGGTTGGGGCAGGTGACCGTGGTGTACGAGTCGCCGCTGCCAATACTCTGGCAGAGCTCGCTGCCGCCGCGAGTGAAGTAGTAGAGGTTCTTGTTCTCGTCGACGAACTCGATGCCGTTGCCGGGCGTCAGCGTGATGCAACCGTCGCCGTCTTTGTCGCCATGGGTGGAGTCGATGGGTTGGCCATCGATCAATCCACAGTACTCTACCGAGAGCTGGTCGGCAGGGATATTCGACGGGCGCAGCTGGATGCACGAGAAGATAGGCCACAAGTGGGCGGGGTTGGCGACACTGTCGTCGCACGGGCTGCCCTGAAGGTGGCACTTCATATCGCTGAAGTTGCTATTTTGCATCGCACCCGGTCCCGCCGGCTGACCGGTCGCCGTGCAAGCGTAGCGGTCAGCGGTGATCTCAGAGCGAAGCTTCGACTCGGTGTGCACGGCAGTTCCCGACGATAGTTGACGCAGGTGATCGCACATGTCGATCACCTGAGTCGGATCGCTGGGGTCGCAGGTACCGCCGAGCGTGCTGGCGTAGCAGCACTGGCCTGTGCCGCCGGCCGCGGCGAGCATGCCTCCGTAAAGCGTCGCGTCATCCGTCGCAAGCGGGGAGAGCATTACCCAAGTTGGCATCGACAGATGCTGGTTTCCGTTGCCTTCGTACAGCTCACAAGCCGCCAACAGCGACTCACGCACTTGATCTTGGGTGGTGTCGTTGGTCTGCGGAAGCTTTTCGATCATCGTCACGCTGAGCTGCGGGCGATCGGGCCAGTTGGTGCCGAGCTCGGTGCCGAAACGGTAGTCTCGATAGGCCAGCATCGAGGTGCCGTAGGTGCGCTGAGAATAGTCGCTGCAGTAGGCGGTACCCGCATCGGTCTGCAGCTGTGACATCTTGTACGGCTCGCCGTCGTTGATGAGCTTGCCGCCGCCGTCTTCTTGCGGGGGGACGAGCGCGGCGTAGGGGGTGGGGCAGTAGCCGGGGTTATTCGCCAGGTCTTCGTCGGCTCCCCGATACATCGTCAAGCCGTAACGCAGACGATCGCAGGTGTCAGACGGCTCTAGCGTTACCGGGTCGTAGGTGCAATCTCCAGCAAAGTAGTAGTTGGAGATGGTCTCGTTCATCGTCGGGCCGCCCTTGTCGGTCTGCCCGTCATCGACGAAGTCGGGTCCCAAAAAGATCGTGACGTCTGGAGCCTTCCACTCACCGGCGGCCATCGCCGGAGACGCTGCACCCATTGCCATAACGAGCGCTAGAGAGCTCGTGAATACGCCTATAACGCCTTTGTGATTCATTGCCGCCACCCTTGCCCTTACGCCTCGAGGAGGCGAATGGGGCAGTGAGAGGGAAACCTGCCATAATCAATTGAGCTGACCCAAAAGGCATTGTAGCAACTTGTGTGCGAATACACAATTGTTGCTGGCTCTCATTTCAAGCTCAACCGGCAGAAAATCCCACTCACTGCTCGTCGGGAGGCATCACTGTGTGCTGAACTCGAAGTCGAACGAACGATCGCCGGCGGCGAGCGACTCGATCACCACGAAGTACGTGCCGTCTTGCGGAATACGCCAGTCGAGGCGCTGCGCACCGGTGTCGGAATCGTCGACCGCCGCCAAACATTCGGTGGCGCCGCAGGCGTCGAGCACGAAGAACGCGTAGTCGCCCTGGCTGGTTGATTCGACGACGAGCTGGTCGTTTCGTTGCAGGCCGCTGACCTCGAAGAACATCTCGGCATACGGCGTGTCGAGTCCGCTGGCGCCCTGGCTGAACCCGCAGTTGGTCATTTGATTGGAGGTCCAGGTGCCCGTGTAGCCGCCGGTGTCGCCGGAGACGGTGACCGCGGTGCCCGCCGACAAATCGACGGCGGTCGCCGCCGAGCAGGCATCGCCGCTGCAGCTCGCCCCGTCGGCGCACGTGCTCGCCGCGCAGGCGTAGGTGTTGATGCTCGTGCCGCGGTTGCACTCGTTGAGTTCGCCGCTGTCACACCAGTTAGGCTCGCTCGGGTTGCACAGGGCCTCTTGGACGTTGGCGCGCATCTGGAAGTCGCCGACATTGAAGTCGCCCCAGACGGCCAGATGGTAGGTCTTGCCTGCCTCGAGTGTGGCGGTGTAGGTGCCGCCGTCGGTGCACGTGATGACTTCGGTGGGGCTCGAGCAGCCGCCATCACGCAGGTCGAGGCGTGAGGGGCTCAAGCTGGTCCAGAACTCCACGCGGGAGGTGACGTCGACCTGGAGGGCGAACACGCGCACCCCGGAGCCGGTCGAGCCGAGATCGCAGCTCGTGTCGAGTGTCGACGCCGGCTCGAGCAGGCTCGTGTCGAATACGTGCTCTTGGCCGGCCGCCAGACTGCCCAGATCCGTGGGACTCGTGCAACTCGCGCCCTCGGCCGGCGTGCCGGTGTCTGCGTCGGTGCCGCCGGTGTCAGGATCGCCAGTATCGGGATCGCCGGTGTCGGGGTCGGGAGCATCGGGGCCGACGTCGACGCCCATGTCGGCGTCGACGCCCGTGTCTTCTCCGGTACCGCTATCGGCGGGCGGGATGCCCGGGCCGTTGTTGAGGTCGCCATCATCACCGCAGGCGGCGAAGAGCAGCACGAAGATGCAGACGAATGCGAGCTTGGTTGACTTGGTCACGGCTAAATCCTGAAGTCCGTTTGAGGCTTTCGCTTAGCGGGTAATCGTAATGTCAAAGTTGCCAGTCTGCTGCTCGAGAAGGTCGACCACCACGTAGTAGTCGCCGTCGGCGTCGACGGTCCAGTCGAGGATTCCGTTGACGACGAGGTTGCCGGCAGCACAGGGCGCTTGCTGGGAACAGGCGCCTTCGAAGACGAAGATTCCCTCTTGGAAGTCGTCGGCAGCGGCGTCAATCGTCAAGGTTTGACCTTGGCTGAGGCCCGGCAGGTAGAAGACCAGGTCTTGGCCCGGCGTGTTGACGCCGACGCTGGCGCTGGTGCAGTCGTCGCGGTTCTGGAAGTTAAAGTCGTTTCCATAACCGGTATACGAGCCGGTGAAGTTGTGCGAGCCGGCGCCTGTGACCTCGATGGCGTTGTCGCAGATATCGGCACCGCAGGCGCCGCTGTCACAGGCGTAGGCGCAACTGTAGGTGACTTCGGTGAACCCGCTCTCGCAGCGCACCACGCTTTCGCCGTCGCACTCGGTCGAGCCCATGGGCGCGCAGGCGATTTGAGTCATCGAAAGCGACAGCGAGAACGAAGCGTCCTCGACGTCACGCGGCTCGACCGACAGGAAGTAGGTCACGCCCGGCTCGGCGATAAAGACGTCGGCGTTGACGTCCTCGCATTTGACGCGCTGAGGGTTGTCACAGTCGCCGCTGTAGAGCCCCAGCGTCCAGTTGTCGGTGTCTTGGGACTGCACCTGGGCAGTGACGCGCGCCGGTGCGTCGACGCTGAACTGATAGACAACTTCGCGCACGTCATCCGAGCCGCACGACGGGTTGATGAGGTTCGTGCCTCCCGAGGTCGTGCCGGTAGCTGTCGCACCGCCATTGGCCTCGATCAGACCGAGGTCATTGACCACCTCACACAGATCCCCGACCTGCTCGCCGGTGTCCGCGTCGCCTCCGGCGTCGTCCGTATCCGTGGCGTCGTCGCCGACGTCCTCAGCGACGTCCTCCCCCACATCGCCCGTATCCGGCTGGCGGGTGTCGGGAGTCGACGTGTCGGGGTTCGGATCGATCGTGACGTTGTTCGTGTCGTCGTCGTCGGAACATCCGCTCAAGCCTGCTGCACCAAGGCACAGCGCGATACACAACAGCGCCCACCGGTTCATTGCTCGAATCTCCATCTACATCATCCCAAGGATTGGCAGTCTTAGTGAAAACCTAACCCCTACCTTGTCAAAAATTCGTGGCTATTTCCACAATTTTCCTCGTCTAATCTGAATACACCCGTCACGCCACCCCTCCGCCGTGGAAACAGAACCGTCATTTCTGGGGACTCCTCGCGGTCGACCGCCGTCGTCCCGCCCCAGCTCGACCTGCCATGATCCGGCTTCGAGCCAAACAGAGAAACGAAAATGATCCAAGATTTTTTGGATCTTGAAAAAGTGCGTGAGCTCAGGGGGTTGTTGCCGTTTTTGTTCGCGGGCTGAAAAGTTTTTTCCAAAAAAGACGCAACGAATCGGGGTGCTCTGCCGAAAACCGTAATGAGAGGGGCGGTCGTGCCTGGTCAGTGGCTCCGCCCCCATTACTGAGGCAAACGAGACATCTTCGTGGAGTCGAGGACGAGTAATGAGACGACTGGGATTGCTGTGTATTTGGATCTGGTGCCTGGGAGCGGGTGCCTGCTTCGACGGAGGAGCGATCGTCGACAAGGACAAGGACACGGGGGGCCTGGCCGAGCAAGACGGCAGCCTACCGGACGCCGACCCGCAAGATGCGGAGCAGCCTGTGGATACTGGGACCGATGGCGAGTCGCAGCGGGACGCCGAGTTGCAGGACAGCCAGACGCAGGAGGACGTCGAATCGTGTCAGCCTTCGAACGGAGGCGTCGAACTGTGTGACGCGCTGGACAATGACTGCGATGGCGAGGTCGACGAGGATTTCGACCTGGGCACGTCCTGCTCGGTGGGCGTGGGCGCGTGTGAGTCCGACGGAACATACGTGTGTGCGCAGGACGGCACCACCGAATGCAACGCCACGCCGGGGACGCCGGCCGACGAAGTCTGCTCCGATGGAGTCGACAACGACTGCGACGGTGAGACCGACGAAGAGGACGCGCCCGGAGCGGCGACCTGGTACGCCGACAGCGACGGAGATGGTTACGGCGATGCGGCCGTCTCGACGACGGCCTGCGAGCAGCCCGCCGACTACGTCGCCAACGACACCGATTGTGACGACACTGACGCGGGTTTGTATACGCTCGTCAGCGGATGGGCCGACCAAGACGGCGACGGTTATACGGCAGGCAGCGAGCAGACACTATGCACCGATGGCACACTGCCCGACGGCTACGTGGCCTCCGAAAGGGCCGGTGATTGTGACGACGCGGACGCCTCCGCAAACCCCAGCATCACCGAGGTATGCGACGGCAAAGACAACAACTGCGACGGAACCACCGACGAGTCCACTGCGGATGATGCGGTCACCTGGTACGTCGACTGCGATGGGGATGGGTTTGCGGCTGATACGGTCGCCAGCGTCCTCTCCTGCGACAAACCGACCGTCAACCCTGGCTGCTCGACGACGAACCCTGACTGGACCCAGACACGTCCGACGTCTCAAAGCAACGTCGACTGCAACGACGACATGGCGGACGCCTTCCCGGGTCAGACGAGCTACTTCTCGGGACCAATGACTGGCGCGAACTACAACGAAAAGTGGGACTACGACTGCGATGGGTATGTCGACAAGCGATTCACTTCCGACGGCGCTAGTTGCGGCAATTGCGGACTTAGCAGCGAGGACAGCTCAGGCTGGGTCGCTGACTATACGCCGTCTTGTGGGCAGACCGCGGATTACCAGAACTGCTCTTTCAACCCGTCGTACTGTAACGACAGTGTCGTTTCCAAGACTCAAGAGTGCCACTAAGGGAGGGCCGAGCTATGCAAAGATTTTGGAGTGTTTTGCGACTTTTGACGATCTCGCAAGTCATGCTGTGGGCGGCTTGGGGATGCTTCGACGCGGGAAGTGACGCCCGTCAAACCGACGCTGCAGTCTATGCCAGCGACGTCCGGGACGGCGAGTCATCTCGAGACAGCGATGAGGAGGACGCCGCCACAACAGATACTACGGTAGCCGCCGAAGATACCGCGCATCTAGATGTGCGCGAGAATGATGTCGCTCTAGATGTGCGTGCCGAAGACGTCTGTCAGCCAACCGCTGAGCTGTGTGACGGAGTTGATAACGACTGCGACGGTGAGGTCGACAATGGGTTCTTGTCCGGAGAATGCACTGTCGGCGTGGGAGCCTGTCAGGCGACAGGTCAGTATGAGTGCATCGACGACCAGACCGCATCATGCAACGCGACGCCCGGAACCCCCATCGATGAGCTTTGCGGCGATGGGATTGACAATGACTGCGATGGTGCGACCGATGAGGATGACGCCGTCGATGCTCCCACTTGGTTTGCCGACAGCGACGGCGATGGCTTTGGCGATCCCAGCGTCTCGACAATCGCTTGTGAACCGCCCTCGGGCTACGTCAGCGACGATACTGATTGCGATGATAACGATTCGGCAAAATACATTTCGGTGAGCGGCTATGTCGACTCGGATGGTGACGGCTACACCACGGGAGGTGTGCAGACGCTTTGTACGGACGGCACACTGCCAGATGGTTACTTGAGCAGCGAAAACGCGGGTGATTGTGACGACACGGTCGCTGCGGTTCACCCAAATGCCGACGAGATGTGTGGCGACGGCGTGGATAATGACTGCGATGGGCGCGTCGATGACAGTACAGCAGTCGACGTCAAGACTTGGTACATCGACTGTGATGGCGATGGCTTCTCCGCTGGTGCTTCTGGTGGGCGCCCGTCCTGCACGATGCCTACCGCGTCAACCGGATGTGGCACGTCCACTGCGACTTGGACCGACGTTCGACCTGGTGGAGGGAATTCAACCGACTGTAACGACGCGGTTGCAGACGCTTATCCAGGTCAAACGGCTTGGTTTGACCAACCTATGGGCCCAGATCCCTATGCAGTCCAAGTTGAGGATTGGGACTACGACTGCGATGGCACCATCGACTACCGGTGGACGAATACCGGGGCCTCTTGTCAGCAACTCAACGTGGGTAAGCAATGTACGGGAACTGCCGGCTGGGTCTCGAATAACCTCTGGGGGTGCGGTGCCACGGGGGATTACCAGATCTGTTCATCAGTTGGTACGAACTGCGCCTTAGATTCCTGTTCCTGGTACGAGTGTGACAGCAGTGTCGTTCAGCGAACCCAAGAATGCCAGTGAGCCTCTTCACAGTGCGGAGTTGAAATATCATGTTGCGATACATGCGAATCTTGATGTTGACCATCGCTGGTCTGCTGATTGCCGGTTTGGCGTTTGCCGCGGGGCCCACAGCGGACGGGCATTTCCAGAGAGCCATGGAGGCCGAGCAGGTCGGTAAATATAACGAGGCGCTCGAGCTGCTCGAGTTGGCCTACCGCGCCGAACCCCAGCCTCGCTTCATCCACCGGCGCATTCTCGTGCTCGAGAAGATGGGGGAATTACAACTCGCCCTCGACGTCCTCGATGACTACCGCGATCAGCTGGCCGGCGCTCCCGATGTCGAAAACGTCGCCGTGCTCGAGCAGCGTCTGCGCCAGCAACTCGCCCAGAGCGAAGACCACACCACAAGCGAGGCCGACGTCTTCGGCTGGTCGCTCGTCGGCGGCGGGACTGCTCTGGTCGCCGGAGGAATCGCCTCGTTGGTCTATGCCGAGGGAGAAGCCGAGAGATTGCGCTGCTCCAATCAGTCGAACGCCGACAAGTCAGGTTGCGCAGGCGTCGATGCTTATAGCCAACTGAGCGCCGAGCAGTTCGACCAGAAGCGTACGGGCGTCACGACTTACCGCGTTGTCGGCGCAGGTTTGAGCGCCGTCGGCATCAGCGCACTTGGTTGGGGCATCTACCGCCTGGCTGGCGCCGAAGCCCCGGCGCGAGCAACTTCCCAGGTCACCTCGCCGGAGCTTCGCGCGACGTTCGACGCGAACGGCGGGATGGGGGTTGAACTCGAGCTGCGCTTCTGAGTATCCTACGCGGGTACCATCACAGATGAATCCCCGTAGTCCCGCTACATGCGACGGGGGGAGTTCACGTAAATTTGCCGAATGGACGGAGCTATGCTTGGCAGAACTGCGCCTGTTTTGACGCTGATTGTTGGATGTTTGTTTGTTCTCTTCTCTTCCGCCTGCAGTGACCCTGGCAACTACGACAGCCGTGATACCGGCGTCGAAAGCGAGGATGTCTCGGATACGGTCGACACCGAGCTCACGCCGGACGCGGCCGACACGGGCTCCGAGGACACCCGCCCGCAGGATGTCGAAGAAGACGTCGAGCCCGATAGTGGCCCGTGCGGCCAGACGTGCGCGCATCCGACGCCGGTGTGCGACGAGGCGAGCGGTGAGTGCGTGGCGTGTCTGGTCAATGGCGACTGCTCGATTGGGATATGCAGTCCCAGTAACGAGTGTGTGGACTGCTATGAAGACGGCCAGTGCGGTACCGGGCTGGTGTGCAAAACCAACCCGGGCGAGTGTGTGGAGTGCCTGAGCGACGGGCAATGTGATGCGCCCGGGGCGGCCAAGTGCAGTGCGAGCAACGAGTGCGTGCCCTGCGACGACGACAGTCAGTGCGCGAGCGTGGATGGCGCCGGGGTGTGTGCCGGTGGGACCTGTGTGCAGTGTACGGTCGACAATGAGGCGGCGTGCAACGAGTTCTCGTGCGACCCGGCGACGAACACGTGCACGCAGACCGAGCGGGGCACGGTCGGGACGTGTGGGAAGTGCAAGGCGGACAGTGAGTGTGGTTCGGGACATCGGTGTGTGCCGATGAACTTCAAGGGGATGGGGTTGCCGGATGGGTATTGCCTCAAGACGATGTCGAGTGGGTGTGTGGAGCCTTACACGGGTATCGTGGACCGCGAGAGCCTATCTGGGGCAACTAGTGAAAACTATTGTGGCGTAAATGAATCAGTAACTACTTGTGATGCTGTACTTGATCTCATTGATAACGTCGCATGTCCGAATGGAACTGACGCGGAGTGTGGGTTGAATGGAGAGTCTGATGGTCGTTGCGAAACCGTTCTAGGTTTGTCCAACCGCTGCACATATTCATGCACTACGGGAGCGAGGTGTCCCGGCAGTATCTCGTGTGCAGGTCCGACTGGCGACAAGTACTGTGGAGGCTCTTGAACAGCGTAACTGTACCGAAAGGCGCTGTTCGCTGGGTAAAGGCTCGGCTCAGAATTGTATTTTAGATCAAGATTCTTGGCTGGCCGAAAGGAGTCACCGCCTCGCATTTCTTTCACTTCGCCCCAGCCGTGGCGTGGGTTGAACGACAATCTATCGTCCTCGCTCGAGGGGGACGAGTTACCTCTGAGGATGAATGACATGTCTGAAAGCGCACGAAGAGCACTCCTGGGCGTCATTTGCATGTGTTGCCTGGTCCTCGCCGCTTGTTTCGACGGCGGAACGGTTCAGGAGCGCGACGCCGAGGTGACGAGCGCGGACGCTTCCGACGCCGAGCTCACGCCCGACGCGGCCGACACGGGGCCCGAGGACACCCGCCCGCAAGATGTCGAAGAAGACGTGGAGCCCGATAGTGGCCCGTGCGACCAGACGTGCGCGCATCCGACGCCGGTGTGCGACGAGGCGAGCGGTGAGTGCGTGGCGTGTCTGCGCGATGGCGACTGCACGATTGGGCTATGCAGTCCCAGCAACGAGTGTGTGGACTGCTATGAAGACGGCCAGTGCCAATCTGCGGTATGCGATGTCGGCGCAGGCAAGTGTGTGGAGTGCCTGAGCGACGGGCATTGTGATGCGCCCGGGGCGGCAAAGTGCAGTGCGAGCAACGAGTGCGTGCCCTGCGACGACGACAGCCAGTGCGCGAGCGTGGATGGCGCCGGGGTGTGTGCCGGCGGCACGTGTGTGCAGTGTACGGTCGACAATGAGGCGGCGTGTGGTGAGTTCTCGTGCGACCCGGCGACGAACACGTGTACGCAGACCGAGCGTGGCACGGTTGGGACGTGTGGGAAGTGCAAGGCGGACAGTGAGTGTGTGGCGGACCATGCGTGCATCGAGATGAACTTCGATGGGACGGCGTTGCCGGATGGGTATTGTCTGAAGACGGTGTCGAGTGGGTGTAGTCGTCCCTACGGAGCGGTTGTGATTACTCGTGCAAGCCTGTCAGGTGCCCCCGAAGACGAATACTGCGGAATTGCCGAATCTGTTACGAGTTGTGAGGCAGTTCGTGATTTTCTCGATAGTACTGAATGTGCCGGTGGAAACGACTCCGAGTGCGGCGCCGTTAATCGAGGAGATGGGCGATGTGAAACGGTGGGGGCGTTTTCAAATCGCTGCACCTACTCCTGTGGTACTAGTGATGACTGTCCGTCGGGTAGAACATGTAATGGGCCAACGGGAGACGAGTACTGTGGAGGCTCTTGAGCAGTGACCCCCATATCGAAAGGCGCTGTTCGCTGGGTAAAGACTCGGCTCAGAGTTGTGTTTTGACCGAGAGCCTTGGCTGGCCGAAAGGAGTCACCGCCTCGCATTTCTTTCACTTCGCCCAATCCGTAGCGTGGGTTGAACGACAATCTTTCGTCCTCGCGCGAGGGGGACGAGTTGCTTTTGAGGATGAATGACATGTCTGCGAGCACACGAAGAGCACTCCTCGGCGTCATTTGCATGTGTTGCCTGGTCCTCGCCGCTTGTTTCGACGGCGGAACGGTCCAGGAGCGAGACGCAGAGGTGACGAGCGCGGACGCTTCCGACGCCGAACTCACGCCCGACGCGGCCGACTCGGGCCCCGAGGACACCCGCCCGCAGGATGTCGAAGAAGACGTGGAGCCCGATAGTGGCCCGTGCGGCCAGACGTGCGCCCATCCGACGCCGGTGTGCGACGAGGCGAGCGGTGAGTGCGTGGCGTGTCTGCGCGATGGCGACTGCACGATCGGGATATGCAGTCCCAGCAACGAGTGTGTGGACTGTTATGAAGACGGCCAGTGCCACTCTGCGGTATGCGATGTCGGCGCAGGCAAGTGTGTGGAGTGCCTGAGCGACGGGCATTGTGATGCGCCCGGGGCGGCCAAGTGCAGTGCGAGCAACGAGTGCGTGCCCTGCGACGACGACAGTCAGTGCGCGAGCGTGGATGGCGCCGGGGTGTGTGCCGGTGGAACGTGTGTGGAGTGTACGGTCGACGATGAGACGGCGTGTGGTGAGTACTCGTGCGACCCGGCGACGAACACGTGCACGCAGACCGAGCGTGGCACGGTCGGGACGTGTGGGAAGTGCAAGGCGGATAGTGAGTGTGTGGCGAACCATGCGTGCATCGAGATGAATTTCGATGGGACGGCGTTGCCGGATGGGTATTGTTTGAAGACGGTGTCGAGTGGGTGTAGTCGTCCCTACGGAGCGGTGGTGATTACTCGCGCCAGTGTGTCGGGAGCACCGGAGGATAGCTACTGCGGTATCGTCGAGTCGATGACGACGTGTGAAGCGGTGGTGGATTTGGTCCAGGATACTTCCTGTGCGTCGAATGCGGACTGTGGGGTTTCGGGGCAGGACGATGGACGTTGTGAGCAGGTAGGGACGCTTACAGACCGATGTTCTTACGCTTGCTCTCTCGGCGCTCAATGTCCCGGCAGTATCTCGTGTGGCGGTCCGACTGGTGACAAGTACTGTGGAGGCTCCTGAACCACGACTTCGCCCGGCTCATCGAGAGCTAGAAGCGCTCGCATCGAGGTCGTTTCGAACTCCATAAGGGCTCGGTGAACACTCATCCCGCCCGAAAGATCCAAACAGAGAACCACAATTCGCAGCATTCCAAGAAT
Source organism: Persicimonas caeni (assembly GCF_006517175.1). NCBI lineage: Bacteria > Deltaproteobacteria > Bradymonadales > Bradymonadaceae > Persicimonas > Persicimonas caeni. The sequence goes on along the minus strand of NZ_CP041186.1, from coordinate 961,635 downwards.
CGGCCCGTGACAGTGTTCACGGGCCGATTTTTGTGTGTAGAGCAAAACTTTTTTCAAAAAGTACGCAACGATTTGGGGCTTTTTGCCGAAAACCGTAATGAGGGGCACGAACAACTGTACTCTTAGGTGGACGAGATGATGATGAAGATTTGGATGTGGATATTGGTCGCCGTGGCGGGGCTCGTGCCGGCTGTCGTCGTCGCGGCGCCGCCGGTGGCTGCGGATGATGAGGTGCAGCACCGGGTGGCGGTGGTCGCGCTCGACGAGGGGGCGCACTCCGGTGGGGTGATGCAGACGGTGTCGGGGCTTCTGGACGGGGCGAGGTTCGACGTGATGATGGGCGATCGGCTCGAGGCGGTGCTCGATGAGCGCAAGGTGGCTGTGCCGCGGGCGGCGGTGGCCTCGAAGTTCTCGGGGCTGGCGAACGTCATCGCCGACGGCGTCGAGCAGTTCTTCTACAAGGGCAACGAGGCCGCGATCGCCAAGTTGTCGCCGGTGTTCGACATGGGGATGGCCAATCCTGAGGTCTTGGCCAGGCGGCCTGACTTTGCCGACCAGATCTATCAGGCCGGTTTGGTCATGATTCGGGCGTACAAAAACCTCGGCCAAGAAGACAATGCCAAGGCCGTCGCGCAGCTCTTGGTCAAGTCGTTGCCGGGGCTGGAGCCGTCGGCGGCAACCTCGCCGCCCACAATCATTCGGTTCATCAAAGAGCAGAGAAAGGAGCTCGCCAAGGGGGGCGCCACCCTCGAGGTCGAGATGATCGACGGCAAGGACTGCACCGCGTTCATCAACGGAAGTCCGGTCGAGAAGCGGCCCTATCCGGTCGCCGCCGGCGTCGAGTACATGGTCACGATGGATTGTGGTGGGTCGACGGCGCCGGTGTGGAAGCTCGAGCTCGCCGAGGGGCAAAAGGTGGTCGCGCCGGTGTCGTCGGAGGACCCGCTGTCGGTGGTCATGACCAGCGGTGACTATCGCCAGCGTCGCAAGGCCGAGGCGTATCTTCGGCTGGTCGCGTTCTGGAGCGGTGCGCCGCGGGTGCTGGGCGTGACCCGCTCGGCGGCCACCGAAGCAGAGGAGTCCATCCTCTTCGTTCGCGTGGAGTCGCATGGCGAGGCGGTCTGGAGTGATAATACCGACGAGCGGGCCATCAGCCGTGGGCTGGCGCGGGTGTTGCCGCAATACCGCCAGAACGTGGGCGACGGTGAGCTTCCGGTGGTCGATGACGACGCCGGCGAGACGGATTGGCTGGGCTGGTCGCTCGTCGGCGGCGGCGTCGCGGTGGTCGGCGTGGGCACCTGGGTGGCGCTGGCGGCCGAAAACCGCGCCCTCGAGGTCGAGTGCTCGCCCGACACCGATTACGGGACGAGCGCGGCCGATTGTGATGGCGTCACAGTCATTACGTTCGCCGACCAGGCCGAGCTCGAGCAGGCCGAGTCCGAGGTGACTGTCGCTCGCGTCGCCGGGTACGGCTCGATCGCCGCCGGCCTCGGTCTGGCGAGCTGGGGCTTGTGGCGTCTTGTGTCGCCCGAGCGGCGCCCGTCGGATGCCGCCGTGAGCTTGGAGGCGACCCCGCTTCGCGGCGGTGCGATGGCCGGCGTACGGTGGCGCTTCTAAACCCCGTTTGTTATGGTCGTCGGCGTGCAAAAAAGCATCGGAATCTCTCGCTCACGGATAACCATGGCGACGACTGAATTTTGGCTGAATGACCAACTTGTATCGACCGACGCCCCGCAGGGGCTTTTGGTTCTCGATTACCTGCGCCGACACGAGCACTTGGTCGGCACCAAAGAGGGCTGCAAAGAGGGCGACTGCGGCGCCTGTGCCATCCTCATCGGGCGCCTCGACGGCGACGGCGTACGCTACGAGCCGGTGACCTCGTGCCTTGTTCCGCTCGGCGAGATGCAGGGGCGGCACGTGGTGACCATCGAGGGCATCAACCTCGAGGGGCTGTCGCCCGTTCAACAGGCGGTGGTCGACTTCGGCGGCACCCAGTGTGGCTACTGCACGCCGGGCTTTATCGTCTCGATGACCTGGTACCTGATGGCCGAGCAGGGCGAGCCGACTTTGGAGGGCATGCAGCGAGCCATCAGCGGCAACCTTTGCCGTTGCACGGGCTATGCCTCCATCAACCGCGCCAGCGAGAGCCTGGTCGACAAATTCGGCGAGAGCGGCCCGTGGGCCGATATCTGGGCCGCCGATGATCGCGTCAGCGCGCTCGTCGACGCCGAGATGCTTCCCGCCTATTTCACGGAGATGCCCGAGCGCCTTCGCCAGATCGAAGCGCCCGAGCTCGAGCACGACGGGGACATCACCGACTTTTTCGTCGCTGGCGGCACCGATATCTACGTCCAGCAGGGCGAGCGCATCCCCGGTGCGAGCGTCAAGATGCTCAATCACCTGCCGTTGATGCGTGGCGTCCGCCGCGAGAAAGGCGAGTTTCGCGTGGGCGCGCTGACGACCTTCGAGGAGTTTCGCGCCGACGAGGGCATCCAGGGGCTCATCCCGCGCATCGACGACTTCATGTTCCTGATCGCCTCGCTGCATATCCGCAACCGGGCGACTCTGGGCGGAAATATCGTCAACGCCTCTCCCATCGGCGACATGACCAATATGCTGCTCGCCCTGGGCACGCGGCTGGTGCTGAGCGACGGGGAGGCCGAGCGCGAAGTCGCGATGAAGGACTTCTTTTTGGACTACAAGGTCCTCGACCGGCGTCCCGCCGAGCTCATCACCGAGATTGTCTTTCCCGAGGGGACCGACGCCACGCGCATCAACTTCGAGAAGCTGTCGAAGCGAAAGGCGCTCGACATCGCCACGGTTTGCAGCGGGTTTCGCTGCGAAGCCAGCGCGGATGGCGTCATCGAAGAGGTGGGCATCTCGATGGGCGGGGTCGCGCCGACGCCGCTGTATCTCGAGGAGACCTGCGAGTTTTTGGTGGGCCGCACGATCGACTGCGACACAGTGCGCGAGGCGACGAAGATTGCGATGGGCGAGGCGAGCCCGATCAGCGACGTACGGGGCAGCGCCGACTACAAGCGCTTGCTCGTGCGCCAGTTCCTGATCGCGCACTTCACCGAGTGCTACCCCGAGCGCGTACGCTTTGCCGAGCTGGCAAGCTGACTCTCTGCGCCGTCGCCGAAATCCCGAAACCCCGAAAACCGAGCCCCCAAACCCCATGAGCAAGCACCTAGACGCACCGTTTCACACCCGCGGCGAGTCCCTCTACGTCGACGATAACCCGGCGCCCGACGGGATGCTCCACGCCGCCGTCGTCGGCTCCCCGTTCGCCCACGGCGACATTCGCAAGCTCGACGTGAGCCGCGCGCTCGCCGCCGATGGGGTGGTGGCGGTCTTTACCGCCGAGGATATCCCCGGCGAAAACGAAATCGGGCCGATTCTCAAGGGTGAGGTGCTGCTCGCCGAGGACAAGGTCGGCTATATCGGGCAGCCCGTGGCGTTTGTCGTGGCGAAGACGCCCGAGATTGCCCGGGAGGCGGTCGAGCTGGTCGATATCGAGGTCGACGAGCTTCCGATCGTGGTCGACCCGCGCGAAGCGCACGCCAAGGGGCATTTTATCGACACGCCGCGCACCTTCTCGTTGGGCGACGTCGACGCCGCCTTCGAGAATTGTGATGTCATCGTCGAGGGCGAGTGCGAGATTGCCGGGCAGGAGCACCTGTATCTGGAGACGAACCGGGCGCGCGCCATCCCCGAGGAGGGCGACCGGGTCAAGTGCTTCTCGTCGACGCAGAGTCCGTACGCGGTCCAGAAGTCGTGTGCGCGCATCTGCGGGGTGCCCCACCACAAGATCGAGATCGACGTCAAACGCCTGGGCGGCGGCTTTGGCGGCAAGGAAGACCAGGCGACCCACTGGGCGTGCATGGTCGTGATGGCCGCGCGCATCTTGCGAAAGCCCGTCGAGCTGGTGCTGCATCGCCTCGACGACATGCAGATGACCGGAAAGCGCCACCCGTACTCGGCCGATTTCAAGATCGGCCTGCGCGAGGACGGCACCATCGAGGCGTTCGACTGCAAGATGTACCAAAACTCGGGCGCGGCGGCCGACCTGTCGACCGCGGTGCTCGAGCGCAGCCTCTTTCACGCGACCAACTCGTACGCCATTCCCAACGCGCGCATCTACGCGGCGCCGTGTCGCACGAACCTGCAGCCGCACACCGCGTTTCGCGGCTTCGGCGGCCCGCAGGCGATGTTCGTGGTCGAGTCGGCGCTGGCCAAGGCGGCCGAGGCGATGGGCATGGGCCGCGAGGAGCTCCAGTACGAAAACCTGCTCACCGACGGCGACGTCTTTCCGTACGGCCAGACCGTCGAGAGTGCGCAGGCCAAGGCCTGCTGGGACGACGCGGTCGAGACGTTCGACCTCGCCGGCATGCGCGAGGCGGTCGAGGCGTACAACGCCAGCCACGACACCACCAAGAAGGGTCTGGCGGTGATGCCGATTTGCTTTGGCATCTCGTTCACCAAGATCTTTTTGAACCAGGCGTCGGCGCTCGTCCACATCTACACCGACGGCAGCGTGAGCGTGTCGACCGGCGGCGTCGAGATGGGGCAGGGCGTGACGACGAATATCGCCGAGATCGCCGCCGCCGAGTTCGGCATTGCGCGCGAGCGCTGCAAGATCGAGTCGACCAACACCACCCGCATCGCCAATATGTCGCCGAGCGCGGCGAGTGCGACGACCGACCTGAACGGCAACGCGACCATCTTGGCGACGAACGAGATCTTGGATCGCTTCCGAACGATGCTCGCCCCGGAGATCGACTGTGAGCCCGACCAGATCTCCATCGTCGACGAGACGGTCCTCGTCGACGGTGAGGAGACCGACTGGACCTGGGAGAAGGTGGTCAACCACGCCTATATCAACCGCGTGGGCCTGTCGGCGCACGGCTTCTACGCCACGCCGGGCATCCACTTCGACACCGACGAGGAGAAGGGGCGCCCGTTCGCCTATCACGTCTACGGCACGGCCATCACCCAGGTGACGGTCGACTGTCTGCGCGGGCGCTACGACATCGACACGGTGCGCGTGGTCCACGACCTGGGCCGCCAGATCAACGAGGTCGTCGACCTGGGCCAGATCGAAGGCGGCCTGGCCCAGGGCCTGGGCTGGATGACGCTCGAGGAGCTCGCCTACGACGAAGAGGGGCGGCTGCTGTCGAACGCGCTGTCGACCTACAAGGCGCCCGACGTCTATGCGCTCCCCGACGACATGCAGGTCAAGATGCGCACCATCGACAACCCGTCGGGCCCGCGCGGCTCGAAGGCCGTCGGCGAGCCGCCGCTGATGTACGGCATCGGGGTGTACTTCGCCATTCGCGATGCCATGCGCGCGTTTGCCGAACGTGACTACGAATTCGACGCGCCCATCACCCCCGAAAAGGTGCTCATGGGCCTGCACGGCCACGTGCTCGGCGGCGGGGACGCTACGAGCGTGAGCAGCACCGACGAAGAATCGGCCGCGCCCATCGTCGCGGAGTAGGGCAGTATGCAGTTCTGGACGACACTTCTCGAACATCTCGAGTCCGGCGAGCCCGCCTTTGTGGGGCTGGTGGCCGACAACACGGCCCATTCGCCGGGCACGCGCGGCGCCAAGATCTTCGTTCGCCCCGACGGCACCACCGGCGGCACCATCGGCGGCGGCGTGATGGAGGCCGACATCAGCGAGATGGGCGTCGAGGCGCTCTCGGAGGGCGACTTCGCGCCCGACTTTCAGGTGCTCTACCACCGCGCGAAGGGCAAGGGCGACAAGTCCGGCCTCATCTGCGCCGGCCATCAGACCAACGTCTATTTCGTATGTGAACCCGACCGCGACCTCGAGGTGCTGCGCGAGGTCGTCGCGCGCCTCGAGCGCGACGAGCCGGGGCTGCTTCAGGTGGGCAGTTTTGGCGTGCGGTTGGTCGACGAAGCGACCATCAGCCGCGAGCGTGCGCCCATTCGGCTTGTCCAAGATGAGGGCGCCTGGCTCTACGAAGAGCAGCTCCTCAACTGGAAGCGCGCCGCCATCATCGGCGGCGGCCACTGTGGGCTGGCGCTGTCGCGCGTGCTCGCGAATCTGGGTTACGAGGTCACCATCTTCGACACCCGCGACGACGTCTTCACCTTCGTTGAAAACGACCACGCCCGCTACAAGGTCGCCGTCGACGACTTCGCCGAGGCCGGCGAGCACATCGACCACCCCGAGCTCACCCACGTGATCGTCATGACGATGGGCCAACCCGGCGACGTGCGCGCGCTTCTGGGCACCCTCGACGGCCCCTTCCCCTATGTCGGCGTGATGGGCAGCGAGGCGAAGCTCGCCAAGATCCGCGAGGATCTGGCGGCCGCCGGCGTCGACCCGGCGCTCTTCGAGCGCGTGTACGCGCCCATCGGGCTCCCGATGACGAGCAACACCCCCGAGGAAATCGCCATCAGCATCGCCGCCGAGCTGCTCCGAGAGCGCGAAACCCTCTTCCCGCACGCCAAACCCGCTCGCCCGCAGCCTCCCGAGGCTTCTGGCTGACAAAGAAGGCCCGGGATTTTTCTCCCGAGCCTTCTTGCTGCCAAAGATCGTCTGCCGAGAATCTCCCACACCATCTTTCTCTCGCCGAACGGTCGGGCGCGGCCGGAGAGGCGTTCTTTGTGACAAACGAGGCCTCGGCGGTTTCTCCCAGGGCTTCTGGCTGACAAAGAAGGCCCGGGAGAAAAATCCGAGGCCATCTTTGTGAGCCGGAAGGCAAGTTCGGCGAAAAAATCGCGATCCGGGGTGGCGAGGTCATCCGGGAGCTTCTATAGTCGGGTTACTTGGAAGCAACATGGTTTGGGAGCCGTAGGCGAGGCGTCTGCGCTCGGCGCGAACGCCGTTCCGGCGTCGTGCGCTCCCTGTGGGTACACCCTAACACCTTGGAGGGATGTTATGGCAGAAATCAGCACCCAGGTCGCCAATCGCGTCCAGTGGAATCGTTTCGTGCAGTCGTCAGTGAGCGTCAATCAGGCGGATGTCGAAGCCGAGCTGGACCAGAAGTACAGCTCGTACGACTCGTATATCGATGGCCTGTTCGCGGCGCTGCCCGAGGTATTGATGGCGCGCCTCGAGGCGATGACCGTCGAGATGAGCCAGACCGAGCTCGAGTTGACCGAGGAGATGGCCGACGACGGTCGGGCGCGCGACCGGCGAGACGCCCAGGTCGGTGAACTTCGCGACCGCATGTACAAGGGACGCGGGGCCGTGCAGACCGCCTTCGACGAAGAGGCCGCCGACGAATACGGGCTCGCGTCCACTCCGCCGTCGGCGCCCGACGATTTGCTGACGTTCGCGCGCAACAGCATGCACTTGCTCGAGAAGAACCCGCGCGTCGAGCAGGACATCTTTGGCAACACCGTCGACACCCAGAAGATTGTCGGCGCGCTCCAGAGTGCGTGCGACTCCCTCGAACAGGCACTGCAGTCGGTCGACGAGGAGACCCGCCAGGCCCACGCCGCCCGCGCCAAGCGCGACGCCACCGTCGAGCGCTGGGAGCAGACCTACCGCGGCACCGCGCAGGTTCTGAGCGGACTGTACCTGCTTGCCGGCCGCCCCGACCTCGCCGAGCGCGTACGCCCGACGATGCGCAGCTCGCAGGGCAAGGCCGAGCCACCCGAGGCGGGCGACGCCCCCGCGACCGGCGACGACGTGGTCGAGCCGGTGGAGGCGTAGCTTCGTCGGTTGTCGAGGATGGATGACTCAGAAGAAGACGCCCTGCGTGAGCGGGGCGTCTTTTTTTGTTGGCGTGGGCCTGCGGTATGCTCGGCCGCGAGGTTCTCCGGCACGAGAACTGTCGCGCTCAAGGCTCCGATGGGGTCAAAAACTCAGGAATGGCGTGTTGGGGCCGATTCACAGGAAGGTCCCAGGTGATGATTATCGGCTTTCGATTGTGTACGACCGCCCTGCTCGATGTGACCCATGCGGCTGTCTCCAAGTGGGAAAGCAAAGCCCACGTGCCTCGTCGTCCATACGACCGCCTCGCTCGGGAGCTACAGCTCGTCCGCCCCTCAATCGTAGTTCGCGCCCGCCGTTGGGGGCGCCGTCAATAGCGGGCGCCGCTAGCCAGCAAGGCCTGCAACCAAAGCGGGAACACCCAAATGGATTCGCGGGAGACTTTCGCGATATGTGTTCGGTGCGAGAGCTTCCAGCTCTCGCTGACGAGGGCAAGATGCCCACGCACCGAACCCGTCGCGTGCATTCTGTGCGAGTGCTTCCAGCTCTCGCAGACGAGGGCAATTTGCCCACGCACCGAACAATTCGCGTACCGAAGCACGCTACGCAAGTCGGGGGCCGGAGGGGACGGTCAGGCGTCCGCATCCGGGCGGGGCGGGCGTTTCGAGGAGCCCAGGTAGCCGAAGCCGGCGGCCAGGTACATCGACAGCAGCGCGATGGCGGTGGCGTACCAAAAGAGGACGTAGCCGAGGTGCCGCTCGGAGGTCAGGTACGGCTCGGTGACGTAGTCGAAGCTCGCAATCGGGTAGGGCTCGCGGGAGTGTTCGGGGCTGAGGACGACGATCATCGGGTCGGCGGGCGTCTCGTAGGGCAAGGCGTCGGCGATGGCTTCGAGGTCGTAGGTGTCCCACTCGACCACGTTGTTCTGCAGTTCGACCTCTCCCGCCTCGAGCGCCTGGCGCGTTGCCGTGTCGGCGACGATGCGGTTGGGGGCGTGGACGAGGCCGAGATACGTGCGTGTCTGGGTCGGAGGGGCCTGCTTGGCGACCTCGGCGGCGTGTTCGCGGTGAACCCAGCCACGATTGACGAGGACGCCGCCGTCGCCTTCGGCGAAGCGGAGGACCCCGCCGAGCCAGTAGCCCGGCTTACCGTCGTGTACGCGGTGTTTGAACAGAAATGTGTAGCGGGGATCGAGTCGGCCGCGAACGGCCACGGCGTTGTAGGCGCCGGCGTTGGCCTCGAAGGCGTCGAGCGACTCGACCTCGACGATGTCTTCGTCGAGGCGTTCGCTGCGTTGGGCTTCGAGGTCGAGCTTTTCGAGGTAGCGGGTGAGCTGCCAGGTTCCCAGGCTGATCAGGATGGCGAGGCCCACCAGGGTGCCCAGAGTGGGCCAGAAGCGGAGTTGAAAGCGGCGGGAAGTCTTTTGAGTCACTGGCCGTAGGCGCGCACGATCATGGCGAGCGCGATCATTCCGAAGATGATGAACATGAAGACGAATCCGGTGATTCGGTTGCGCCGTTTGACGTCTTCGGACGGCTCGGTGAATCCCTCGGTGCTTCCTTGCGGGTGCTGCTCGACGTTGTCGGACATCTCTAGACCTCCACTACTTGCCGGGGCTGATTACTTGCCGGGTGTGATGGCGGCAGTCTCGCCGGCACGCTTTCGCGACGTATCGGCGTTGAAGAACGTGTAGGCCAGCGTAATCTCTTTGATGTGGTCGGGCATGTCCGGGTCGAACCAGAAGTACAGCGGCATGTCGACCTGCTCACCCGGCTCGAGGGTCTGCTCGGTGAAGCAGAAGCACTCGATCTTTTTGAAGTACTGGCCGGCCTCGGGCGGGTTGATGTCGTAGACCGCCTGGCCCTTGATGGCGCGAGCGCCGTCGAGGTTCTCCGAGACGAACTTGGTCAGGCGCTTTTCGCCAGGGTGGACCGTCACGCTGTACTCGGTGGGCTCGAAGCGCCACGGCAGCTGGCGGTTGACCTCGGCGGCAAAGCGCACTTTGACCTTGCGCGACTTGTCGACGGTGACGCCTTCGTACGAGTCGGTCTCGCCGTTTTGCCACGACGAGCCGCCCGGGTCGATGGCGACGCAGACGATGCGGTAGAGGGGAATCGAGGCCGCGGCGACCAAGAACATGAACGCGATGAAGGCAAGCATCTTCTTGCCGGTGCGCTTGTTGTTCTCGACCATTTCCTGGGTCGGGCGCGCGGGCTCAGCAGACTCGTTGACGTCGTTGGGAGTCGTCTGTTCTTGGTGCTCGGCCATGGCTATTCTTCACGTTCAGCTAGCTGATTGACTACAGAGTCGACGTCGCGCTGCAGATTACTGCTGCGACGTCTTGGGAGCCGGCAATTCCCCGTTATGCAGAGAACGCAGCTCTTCCTTGTCTTGTTCCGCGCGCATCCGCTCGGCTTGCTGCTCGATGCCGGCAAGGTAGCGGTGCTCGGTGAAGTGGTGGGTGTTGAAGCTGTCGACCGACATCGCCCCGAAGAGCAGGGCGAGGTACAGAATCGAGTAGGCAAAGGTGCGCTTGGCCCACTTGTCCGTGGTGTCGAAGGCGGTGCGGATGCACATGTAGGCGAACACGGCGCCCAGCACGACCGAGGCGACGAGATAGATGATGCCCATCATGCCGACGATCGCCAGGAGCGTGGTCGCGCCCAAGAGGAGCGCGGTGTAGAGCAGCATCTGGAACTTGGTGACGTGCTTTCCGCGCACCACCGGCATCATCGGGATATTGGCCTTGTGGTACTCGACGTCTTTGTAGAGCGCGAGCGCCCAGAAGTGGGGCGGGGTCCACAGGAAGACGATGGCGAAGATGATCCAGGCCGTCATGCTCAGGTCGCCGGTGACCGCCGCCCAACCGATGAGGGCGGGGAAGGCGCCTGCGCCGCCGCCGATGACGATATTGTGCGGCGTGCGTCGCTTGAGCCACATGGTGTAGATGATCACGTAGTAGGCGTGACCGCAGATGCCCATGAGCGCGGCGAGCGGATTGACGAAGTAGGTCAGGATGAGCACGGCCGAGAAGCCGAGCACGCCGGCAAAGATGAGCGCGTTTTGCGGATCGATGCGGCCCTGGGGGATGGGGCGCTCCTGGGTGCGCTTCATGACGGGATCGATATCGCGATCCCAGACCATGTTGAACACGTTGGCGCTGCCACAGATGAGCACCGTGCCCAAGATGGTCCAGAAGACCAGCCACAGGTCAGGCATGCCTCTGGCTGCTACCAGCATGGTGCAGAAGGCGGTGACCACCAAAAGGCGCAAGATGCCCGGCTTGACCAGCCGGTAGTAATCGAGCGCCTTTTGGCCGATGGAGCCGGCCGAGTTGCTTGTGGTTGTGACACTGCCCATGGGTTCGTCCTTGCTTGGCTCGGGGAGCGTGCCTCCCGTCACCTCGCAGCGCTTATACCGGCCAAGGGAACAGGCCGATGGTCAAAAAGACCGAGAAGATGAACGGAGCGCACGCAATCAAGATAATCGAGGGGCGCTCGCTAACAAGGTGCATGTAGTACCAGGCGACCAGGAACGTCTTGACGATGGCCAACACGATCAGGGAGATGACCTGGAGGGTGCGCGCCTCGAAAAACAGCAGATCCGGGAACTCGGCGAGTCCGATCAGCTGGGGTTCGGGCACGATGACCTCGACGATGGTCAGCACCAGCAGGGCGACCCAGACCCACATATAGTCGGCCTTGAGCCACGAGATGCCGAACCAGCTTTTTTCTTCAACTTCTTCGAGTGTCTGCATTTTCTAAAACCGAAGGTTTCGGATGTTTCGTTCCGGGCCGGTACGTCGGAGCCGGGGCTTGGCGCCCCGGTACCAGACCTGGAAGGTCTGCCTCCGATGAAGTGGCGTCAGATGAGGTAAACAAACGTAAAGACCAGAATCCAGATGAGGTCGACAAAGTGCCAGTACAACCCGGCGATCTCGATGATCGAGGAGTTGTGCTTGCCGATCTTGCCGCGCTTCATGCCCAGGTAGATGATCAGGTTGTAGATCACACCCACGGACACGTGCAGACCGTGAAAGCCGGTCAGGCTCAGGAAGGTGGACGCGAAGTTGGTGTTGTAGTCCACCCCCTCGCCGCCGACCAAGTAGGGCCATTTATCCAAAATCAGGTGCGTCCACTCGTAGCCCTGAATGCCCACGAAGATGAGGCCGCCGATGATGGTCGCCAGCATCCACTTGCGCGCGCGGTCCATGTTGCCTCGGATGGTCTCCGAGAGCACGTGGACCATCGAAACGCTACTGCAGATGAGCACGAAGGTGTTGAAGGCGGTCAGCTGAATGCCGATCACGCCGAATTCGGTATAGGGGTTGGGCCAGCCGCTCTCGGGCGACCAGCGAAGGCGGGCGTAGCCGGCCAGGAACCCTGCAAACGTCATGGCGTCCATGACGAGGAAGGTCCACATGCCGATTTTGCCGTTGGTGACCCCCAACGATTCGGCACCGGTATTCGGTGCGGCCTCGGTGGCTTGATGCGTTGCCATGTCTAAACCTGTTTACGTCTTCGGCGCGCTCCGCCGTCGGGGCGGAGCGCCAGTACAGTCGGTCAATTCAAAGATTCAATATACTTCTTATTCTGCCGGCACCGGCTCGGTCAGCTCGTCGGCTTCGCGGTGCGGGCCGTGGTGACGCACAATCGGCGTCCAGACCGGAGGTTCCGGGAAGTTGTGGTGCTGGGGCGGCGAGGTGGTGTGCCACTCCAGGTGCGTGCCGTCCTTCCACGGGTTCTTGCCGACTTCCTTGCCGTACTTGAGGCTCCAAAGGAAGTTGAAGACCCAGATAAACTGCGCGGCGAACAGCACGAACGAGCCCACGCTGGAGACGACGTTGAGCATCTCAAACTGCGGGTCGTAGTCGAAGTAGCGGCGCGGCATGCCTTTGACACCCATGTAGTGCATGCCAAAGAAGGTGACGTTGATGAAGATGGCGGTCAGCCAGAAGTGCACCTTGCCGAGCATTTCGTTGTACATGCGCCCGGTCATCTTCGGGAACCAGTAGTAGAGTCCCGCAAAGATGGTCATCACCGAGCCGGCCACGAGCACGTAGTGGATGTGAGCGACGACATAGTAAGTGTCGTGAAGCTCGATATCGACGGGCACCGACGCCAGCACGACGCCCGACAGGCCGCCGATGGTGAACATCGCCAGGAAACCCAGCGAGTAGAGCATGGGTGTGTCGAACTTGAGGCTGCCGCCCCAAAGGGTGGCCAGCCAGCTAAAGATCTTGATGCCGGTGGGCACCGCGATGAGCATCGTCAGGAACATGAAGCCCACGCGGACTTTCAGCGCGATACCGGTGGTGAACATGTGGTGCGCCCAGACCACGAAGCCGAGCACGGCGATGGCCGCCATCGACCATGCCATGACCGCGTAGCCGAAGATCGGCTTGCGCGAGAAGGTCGGGATGATCTCGTTGATCATGCCGAAGCCGGGCAGAATCATGATGTAGACGGCGGGGTGCGAGTAGAACCAGAACAAGTGCTGGTACAGAATCGGGTCACCGCCGCCCTCGGGGGCGAAGAACTGGAACGCGCCCGGGAACGTGCGCTCGAGCTGAAGCATGAGCAGCGCGCTGGTGAGCACGGGGGTCGAGGCGAGGATCAGGAAGCTGGTCACGACGACCGACCAGGTGAACAGCGGCATCTGGAAGAACGTCATGTTCTTGCAGCGCATGTTGAAGACGGTCGCCAGGAAGTTGACCGCGGCCATCGTCGAACTCGTACCGACGATGATGACCGCCATGATCCACAAGTCGGCGCCCAGTTGCGGCGAGTAGATGGAGTTGGACAGCGGCGGATAGCCGGTCCAGCCGAAGCCGGGGGCGGTCAGGAAATAGGAGCTGATCGCCATGAGCGCCGCCGGAGGCAGCAGCCAGAAGCCCACCAAGTTGAGCTTGGGGAAGGCCATGTCGGGCGCGCCCACCTGAACCGGTACGATAAAGTTACCGACGCCGGTAAAGAGCGGGATGATGAAAAAGAAGATCATCAACGACGCGTGCATGCCCGGCAGGGTGGCGTAGAACTCCGCGTTCATGAAGTCGGGGCCCGCCTGAACAAGCTCGAGCCGGATGAGGATCGACAGAACCCCGCCCAGAAAGCCCATCATCAGGCCAAAGAGGGTATACATTACACCGATGCGCTTGGCGTCGGTGGTGTAGAACCACTCCTTGACATAGTGGAGTGCCGACTTGCTGGCCTTATCCGTCAGCGGAGAAAGGTAGCCGTATTTACTGTGAGTGCCCATATTACTTCGCTCGTCAAAAGGTCCGGTGTTCTCGGAGAACTGCTCCGGATGCTCTACGCCTTGCGTCTAAAAATAATTACTTCAATTCAGTGCGGATGCGCTCGACTTCCTCGGGCTGTACCGCGCTGGCCTCATTGCCAAACGAGTTGCGCATGTAGGTCAGCACGCCCGCCAGTTGGCGCGCGCTCAGCGGCTTACCCATGGCCGGGTGACCCTCGGCGCCGTGGAGTACGGCGACCGTCTGAGCCACGTCACCGATGACGGTGGGGTTGTTGGCCAGGCTGCGCACGTCGTCGAGACCTTCGCCATCGGCGCCGTGGCAACTGACACACGCGCCGTACACGCGGTCACCGACTTTCATCAGCTCGTCTTGCGGCACGGGCTCGGCGCCACCGGCCGGGAAGGGCGGCAGGCCAAGCTCGGCGCGAACCTCGGCGACGAGCTCTTCAGAGACCTCGCCTCCGTTGTTGCCCCAGCTGGTACGCTCGTGGTTGACGACCGCAGCGACCTGCGCGTCGTTGAGCTTCTGGCCGAAGGGCTGCATGACGCCGTTGTAGGTCTGGCCCAGGACGGTGATCTCGCCTTGGAGGCCGTTGAGCACGACGCTGATGTGGTCACGCTGCATGTCTTCTTGGGTGGTCCATTTGGCGCCTTTGAGGGGCGGGTAGGTCCCCGGGGTGCCCTGACCTTCGGCGCCGTGGCACGACGCGCAGTTTTTGGTGTAAATCTGAGCGCCGTCGACTTCGCCGGTGCCGCCCGTCTTCTTGTCTTCGAGCCACTGGGCGAAGTCCGACTTGGTCATGGCGACCGTGCGGAAGTACATGTCCCAGTGATCCTTACCGCAAAGCTCGGTGCACATACCGCGGTACTCGGTGGCGTTGTACTTCTCGTACGGCGAGGTCGTCGCATCGCGGCTCGCACCGAGGTAGGAGACGCGGCGCTCGAGCTTCGAACCACCGTTTTGCTGGGGCGGCTCGTAGAACTTCTCACCCGGCTCGGGCAAGAACTCGCCGGTGAAGTACTTCCACCAGTCCGGACGCGTGGTCACCTGCTCGATGCGCTCGGGCTGCTGGGTGGTACGTCCGGCGATGCCCGTCGCGTTGACCGGCCCGTCGGCGTTGAACCACCAGTAGTTGAATCGACCGGGCACCGCGTCGATTTTGACGCCCAACTCGGGCATGAAAATCGAGTGGATGACGTCACGCGAGGTGACCTCCAGCTTGATGTTGGTGTTGGCCGGCACGACCAAGTCCTCGTGGACGATGCCGCCGTGGTCGGGATAGCGGAACTCCCAGTCCCACTGATAAGCGATCGCTTCGACGGTCATCTCCGTCTCCGGCATCGTTTCGACCTCGAACATCACGTCGATGGTGATGAAGCCGATGTAGACCTGGGCGACGATCGCCGCCAGGGTCCAGCCGAGCTCGAGCTTGAGGTTGCCGTGGTTCTGCACCGGCTGCTCGTCCTCCGAGCGTCGGCGGAACTTGATAATCGCCACGAACAGCACGGCCTCGACAATAATCAGAATCACCAAGCAGATTTTGGCGATGATGTTGTAGAGGCCCGTGATGTCACGCGCGCTGGGTGACTCGAGAGCAACGAAGTCGCCCGAGCCGGGGATGGCGAATGCCACCACCGGGAGCAATATCGCCACGAGTACGGCGGCAACGGTAAGGAGGGCTTTACGGAGTCTTGTCGGATCTGTGTGGACGCTCATCGTATTTTCTACTTCGGCATGTGGAGGTTCGGCGAGCTGCAGAAACAGTCTGGTCAACAACAGGTCAGCGCCGTCAATCCACCTTTGCGTGGCAAAAGTCAGTCGATCTTTCATTCGTTCTGAGGGCCGGAAAAACGTGCATCTGACCCCGCAGGTTTTGCAGGCCTTTTTCGGGCCGATATGATCGATGTCATGGAGACGATTAGGTGATTGCCTTATACATTGTAAAGTCCCCATTTCTGGCGTGCTAACGGTGCATAAGCCCGTGAGGAAAGTCAACCCCGATCTAGGGTAGGCAAGGGCAGACTCTGCCCGATGGAGCGCGTATTCCCCGATTCGCAAGATTTGCGCAAAATTGCGCAAATGTTGCGGGTCCAGACGGGCCTCATTTCACAAAAAAAGGCAGCCTGGATCGCCAGGCTGCCTCGGTTCGGAGATCAGCTGATCTTACTGGTCGGGCGTACCCTGAGGTGCACCGCCAGCGGGTTGCTGCTCGGCCGGCTGCTGCTGGCCCTGCTGATCGGCAGGCTGCTGCGGAGCGGGCTGCTGTCCCTGGCCTTCACCTGCGGCGGGAGCGCCCTCGGGTGTGGCTCCCTGATCGGTGGCCTCGGGCGATTCCACGATGACTTGATCTTTGCCTTCGCCGTCGAAGGTGGCCACGTATGCGTGCAGATCGCGCCACTCTTTCTTGGAGAGCATCGACGCGGGGGTCATGCTCGGCAGGGTGGCGTGGACGCCGGCGTAAGAGCGCTCGGCGAACTCCTCGGTGCTTCCGCCCGCCATGGCCGGAACCAGGCGATCGATCTTCATGTAGAAGTAGGGCGGCTGCGCGCCGTAGGGCCCCTTGAGGCGGCCTGCTCCGGCAACTCCGTGGCAGGAGACGCAGTTTTCGACGTACAGGTCTTGGCCGGCCTGCGGATCGGCAGCCGGGTTGATGCGCGGGGCGCCGTATTCTGTCAGGCGGATGACGCGCTCTTCGACCTGATCTTTGATCAGCGCCTTCATCGCCACGTCGACCGGAATGGCCTCGGGCTTCTCGGGGGCGCTCAGGGCGCGGCATGCATCGACGATTTGCTCTTCACCGGCCTCAATTTCGACGTCATCGGGCACGATTGAGAGGGTGTAGTGCGTCAACGCCCACAACTCGTCTTCAGACAGGTTGGCGTACGAGGCCATCGAGGTGCCTTCGATACCTTGCTGCAGCGTGTTGAAGATGCCCAGCGGGCTGGGCGAGTTGGTGTAGTCTTCGCGCTTGGCGCCGACGAAGTTACGCGGAGGCGGTTGCAGCGCACCTGCAGCGGGGCCGTCACCGGCGCCTTTCTCGCCGTGGCACGACACGCACTGCTGGGCGTAGAGTTCGGCGCCCTTGTCCAACTGCTCTTGACCCTTGGGGGCGACCTTGTCGGCGATGGAGGCCTTGATCTCCTCGTCGCAGACACCTTTCACGGCTCGCTCCCGAGCCTTCTCGACCACCGCGGTCGGATCGGTCATCTCGCCGGTCGGGCCCAGGCTGCGTACGTAGTGCACGATATCCCAGCGCGACTGATAGGGCAGGTGCTGGAACTTGGGGTGCGGCGGAGCCTGAGTCGTCGGCTGCTGGGCCGCGGGGGCCTGAGCGTCGGCGGCAGGCTGTTGTCCAGCCACGGCCTCTTCGAGTCCATAGGTGATCGCGTTGTAGACCTGCAGCGGTCCACCACCATACCGATAGTTCGCCTCGGTCAAATCGGTGGTCTGGAACGTCTTGCCGGGTGCATCGGCCAGCTTGACGTTGGCCATGCCCTGTCCCTTCTCGCCGTGACACGCCGCACAATTTTGCTCGTACAGCGTTTCGCCACGCTCGATCTTTTGGGGGGTGGGCACCATCATCTTCTGGAGCTCACGCACCCCGATACCTTGAGCGCTGACCATCGGCGCCACCGCGGAGATGCCTCCGACGATGAGGGCGACTTTAAGAATTTTTGCGAGTGTTTCGTCTTTCATGGTTTTTACTTCGACGAAGGGATTGCCGCCAAACGGGCCATCCTGTGGGTGTCGAGATCAGTCTTCTCGGTCAACTTTGCGATCATCGGCCTGGGGCATATCCTCGACCCCGACCTCGGGCTCGGGCAGCTCGCCGTGGTCGTGGTGCGGCATCGACTCGTGCAAAAACGGGTCTTTGATGGGCACCAGGTTCGCCGAGGTCAGACCCTTGGCGACGGCAATCATGAAGATACCGGCAAAACCGACGGTGATGAGCATCTCGAGCCAGGGAGCGACCACGTGGACTTCGCCATGGTGCTCGGCAAAGCCGACCCACCACCAGATTTCGAAGGCCAGGGTGAAAACCAGGCCGTAGCAGGTGTAGCGAAGCACGTTGTACTTGTTCATCTTGTTGTCGCGCGGAAGCAGCGCGAAGAACGGGATGATGAACTTGACCGTGAACATGGCGATGAACCAGCCCCAGCCACCGGCTTCTTCGATGCGGTGGACGAACCAGATGTCTTCCTCGGGGATGTTGGCGTACCAGATGAGGAGGAACTGGCTGAAGGCGATGTAGGCGTAGAACACGGTGAAGGCGAAGACGAACTTGCCCATCGCGTGTACCTGCTGGAGGCTGATGAACGAGCCGAAGTAGCCTTCGTCACGCAGGTACAGAATGATGATGGTCATCAGCGCCAGGCCGGCCTGGAAGGCGGCGGCGAAGGTGTAGACCTGGAACATGGTGCTGAACCAGTGCGCCTCGAGCGACATGATCCAGTACCAGGTCATGAACGAGAAGCCCACGGTGAAGAACACCGCGAAGATGGCGCTCCAGATCTTGCCCCGATCGTACGCCTTCGGATCGCCGGTCTCGTCCTGCTTGACCGAGGTGCGACGCATCATCCAGAAGCCACCGATCCACAGAATGAACGCGGCCACGGTGGTGAACGCCATCCCGGGGGTGTTCAAGAAGCCGAGCTTCTTGGCCAGGATCGGGTCTTGGGCAGCCTCGGCGTGCGACCAGTGGTACAGCTCGTGGATGCCGAGCAGTCCGAGCAGACCGAAGACGGCCGCCGGGAACAGGCCGTAGCCCAGCGCCATGCCGACGCGGCGAATGGACGTGCTCCATCCGGCGCCGCTCAGGTACTGAGTGGCGATGAAGAAGGGCCCGACAAGGCTGAGGCTCAAGATGAACCACCAGCCGATGATATAACCCTGCCACGCGCGATTCGCCATGCCGCCGAAGAGTCCGCCCAAAAAGGCGAGCGCTCCGATCGCGGCGAGGACGGCCCCGATGACGTAGAAATTTTTGCCGATCTCGACCTTTTTCGGGGGTGTCAGATCGTGGTGATCGTGTTGTGCTGCAGCCATGGCTTTCGCCTCGCTAACTCATTCGAATTCAGATACTGCCGCCAAACTGGGCGCTCGGATTACTTCTCGCTCAGGAGTTGCTGGTCCTGAGGTTCCGGGTAGTCGGCACGCTGCAAGGCGCGCACATAGTTGACCACCGCCCAGCGCTCGATCGGGTACAGCTGGCTCTTATAGCTCCACATACGGGCTTGGCCGTGTGTGATGATGTAGTAAATCTGGCCGTCGGTCATGTTCCGGGCGCGCTGAGTCGTCAGACTCGGCGGCAGCGGATACTTTTGCTCGCCGACCACGTAGCCCTGGCCCTGACCCTTTTCGCCGTGACAGACCACGCAGGTCGTGTCGTAGGAGAGCTTGCCGTAGCGCAGCGTCTCGTCGTTGATCGGCACCGGGTTCTGAAGCTGTGCAGCTTCGTCGGGCGCGTCGTGATAGGCGAAGGGCCGATACGACACCGGCGCCGTTTCCGGCGGCGGGGTGCGCATGCCGGGGGGCTGGCCGTCATATCGCGGCTGAGCCTCCTGGTCCCGGTAATCGGGCGTGCTGTGCATGCCCTGAATCGGGTTGAGTTCGCCCCACGGCTTGTCGCCATCGGCCGGGATACCCACCTCGACGCAGGCGCTGAGGAGCGCGCAGGCCGAAAGCACGACCGCGGCGCGCACTGTCAATGTCTTTTTGCTCGCGTTACGCATGGTTACGCGTCCTTGACGATCTTGCGGACTTCCAGCGGATTGAGGTCTTCGAGGAAATCGATGACTTCGTCCACGTTGAATTTGTTGTCTTCGGCCGAGATCCACAGCACGAACCGGTCGTCGGTGATGCTGGGGTCGATGATCATCGGCTTTTTGAAACAGCCGGCTGCCTTGAGCATAACCACCGCGGTGGTCACACCAGCC
The DNA here is from genome assembly GCF_006517175.1 of Persicimonas caeni. Classification (NCBI taxonomy): domain Bacteria; class Deltaproteobacteria; order Bradymonadales; family Bradymonadaceae; genus Persicimonas; species Persicimonas caeni. The sequence continues at coordinate 941,747 of NZ_CP041186.1, read as the reverse complement.
AAAAGCACGGTCAGCTCGAACATGATGGGCACGAACGACGGCCACGGGGCAAAAGGCTTGCCGCCGATAATCATCGGCCAGTCGAAGGTCATCGTGCCGAACTGCAGCGCGTTGGCCAAGATGAAGCCGGTCACGCCGGCGCCGAAGGTCACCCAGGGAATCCAGGAGCGACCCAGGCCCATCGCTTCGTCCATCCCGTGGATGGGGAAGGGCGAGTAGGCGTCGAACTCCTCGTAATCGGAGTCACGTGCATATGTCGCGGCGGCCAAGAGGTGCTTGGGGTGCTCGAAGAAGGCGGCGACGCCCTCGAGCGTGTGCACCGAAATCGGCTCGCCGGTCGAGTCGACCTCGACGTCGGCCGCGCCTGCTTCGGCGTCTGCGGCCTCTTTTTCGGCTTGCTCTTCAGTCTCAGCCACTTCGCTCTCCTCGTCGGCGTCCTCGTCGGCCTCTTCGGCCGGAGCGGCGGCGCCTGCGGCACCGACTTCTTCGTCGGCGTCCTCGTCGGAAGCGTCTTCTTCGTCAGAAGTCGTCTCCTCGGAGGCATCTTCGGACGACTCGTCGTCCTCGGTCGTGTCTTCTTGGTCGGAAGCGTCGTCGCCCTCGGTGCTTTCCTCGTCGGAAGCGTCGTCGTCGGCGTCGGACTCCTCGTCTTCGGAGGCTTCGGAGCCGGTCGCAGCCAGCTCTTCTTCCTCTTGTTGCTCTTCTTCTTCGGGAGTCTGCTCTTCCTGCTCTTTCTTTTCGTCTTTGTTGTTACCCACGGGTGGCCTCCTTCCTCCTCTCTCTGGCCAGGTCGACGGCCTTGTCGTGGTTCATGACTGCCTTGACCTCGAAGATGGTGATGGTCGGCAGTACGCGGCAGAACAAGAGGAACAGCGTCATGAACATGCCGAACGAGCCCCAAAGGAGCATGAAGTCTGTCATCTTGAAGTTGTATACGCCCCACGAACTCGGCAGATAGTCACGGTGCAGCGACGACACGGTGATGACGTAGCGCTCGAACCACATGCCGACGTTGATGAGAATCGACAGGACGAACAGCACCGGGATGTTACGGCGAATCTTCTTGAACCACAGCAGTTGCGGGCACAAGACGTTGGGGCCGTACATCAGAATCGCCGACCACATGTAGGGGCCGAACATACGGTTGCCGAAGTGATAGCGCTCGCCGGTGGTGCCCGAGTAGTAAGCGATGAAGAACTCGGTGGCGTACGCGATGCCGACGACCATGCTGGTCAGCAGCACGACTTTGGCCATCGCCTCGATGTGGTTCATCGTGATGTAGTCTTTCAAGTCGAAGACCACACGCATGATGATCGTGAGCGTGAGCACCATTGCGAAGCCGGAGAAGATAGCTCCAGCGACGAAGTAGGGCGGGAAAATCGTGGTGTGCCAGCCCGGAATGACCGAGACGGCGAAGTCGAACGAAACGATGGTGTGCACCGACAAAACCAGCGGAGTCGCCAGGCCGGCCAGCATCAGGTAGGCCGACTCGTAGTGACGCCAGGCGCGGTTGCCGCCGGTCCAACCCAAGCTGAGCACGCCGTAAAGCTTCTTGCGCAGCGGGTGCTTGGCGCGGTCACGAAGGGTGGCCAAGTCGGGAATCAGGCCGATGTACCAGAACACGATCGAGATCGTGGCGTAGGTCGAGACGGCGAAGACATCCCACAACAGCGGCGAGTTGAAGTTGACCCACAGCGGTCCACGCCCGTTGGGGAGCGGGAACAGCCAGTAGGCAAACCAGGGCCGACCGGTGTGCATCAGCGGGAAGATACCCGCCGTCATGACCGCGAAGATGGTCATGGCCTCCGCAGAACGGTTAATTGCCGTTCGCCAGGTCTGATTGAACAGGAACAAAATCGCTGAAATCAGCGTTCCTGCGTGACCGATACCGATCCAGAAGACGAAGGTGACAATGAAGACACCCCAGCCGACCGGGTGGTTGATGCCGGTGGTGCCGACACCCACGAGGACGTCGAAGGCGAGGCCGGCCAAGAAGACCAGCAAAAGCAAGACCGAGGGGATGAACGCCGCCCACCACATCTTGGTGGGGAAGCGTTCGGTGTGAATAGCCACGTCGTCTGAGACGTCGCTGTAGGTCTTGTTGCCGGTTACCAGCGGCTCGCGTTTGCCCTTCGGGCCACCCAAGGGGCCTTCGCCCTCGTGGTAGTGCGGTAGTCCGGTGAGTTCGCTACTTTCCATGCCTGAACTCTTTCGAGCGAGAGAATACGACAATCACAAATTGCGCGTTACTTCCAAAAAGTGCGCGCCGTCCTTAAGCCTTATCGGTGTCGGTGTTCCAGACACTCGACAGGTAGGCGATCGACGACTCGGTGCCGACCTCCTCCAGCGGAGATACAGCGCGCGGCGAGCGGTGATCTTTGGCCACCACGGCCTGGTCGTCGAGCAGGTTGCCGAACTTGATGGCATCGGCCGGGCACGCCTGCTGACAGGCGGTGACGACGTCGCCATCGCGTAGTTCGCTGCGGCCTTCGCGCTGGACCTGCCATTTGGCCTGTCGGATGCGCTGCACGCAGAAGGTGCATTTCTCCATGACACCGCGGCTGCGCACCAACACGTCGGGGTTCATGCCCAGGGGCAGGGGTTCCTCGACGTTGAGTCGTGCGTGCTCTTCCATCTCCGGGAAAATCCGGGCCAGGAAGAAGTCGCTGCGGTCTTCGGAGTAGTTGTACCAGTTGAATCGACGCACCTTGTACGGACAGTTGTTGGCGCAGTAGCGGGTACCGACACAGCGGTTGTAGGCCATCTGGTTGAGGCCATCGGAGCTGTGCATGGTCGCCGCGACCGGGCAGACCGTCTCGCAAGGGGCGTTCTCGCAGTGCTGGCACAGCATCGGCTGCATCAGCACGCGCGGGTTGTCCATGTATTTGGAGAAGGCAATGTACGGATGCTCGGCGTACATCGGATCGCCGACTGGACTGTGCCGCTCCTCGTGGACCTCGTCGGTCTTGGGGAGCATGTAGTAGCGGTCGATGCGAAGCCAGTGCATCTCGCGGCCTTCAATGACGCCTTGGCGTCCGACCACCGGCACGTTGTTCTCTTCCTGACAAGCGGTCACACAGGCGTTGCAGCCGGTGCATTTGGTCATGTCGATGGACATGCCCCACTTGAGGTTGCCGTAGTCGTGGTCCTCCCACAGGTCCTTGAGCGGCGGGTGCGCGTGCACGCCCGCCTCCGGGTCCTTTTGGTAGGCGGCCAGGGTCGTCGATGCCATGTAGGGGCGCTTGTGCAGGTCGATGACGTGCCCGCCCTGCGGAATCGACAGTTCTTCGTTCTCGCCGGTGTTCTTCAAGGCGGCTTCGAGGCCCGACAGAATCTGGCGCTTCTCGACGACCGTCGAGAATTCGAAGCCGTTGGCGCCGATATCGGAGCCGACCACGCCGGCGCGAGTGCGTCCGTAACCCAGCGGAATGGCCACGACGTCGTCGTGCATGCCGGGCTGCATGATCACCGGGAAGTTGTGCGTGTAGGTCTGGCCGGCGTTCTTCACCGTGATGCTGATGATGTCGCCCAGCTCGAGACCGGCGTCGTTGAAGGTCTTCGGGCTGACCAAGACGTACGAGCCCCAGGTGTGCTTGCTGATCGGGTCGGGAAGCTCCTGGAGGTGGCCGTCGTTGGCAAGGCGACCGTCGCCCAGCGGAATGCTGGCGAACATGTGCAGTTCTTTGCTGCCCAGGTCGCCCGGCTTGCGGGTTTTGGGCTTGGGAAGCTGCTTGGGAAGCGCCTGAAGGGCTGCCGCCACGTTCATGTTGGCCGGCTTGGGCTGGTAGGTCGACTGCACCCAGACACCCTCGCGAAGCACCGACTCCCAAAAGGCGTCGAAATCAGCAAAGGTGTCGGCCTTCGGGAACAGGTCTTGCTGCCAGTGGTTGCGCAGGAAGCGGTACCAAGCGCCGGCGTCGTGGGTCGGGGCGTTGCCCGGACGGTTCGTGTTCGGTGCGTCGGGAGCCTTCAAGAAGGGCTCGAGCGCGGGAACGAGTCCACTTTGGCCGAACCAGACCATCAGGCTTTCTTCGAAAGCGCGGGTCTCGTACAGCGGCCGAATCGCCGGCTGCTGGATGGAGTACACGCCTGCGAAGGGGTTCGAATCGCCCCAGGCTTCCAGTTCGTGGGTGCCGGTGGCCAGGTAGTCGGCCAGAACCGCCGTCTCGTCGACGCGGTCGCTGGTGCTGATGACCATCGGAACTTTGTCGATGGCCTCGGCGATCTTGAGCTCGGGCGGAGCCGAGTAGACCGGGTTGGCGCGGTCGATGATGAGCACGTCGACGTTGCCGGCCTCGATGTCCTCGACCAAGGTGGCCAGATCGCCGAATCCACCGGCTACCTGACGGCTCGGGCGGTCGCGCTCGACGGTCTTGCCCACGTTGCCCAAAAGGAAGTTGAGCAGGGCGACGGCGGTCTCGAGCTCGATGCCGTTGTCGGTCGCGCTGGCGTTGCCGCCGGCGATGATGAGGCTCTTGCCCTGATTCTGCAGCAGCTCGGCGCCCAACTTGTTGAACACGTCGGCGGGCACGCCGGTCGTCTTGGCGACGGCCTCGGGCGTGAACGCCTTGAGCGCGCCGCGAATCGCGGAGTTACCGGCCGGGCTCTTCTGCGCGACGACGTTGGCCAGGGCCAGCGCCACGTAGGGCAGGTCGGTGTAGCGAACGCGGTAGCGGTCGTCGGCGTTGGCGCCCGTCAGGGTCAGGTAACCCTCGAAGGCGACCAGGCGCGACATGTCGGGGGTCTGGTCGTGCTTTTCACCGTACTCGAAGTCGGCCAGGTTGCGCCGGCTCGAGAACATTTTGGTGAACTCGACCGGTGACAGCCAGGTGCCCAAGAAGTCGCTGCCCAGCGAGACGATGACGTCCGCCTGGTCGATGCGATAGTGGGGCACATGGGCGTTGCCGTAGGCCAACTCGCTGGCCATGGTCAGCGCCTGCGAGTTGAGCGGGTCGTAGGTGTAGTGCTTGGCGTTGGCGACCGCACCGGTGATCTGGTCGATGAGCGCGGCCTGCGCGCTGCCGGTCAGCGTGGTCGTCAAGATGCCGACGCTGCCGCCTTGCTTGACCTTGCCGAGGGAGTTGATCACCTCTTGGTCGAGCGTCTTCCAGTCGAGTTCTTGGTGACGGTCGTCCTGGCTGACCTTGAGCGGCGATTTCTGCCGATCCGGGTCGTACAGGCGACGGTAGGAGGCTTGGCCTCGCGCACACGTGCCACCGCGGCTGACCGGGTGGTCCGGGTTACCCTCGATCTTGATGGGGCGACCCGCGCGCGTCTCGACGAGCACGCCGCAGCCGGTCGAGCAACCCGAGCAGACCGTGGCGTAGTAGTTCCCTTTGCCGATACGGATCTCTTCGGGCCGGTCGACGTAAGGGGAGACGTACTCTTTGGGGTTGCGGCATGCAGCGCCCGCCATGGCGGCGGTGGCTGCTGCGACACCCGAGATGCGCATGAACTCGCGACGCGACACGTTCAGATCATCGGAACCATCCGAAAAGCTGACCGTCACCCCGCCGTCTTGGCGGGAGCGCATGGTGATCTCCGCGCCGGGGTCAGTCTTGGCGTGTCTCGGGAGATCGGAGGCGTTAGGCTTCTTACTCATGACGACAATCTTGCTTGTTGCGTCGAGGGGCACTGCAAATCGGCCCGCTCGACTGTGTGATGAGTTGCCGGATCAGATTCCAGCGGAATCGATTCCTCTCGGACCTCAATAATGGCAGGTGAAGCACTCGATGGGCGCGTTGTTCTCAGGCTGCCGGTGGCAGTTGACGCACCAGCCCATGTTGAGCTCGTTTTGCGTGGCCACCACGTCCATCGTGTTCACCTGACCGTGGCACTCGGTGCAGTCTTTGCCAGCCATGATGTGGGGCTGGTGACTGAAGCGCACATGGTCGGGAAGGTCGTGAACTTTGACCCAGTCGATCGGGTCGCCGGTCTTCCAAGCGTTGCGGATCTTCTGGATCTCGCGCTTGCCCTCGGGGGTACGCCCGGAGACCTGGCTGTGACAATTCATGCAGGTGTTCACGCCGGGAATCGAGGCCTTGTGGCTCTCGCCGACGCTCACGTGACAATATTGGCACGGAATCTGGTTGACGCCTGCGTGCAGTTGGTGACTGAACGCAATTGGCTGCTCGGGTGCGTATCCCTCACGAGGGTTAACACACGCGGCAAAGCCAATAAGCAGCGCGAGAACGAGGATTCCGAGTGCGGAGAGGAAGCGGGTCTTCATGGGAACATGCATGCTGACTCCAGGTGACGACATCAGGCTGGCGCGGGACGCATCGCCAATTGCGCGCGGGCCCGTCGAAAACCGGCCCTTCTATCCCATCACTGGAACGGCTTGTCAATAAATACTTACAGCGCTCGTAGCGCCTATTGCGGGCCCCTATCCAGCGGCTCCAAGATGGTTACCGGGGGGACTCCAGCAAGCGAAAAAAATGCACACTGACCGAAAATATTGCGTGGTCAACGGGGCGAAATGAATCACGATTCATTCGCTCCGTGTGCGCCGATAAGTGGGTACCAAATCCGGATGGCTTTGACTAGAGGGAATGTCGGGAGTTTATTCCCTTTTTCTGGGCTTCGCTTCGTCGGAGGTGGCCCGGGGGAGTCGAACGACGAAACGGGCGCCGTGGCCGTGGCCGTCGCTGTAGGCCTCGACGGTGCCGCCGTGCAATTCGACGAGCCGCTCGACCAAGGCGAGGCCCAGGCCGAGGCCGCCGGCGGTGCGGTCGAGACTTTGCTGGGCTTGGCGAAACGGCTCGAAGACGTGGGGGAGGAGCTCGGCGGCGATGCCCACACCGGTGTCGGCGACCTCGAGGACGGCCTGGTCATTCTCGGCGCGAAGGCCAACCGAGATCTGACCGGGGGCCTCGGTATACTTGACCGCGTTGGAGACGAGGTTGTCGACCACTTGGGTCAGCCGCACGGGATCGGCGTCGATCCAGATCGGCTCGTCGGGCAGGGCGGTGTGCAGAGTCAAATCGCGCTCTTCGATGGCGTGCTGACGGTCGTCGAGCACGCGTCGACACAACTGATCGAGCGCGACGCGGTCGCGTTCCAGCGCGATTTTACCGCGCACGATCCGCGACACGTCGAGGAGTCCGTCGAGCAACTTGGCCATGTGGGCGGTCTGACGGTCCAAGATTCCCTGAATGCGCGTGATCTTGGGATTGTCGCCGTCGAGTAAGTGCAGGGTCTCGGCGGCGGTGCGTACGGCGGCCAAGGGATTGCGCAGCTCGTGCCCCAGCATGGCCAAGTAATTGTCCTTCTGCTGGCTCGCCTCGCGCAATTGCGCTTCGGCACGCTTGAGGCGGGTAATGTCCATGAGCGAGACCAAGACGCGGTCGAGTTCGCGTTCGGAGGGCGGAAAGCGCACGGTGAACGTCACATCGAGGGGACGTCCGTCGAGGCGCTGCACCCGCGTGTCGGCGGCGAGGAAGGTGTCGCCGCGAGCCAAGGCGAGGAACTGCGCGATAAACGCACGCCGCGTTTCGGGCAGGGCAATCTGAGAGAGTGACTCGAGCATCTGCGCCTTGTCACACGCGCCGAACAGGCGGACGGTCTCGGGGTTGACGTCGACGATGTCGACTTTGGCGATCAACTCGTCGACGACTTCGGGGTGCTCCTTGAAATGAGCCTCCAGGTCGTCGATTCCACTAGCTCGCATCTGGTCGATCGCTTCTTTGACCTGGGTGAAGTCTTCTTCCCACAAGGCCACGCCGACCTGCTCGAAGATCTGGGCGTAGCGGTGTTCCTCACGTCTCCACGCCGCCTCGACGCGCTGGCGGCGCACAAACTCTCCGATGGCGCGTCCGGTCGACTCGAGGCCCTGCAGAAACGCGGCGTCGGGTACCAAGGGCTCGGTCGAGAAAAACGCCATGACCCCGCAGACAGTGTCAGCGACGATGACCGGGACGGCCAAACCGCTCTGCAATCCGAGTTGCTCGGCCGCATCGAGGCGCACGAATTGGGAGGGCGCGTCCAAGCGCGTGAGCCACTCCGGTTTGCTGCTCTCGAAGACCCGCCCGATGAGGCCTTCACCCGGGCGGAACTCGCCACGGCAGAAGTTGTAGAGGCAATCCTCGTCGAGCGGTGAGCCCTGGACTGACTCGAGTCGGCAGGTCAGCACGTCCTCTTCGCTCTCTTTCCACCACAATTCGCCGACGGGAACGTCGAGCAGTTCGTCGAACTTGGCGTGGACTTGATAAAAGAGGTCGTCGATTGCACCGCTCGAGGCGATCGTCTTGGCGATGTCGGTCTCGAGTTTGAGCTGCGTTTTGGAATAGTGGCGGGCGATGGCGGCGGCGATCACCGCCGCGATCGCCTGCAAGAAGACGGTGTCCTCGGTGGTGAACTTGCGTCGATCACGCGTATGTGCCCCGATAATCCCGTAGATCCCGTCGCCATCGCGGATGGTGCACGAGATGCCACTGGTCACATCATGGTCATGGAGCAGTGGGGGGCCCGAGAAGCGCTTCTCACGAGACAGATCGTCGACGATAACGGGCTGTGAGGAGCGCAGAGTGAAGCCGGCTTGCGACTCACGTCCGGTGTCGACGGTGGCTCGGCCCACCAGCCCCTCTCTCCAGCCCACGCCTGCGCGGAGCAACAGTTCATCTTGATCGGGACGAAGCTCGAGGATTTTGCACATGTCGGTGTCGAGCGTCTGCTGCACTTCGCGCACGATCTGGTCGAGCAAGATCTCGAGGTCGGGTTCCTCGAGCGCGTGCAGCCCGAGCTTGGCGATAACCGTCTGTTGGTGCTCGCGCGCGCTCAACCGCTCGGTGGTCTGCTTGAGCTGGGTAATCTCGATGAAGGTAACGACCACTCCCTCGATGCGCCGATTGTCCGTCAGATAAGGCAGCACGCGTCTAACGACCCAACGCCCGTCGCTGAGCTTGATCTCGCGCTCGCGAGGCTCGAGACGATCGAGGAGCACTTGGGCGTCAGCGACTAGACCTTCTTGGAGCAACTCGCGGGCGATGTCTCCCACATAGCTTCCTTGGACAGTCTCGGAGAGGCGAAGAAGTTGGCAGGCCGAAGGCGTCACGCGCTTGATATGCAGCTGCTCGTCGAGAAATAGCGTGGCGATTTGCGTGCTGGCGATGAAGTTCGACAGGTCATTGTTGATCTGCTCGACGTGCTCGACCTTGTGGTGCAGCTCGGCATTGACAGTGCCCAACTCTTCGTTGAGGGAGCGCAGCTCTTCGGACGATGCCTCCAATTCCTCGTTGGCCGACTGCAACTCTTCATTCATCGCCGTCGACTCTTCGTGCATGGCGCGAAGCTCTTCATTGGCGGTCTCGAGATCTGCGACGGTATTTCGCAGATCTTGTCGCGTGGTCTGAAGCTCGCGCTCGAGTTGGTCGACGAGCGGCCGGTCTTGCGGGGGCAGCCGCTCGACGGGCGCCTGATCTGCTTGGGCGAGGATTTCAAAGGTGGCGATCAGCTGGCCCTCACCCAGTTGCGTGGCGGGGCTTACAGTGATCTCGACGCGATCGGTCGAATCGGCGTCGGGACGCGCGGTCACCTTGGTGGTCTGGGCTTCGCGACGGCAGCGCGAGACCGCAGAACGCACCCGCGCCGTCAGCTCCGGGCGAAGCACCGACATGAGTTCCATGCGCGGCGCCCCCTGCGGAAACTGCAGATACGGGTCGAGCGGGCCGTGAGAGTAGAGGATCTCGCCGTGGGCGCCGACCACGAGGCTAGGCGGGACGCGTGCGTCGAGCAGGGCTCGTTGCACGTCGGTCATCTCGGTGTGGCCCGGTCGCCGGGGATAGGGGGCGCGATGCGACGGGGACGTAGATGACGGGATTCGGAAAGGTTCTCGCGCACTCAGGGTGAGGCCCGAGGTGCGGTGATTGTTCGGTACTTTGGTGTACAGCTTCCAGCGCTCCGAGAGCGGCTTGAAGAGTTGCTTGCCTCGGGCGATCGCCCCTGAAGCGCCCAAACAGAGGACGCCTTCGTCGCGCAGGGCGAAGTGGAGCAGCTCGAAGACACGCTGCTGGGCGGCGGGGCGAAGGTAGATGAGCACGTTGCGGCAGCTCACCAGGTCCATGCGCGCGAAGGGCGGATCCTCGGTCAGATCGTGGACCGCGAACGAGAGGTGATCTCGCAACTGAGGGCGCACCCGATAAGCCCCGTGCTCGGCGATGAAGAAGCGCTGAAGCCGCGCCTCGTCGACTTGTTCGGCAATGCTGGGGGGAAAGACGCCCCGCCGGGCGATCTCGATGGCCTCCGGGTCGATATCGGTAGCAAAGATCTGCAGGTCGAGCTTCTTCTGCGGGACTTTGTCCAGCGCTTCTATAAAGAGCATCGCCAGCGAGTAGGCCTCTTCGCCGCTGGCGCACCCGGCGACCCAGACGCGCAGCGTCGTTGCGGGGGCGGCCTGCTCGACGAGCGGGTCGATCACCTCGTTTCGGAGGGCCTCGAACGTTTCCGGATCGCGGAAGAACTCGGTCACGCCGATAAACAGATCGTCGATAATCGCCTGTTGCTCGCGAGGATCATCGCTCACCGTGTTCATGTACCGGTCGAAGTCCTCGAAGCCGGCGAGCGCCATTCGTCGAACGACGCGGCGTCGCACGGTGCTGCGCTTGCAATTGTCGAGGGTAAACTGAGTCGTCTGGGCCAACAACGAAGACAACTGCGCGAGAGCCTCGTCGTCAGGCTCGGTGCGCGGCTCGACTTCTCGGGCGTCTGAGACCGTCGGCTCGAGCAAATCGGTCGGCAGCTCGGCAAAGCGCTCGAGGACGGCGGGCATCTGCGAGATCGTCAAGATCTGATTGGTGGCGCCCAACTCGATGGCGCTGGCGGGCATGGCTCGGTATTCGGCGGTGTCCGGGTCTTGAGCGATGCTCAAGCCGCCCGCTTGTTTGATCCGGCGAAGGCCGATGGTGCCGTCGCTGCCGGTACCTGTCAGCACGATTCCGGCGACACGTGGGCCGAGGTGGCGTGCCAGGGACGAGAAGAGGTGGTCGATAGGCCGCGGGGGGCGCCGGTCGCGGTCAATAGGAGTCAGGCGCAACCGCAGGTCTTCATCGACGCCGAGCTCGACGCCGGGAGGGCACACATAAACGGTATGCTCTTCGATGGAGGCGCCGTCTTCAGCGCGCACGACACGCAGGTCGGTCGACCGCGCCAGAATTTCGGGAAGTTGGCTGTGCTGTGACGGGTCGAGGTGCTGGACGACAAAAAGCGCGACAGGTGCCTCCGATGACATGCCTTCGAGCAGCTCGCGCAGAGCCGTCAATCCTCCCGCCGAGGCGCCAATGCCCACAACCGTGTATGCCGGCGAGGGCGCCGTGGTGTCAGTCTCCGTGCCCAAGAATACTCTCCCAATGATCGAGTCGACTTGGCCGCGACGATAGTGGTGGTCGCCGTCGTTGGCAAATATCTCGATAGCGACTGCGCGTCGACGTCACTTACTGCACGGAAGAAAACCCTTGGGGTGAGGGCGCAATTTCTCAGAAAGGACGTTCAGGTCGACTCGGCGGCGGCGCCCATTTCCGAGGACGTCGCGCCCAACCACCAGATGCCGGCGAGGAAGAGGAGGAACCCGGCGATCCAAAACGGCGCCTCGATGGCGACGTATTGGAAGATCAGGCCACCTAGCCCGGGGCCGATAATGCGCGCCAGACTGCCAAAGGACTGCAAGACACCCATCAGCTTGCCGGTTTCGTCGGAACGCTCGCTCAACTCGGAGGTGAGTGAGAGCAGCGCGGGGTGAACAAGCGCCCGGCCGACGGTGGCGATGCCCAAAAAGCCAACCAAAAAGGCAGCGACCTTGACGGTCGGGGCGATGGCGAGGCCGACGGCGAGCAGAAAGATCCCGATCCCCGCCATGTTGCGGTCGCCAATCTTCGCCGAGATGCGTCCGATCCCGCCTTGGACGAGGGCCATCAGCAGACCCAGCCCGGCAAAGGCGAAGCCGACCTCTTTGACTTCCCAGCCGAAGACGGCGTCGGCGAACACAAAAAAGGTGCCTTCCAAGATGGTGATCGCCAGGGTGTAGAAAAAGAAGATCGTGCACATGATCGCCACCGGGCGTCGTTGCAGCGTGTCGGCGATGGCGCGCAAGCCGACCTGGACGCGATTCTGGCGCCGAGCGTCTGCGCTCTTGGCCGGCTCGACCAACAGGACGATGCCCAGCAGGGTCGTCAGCAGGTAGATGCCGGAGGCCACGGCAAAGGGCAGGCCGCTTCCGAGCAGACCTGGGCCGGCTTGTTCGAGCGTGCTGATGCCCGCGCCCAGGCCGGCGCCGACGGTAAATCCGACGCCGAAGCTGATCCCGATGACCGCCATGCCCTTGCTGCGTGTTTCGGCGTCGGTCGCATCGGCGATGAGCGCCGATGCGGTCGCGACGTTGCCGGCGCACATGCCCACCAAGAGGCGCAGCACGTACAACAGCCAGAGGGTGGGCGTCAGCGCCGTCAGAAACTCGAAGATGCCGGCGGTCACAAAAGTCGCGATCAGCGTGCGTTTGCGCCCGAAGCGATCGGAGATGGCGCCCCACACGGGCGCCATGACGAATTGGCCGAAGGCCTGAATCGCGTACAAAAAGCCGATGTCGACGGCATCACCGCCCAGATCCTTCGCCAGCGCCGGCAGCACCGGGATGGCGATGGCAAACCCGATCAAGTTGAGTAGCAGGACCGGGAAGAGTCTGAGTACTGGGCGTTTTTTCGACATGAGTGATAATCGTCGGAAGACCGAAGAACTGGGTTCCTATAATGCACCTGCGACAGCGTGCCAAGGCGCCGCAGTATTCCCGGGCGACTTTTCTTGACATTAGCGGGCTGACTCACCGATATTTTGTCGCCCTGCTGATTAGCTTGATGATGTGGAATAACACGGCGGGGTGATCCTATAATTAGAGTTGGTGGATACCCGCGTCGGGTTCCCCCGGGGCGCAGCCCAGCTGACCCCGCCATTGTACTCGAGTGGTCGAACCATTTTGGAATCCGTTTTACCGGAGGTCGTCGGGCTGTTGCTGTGCTTACTTGGCTCAGCGTGGTTCTCGGCGACCGAAACAGCCCTCACCTCGTTAAGTGAATCCCAAGCGCGCAAGCTCGCCGAAGAGAAGAGCTCGCTCGCGCTTCGCATCTGGCGTCGACGGCCGTTTCGTGTGCTCACCGCACTGTTGATCGCCAACACCCTGGTCAACTTGACCGCCGCCGCGCTGGCGACGCACGCCGCGCTGGATCTGCTCGAAGGGGCGGATATCCGGTGGATCATTGCTGCGGCCGTCGGGGTGAGCATGCTGTTGGTGCTCACCATCGGCGAAGTCTCGCCCAAAACGCTGGGCAAGCGCAGCGCCCACAAGATCGCGCGTCCGCTGATGACCGCTTTCTTGCTGCCGTATCTGCTGCTCTATCCGATCACCTTCGTCTTCACCAAGATGGCCCGCGGCGTGGTCTCGGTCTTTGGGTCGAGCTCCGCGCAGGCCGAGCCGTTCGTGACCGCCGAAGACATCGAGTACATGATCGATCTGGGCGCGCGCGAGGGAAGTTTCTCGGAAGATCGCGAGCGCCTTCTGCGCTCTGTGTTCGAGTTTTCGGACACGCTGGTACGCGAGCTGATGGTGCCGCGTACCGACATCGTGTCGATCTCGATGGACATGAACCTCCAAGAGATCATCGAGACCCTGGTCGCTTGCGGCCACAGCCGTCTGCCGGTCTACGAGGGCAACGTCGACGAGATCGTCGGGCTCTTTTACGCCAAGGACGTCTTGGCGGTCATGGCCAGCGGGCGCACCGAGAAGTTTCACGTGCGCGATTACCTGCGCCGGCCGTATTTCGTGCCCGAGACCAAGCGCGTGGCCGAGCTTCTGAGCGAGTTTCAGTCCGAGCGCATGCATATGGCGATCGTGGTCGACGAGTTCGGCGGTACGTCCGGTCTGATCACCCTCGAGGACATCATCGAGGAGATCTTCGGCGATATCCAAGACGAGTACGACGTCGAGCCGTCCCAGATGGTGCCCCTTGGGGCCCATTCGGTGCGCGCCGACGCCCGCGTGCCCATCGACGAGATCGAGGAGTATTTCACCCTCGAGCTCCCCGAGCACCCCGACTACGAGTCGTTGGGCGGCTTCTTGATGTCTCAGGCCGGCGGCGTGCCCGAGCCGGGCCACGAAGTGCTGTGGGAAGGGCTGCGCTTTCGCGTGCTCGACGCCGATCCCAAGCGCGTGATCACCGTGCTCATCGAGCAACTCTCCGACGCCGACCTCGAGCGCGAGGAACTCGTCGGTTGACCCTCTTTTGCATAAATTGAGATCCCGCGCGTCAGAATGACTGGATACGCACTCGTATCGTGTTCTTCGAAACCTGTGGACGATAGATGAAGCAATCAACGAAAAAGTCCGGACGCATCGCCCGAATTTTCGGCAGCAAGAGTCTCTCCAAGTTTGCCATGGGAGCGTGTGTCGTCACCCTGGGCGTGGCGGTCAGCCTCAGCCCCAGCGCCGAGCACGTCGTGACGGTCAGCTCGCCGGTGCAGGCCAAGGAAACCAAGGGCGAGGGACCCGCCGACATGTCGGCCGAGGACGTCGCCAAGCGCGTGCAGAAGTTCTACAAGAAGACCAAGGACTACCACGCCCACTTCCAGCAGACCTACACCGACGTCGCCGCCGGCTCCAAAAAGAAGAGCCAGGGGCGCGTCTACTTCAAGAAGCCCGGCAAAATGCGCTGGGACTACTACAAGGACGACGGCAAAGGCCGCAAAAAGGTCCTCGTGAGCGATGGCGAGAGCTTCTGGATCTACGAGTACGAGTTCAAGCAGGTCTTCAAGAAGTGCCTGGCGAGCAGCCAATTGCCCACCAGCCTCAAGTTCCTGATGGGCCAGGGCAACCTGCTCAAAGAGTTCAACGTCTCGTTCGCCGACAGTTCGACGGCCAAAGCGCCGGTGCTCGAGTTGGTGCCCAAGGAGCCGACCTCGAAGTACACCAAGCTCGTCTTCGAGCTCGATCCCAAGACGTTCCAGGTCGAGCAGACCACGATCTACGACCCGTACGGCAACACCAACCAGATCGAGTTCAACAAGGCGAAGATCAACAAGAACCTGCCCGACAGCGGGTTCAACTTCAAAGTCCCCAAGGGCGCGCGCGTGCTCAACCCGCAGAAAAAGTGCGCGTCGACCTCGTCCAATTCGTCCAAGAGCTCGACCGAAAGCGCCGATACCTCCGAAGATTAATCGTGGAGCGGGGCTCGCCCCCAGCGGAGCCAGCGCCCGTGCAGCCCCGAGGCTCGCCTCGGGGTCTCGGGGACCGAGGACGAAGTGAAACCTCCCAAGATCCTATGCCACCCCGACTCCGAGAAGAGCTGCGGAGCGTGCTGTGGCATGTACAACCGCCGCGACAACTCCCACGCGGCCACGCTCGAGCGACTCTCACGCCGCACCCGCGCCTTCTTCGACGAGGCGCGGGTCGACGACGAGCAGTCGCTTCGTGCGTTTCGGGCCAAATGGGAGGAGACGCGCGCCGAAGAAAAACTCCTATCGGGGCTCCCCAACTGTCCCTTTTTGGGGCTGCTGGGCCTGCAGGAGCGCCCCGACGACCCGCCCGAGTCCTTCAAGGTCGGCTGCCTCGTCCATCCGCTGCAGAACGACGGCCTCGACGGGCGCGACTGCGGCGTCTACGACCGGGAGACCTGCGACGACTATCTGTGCGCCACCCATAATTTGTTGGGCGCGCGCGAGAAGCTTCTGGTGCTGCAAGCCGTCTCCGATAGCTACCTGTACGGGCTCGTCATCACCGACGTGCGTTTCGTGTGGGAGCTCTTCGCGCTCGCCGCAGACGAAAACGGGATGGACCCGCCGGCCAGATGCCTGCAGCGCCCCGAGGCCATCGAAGCCGCGGCCGACTATTTCGAGCTCAAGCGCGACTGGCCTTACGCCGACGACGACGGGATCTTCGGGCAGGTCCAGCCCGGCGAGGGGCTCGAGACGAGCCGTCGCAAAGGTCCGTCGGCCGAGCTGGGCGTCGAGCCCGATCGCTACGAGGCCGTGCTCACCTGCCTGGGCACGAGTGTCGATTCACAGGAAGCCTTGCTCGAAGCACGTTCCCTTGTTCGCGCGCGGGTCGAGGCATTCGCCCGAGCCGTCGATCTGTAGTGGATGAATGGAATTCGTAGACGGATTCGCCGCTTTTGATGGCACGTACATCCTAGTGATGCTGTGCCTCCTCGGGGCCGCATTGTGGCTGGGGTGGGAGCTTTGGCAGTAACGGTCAGATTGACGCACGCGATACGGAGTATTACACAACGGGTCGCAAATCTGACTTACGTAGACCGGCGGTAACACCTTGACTGAGCAGTCCAATCTTTCCACTGACGGTGGCGAGTCCAAAGGCAAGCACCAGCGCTTGCTTCCCCTCTTTGTGATCGCTCTCGCCCTGATGGGCGTCGGTTTTTACCTGGCGCTCGAGCCTCAAGACGATGTCGACGTGGCCGGCGGCGAGCGACCCGTCCTGTCCGATATGCGTCCCTTGGAGATTGCCGACGAGGCTGTCGACGCCGAAGTGGCGCCGGTCGAACTCGTGCTCGCTCCGTTCGAGTCGCGTCCCGTCGAGCTGACCCTTCGCCAGAAGAGTCGGCGCGAGGGCGCCGGCGACGATACGGGCGTGATGCAGACGGTGATCGAGCTGGGGCTTCATGAAGAGGTCGACGCGGCCGAAGAAGGGCGCTTCGACCAAAAAGGCGTCCTCGCCATCGATCGCAGCTACGACCGCGCGCAGGCTGAAGTGACCGCCGGCGACGGCCAGACGATCGGCACCGGGATCACCTCGCAGGTCGAAGAGCTGCTTCGTGGCTCGGTCACGCGCATGTTTGTGACCAAACACGGCGAGCCGGTCGACTTCGAATGGCGAGAGGTCCCCAACCCGCAGGCGCGTCGCATGCTCTACCTGGTGCGCGACGCCCAGACGTTTTTGACCCCGCGCTTTTTCAACGGGGACGTCAACCCCGGCGATACATGGTCGTACAAGCGGCCGATGATGGTCGAGGAGCCCAAAGCCGGTGTCAGCGCCGAAGGGGAGGTCACCATCGACAATCGCTTCGTGGGTGTCATCGAAGATGGCGAGCGCCGCATCGGCGTAGTTCGTCAGACGCTGCGCGCCTCGGCCGAGGGCAAGCTCGACGCCGATGAGGCCAAAGCTGACTTTTCGCTCGAAGGAGAGGGCGCCGGTGTGGTGCTGGTGGCCATCGGCGAAGGCAAGACGCTGGCTGCCGACATCGACCTGGAGCGCAAGCTCACCGTCGACGCCGGCGACGAGCCGGTCGTCTACACCAGCGAGATCTTTTTGGGCCTGCGCCCCGAAGGGGGGCTAACGCTTCCAGAACTCAGGAAGCAACAGGACGAGGAGAGTCATGAACTCGAGGCGTCCAAAGATCATGCAGAGGCTGAGTAGGATTTTGCCGTCGGTGCGAATGAACGCGAAGTTCTCCACCGAACCCACCCTGGCGAGTCCGGGGCCGATATTGAACAGCGTGGCGGCGACCGACGTGGTCGCCGTGACGATGTCGAGGCCCATCGCAGCCATGTAGAGGCTGGACAGGCCGAACACGAGCATCCCCACCGCAAAAAAGCCCAAGATCGCCATCACCGTGCGCTGCGGAATGACCGAGCGTCCCACCCGCACGGCCATGACCGATTGCGGCCGGAAGGTCTTGTAGACCTCGCCGTAGATCGCTTTGACCACGACCATAAAGCGAATGATCTTCATGCCGCCGGCGGTGCTGCCGGCCATGCCGCCCACGAACATCAACAGGACGAGCAGGAGGCGTGACAGGGGCGGGTAGACGTCGAAATTGTCGGTGCCAAAGCCGGTGGTGGTCACCACTCCGACGACCTGGAAGATGGCGTAGCGGAAGCTGTCGGCGATCGTGTCGTGGACGGCGTCGTAGATGTTGATCGTCACCATCAGCGTGGCCACGCCCACGAGCCCCAGGTAGGTCCAGAATTCGCGGTCGCGCAGCAAAGACTTGGCCTTGCCGCGAAACAACTCGTAATACAGCCCGAAGTTGATGCCCGCGAAGATCATGAACAGGGTGATGGTGTAGTCGACGAAGGCCGAGTCGAACTCGCCGACGCTGCCGTTTTTGGTCGAGAAGCCGCCGGTGGCCATGGTGGCGAACGAGTGGGTGAAGGCGTCGTGCCAGGTCATGCCCCAGCCCTTCAAGATGAGCGCCTCGGTGACGGTAAAGCCCACATAGATCCACCACAGCATCGAGGCGGTCGATTTGATCTTGGGCTTGAGCCCCTCGGTGATGGGGCCGGGGACCTCGGACTTGAAGAGAAATTTGCCGCCGACGCCCAGCTGCGGAAAGATCGCCACGAACAGAACGATGATGCCCATGCCGCCCAGCCAGTGGGTCAGCGTGCGCCACCAATGTAGCCCGTAGGACTGCCCGGCGATGTCGGTGAGCACCGTCGAGCCGGTGGTGGTAAACCCGGAGATGGCCTCGAAGTAGGCGTCAGCCGGGTTGGTGAACGCCCCGTCGAACATGTAGGGGAGCCCGCCGAAGACGCCCAAGAGCAGCCAACTGAGCCCGACGACGACGATCGCCTCGGCCCGAAAGATGGTGCCCTTGTCGTGGTGGCCGTACCACCAGGCGCCACCGCCGATGGCGGCGGTGATCCCGGCGCTGTAGACGAACGCCCAGATGGTCGACGGCTCGTTGTAGTACCATGACCACGGCACGCTCGTGAGCATGCAGCCGGCCAGGACGACCAGCAGGATGCCGATGAGGCGCGATATGCGTTGATAATTCATAACGACCTACAGAATGCCGAAGCGGGGCTTCTGGAATGCCTTTTCGACGGCGCGTCGGTTCTTCGGGATGGTGAAGACCACGACGCGGTCGCCCGGCTCGATGACGTATTCACCGCTGGGGACGAGCGCGCCGCGCTGGCTGACCACCGCGCAGATATTGGCGCCCTTGGGAAAGTCGACGTCTTTGAGCGGCTTGCCCACGATACGCGCGTCGGTGGGGGCGATAAACTCCAAGAACTCGCCTTGGCCCTCGAGGATGGGCGTGATGCCGACGACTTCGCCGGCGCGCACGTACTTGAGGACCTGCTTGGCGACTTCGAGGCGCGGGCTCAAGAACGAGTCGATGCCCAGCCGCTCGATGATCGGGCCGTAGTCGGGCTTGTGGACCATGGCGACGACGCGGTCGGCGCCCAGGTCTTTGGCCAGGAGGCTGGCCATCAAGTTGACCTCGTCCTCGCCGCTGACGGCCACGAACGCGTCGATGTGGTCCATGCGCTCCTCTTCGAGCAGGTGCACGTCGGTGCCGTCGCCGTGCAGGATGACCACGTCCTGCAGCTGGTGGCTCAGCTCGACGCAGCGGTCGCGGTCCTTGTCGATGAGCAGCACTTCGATGCCGTCTTCGGCGAGCGCAGCAGCCAGGTTCTTGCCCACGAGGCTGCCGCCGACGATGACCACGCGTTTGGTGAACTTGCGCCGCTCGCGCTTGAAGAGCTTTTCGACCTGCGGAATCTGGTCGATGCGGCCCACGGCCAGGATTTCGTCGCCGGGCAAGATGGCGTCGTCGCCACCGGGCACGAGCAGCTCGTGGTTGCGAATGAGCGCGGCAATAAGTGTATTCGACGGCAACTTGACGTCGCGCAGCGGGCGGTTGATCGCCAGGGTGACGTCTTCGACGGGCAACTGGATCATCTCGATGCGGTTGTCGGCGAAGTCCTCGACGGCGACCGCGTTGATGCTGCGCACGATCTTGTGCATCTCGAGGGCGATGAGCGCCTGGGGGTTGATCACCAGGTCGATGCCCATCATGCCGGCGACGATGCCCCGGTGGGACTCGAAGTAGGCGGGGTCGCTCACGCGCGCGATCGTCTTGGTCGCCCCGAGCTTCTTGGCTCGAATCGCCGCGAGCATATTCGCCTCGCTGTTGTCGCTGACGGCCACGAACAGATCGGCGGTGCCGGCGTTCGCCTCGCGCAGGGTGTCGAGGTTGGCGCCGTGGCCCTTGAGGACCATCGCGTCGATCGTCTCCTCGGCCGCCGACAACGCCTGCTCGTTGAGATCGACGATGACCACGTTGTGATTCTCGCCGACCAGGACGCCCGAGATGTGGCGCCCGACCTCTCCCATGCCTACGATGACGATATTCATAAAGCCGTCCTGACCGCTGCACTGCTGAGTGTCGTACCAAACGCTGGTGTATCACAATCAGCACCGCTGGCAACTTCGCCAATGCCTGCGACTGTATTCTTCGTGGCTCTTTTCTCAACAATGCTCGGCGGGTTGAAACAACAGCAATCGCGTTGATTTTAACATCGATGTGTGAAATCTTTGGTACTCCAGAATGACGTCAGACGAGTCCTATTACGGGGGACGCGGGCCGACGTCATCGCGGTATTAGAGCGCTGGAGTACGCTGCAGCTCGCGGAACCTCAACTTGCCTAATCCGCCCACGGTGACACGACTCTATGGACGAGCAGAGCGAAAACGAACCCCGCGCCCGGGGCGACGGCAACTCCGAGTCCATCTACGATACATTGGAAGCTGACGTGCTTGAAGAATCCAAAAAAGCGGCCAACAAAGGCGGTGAGGACGACGAGGTCCTCTTGAGCGACGTCGCCGTCACCGCCGAGTTCGACTACATCGATCTCGACGACGAGAGTGAAGCTTCGGAGGCCTCGAACGAGCCCGAGGCGCCGGCGGGGGCCGACGCGCCGATGGCTGGGATCACCAAGAAGAAGGCCAACAACAATAAGGCCAGCACGAAGTCGAACTCGATGACCGACAGCCACGGCGGGCCGATTACGCGCGCGCTAGACGACTTCGACTCGTTTCTCGACGGCGCCGACGACCAGGACGACCTGGCCTCGCCGGCCTCGCCGACGTCGGGGCCGGAGCTGGTCAGCTCGGACCCCAACCTCTCGTCCGGAGGCGGCGGCGCCTGGGGCTTCGACCAGCCGCAGGTCAGCGGCGTGTTCAGCCGCTACGAAGAGGAGACCGGCGAGAGCGACTCCGACGAGTTCGACCTGTTCGACGAAGAGGAGGGTGAGGAGCCGCGCGAGCGCACCCTCCAAGAGATCGTGAGCGCCCACGAAAAGCAGCTTCGCCGCCTCGAGAGGCGCGTCGCCTACCAAAAAGAGGTCATCCAGGTCGTCAGCGAGCTGCTCGTCGAGGCGCGCGTCATCAGCAAACGCGAGCTCAAAAAGCGGCTGCGGGCGTTGCGCGACAAGAGCTGAGAGCGAGCAAAAGAGTAAAGAAGTAAAAAAGTAAAGAAGTGAGAGAGTAAGAGAGAAAAAGAGTGCGACAGCGTTGAGGAGCGGCGGCCGAGGGTTTCGGTTGTCTGCTCCTTTTCTTTTGCCTAGGGTCGCGCCCGCGACAAATCTTAGTTCAACATTGAGGCATCGAGATGAGAAGTACGATGGCGGGCCGCAGGGCCCTTTTTGCGGGAGTTATTGTCGGGGGGCTGTTCGCCGGAGCGACGGCGCAGGCGCAGGTCAAATCGGAGGACGTCACCCAGTACGTGACCTCCGAGCAGGTCAAAAATAAGAAGGACAAAGAGAATCTCGACGCCACGTTGTCGACCGCGGCGAGCGTCAGCGTGACCCAGAACGAGGACGTCGTCGGCGAGATCGACGGCTTCTCGACGCTGTTCAGCCTCGGGGTCACCGGCGGCCTGGAGTATATCCACGGGCGGAACCTGTGGCAGAACACGCTCACGGTCAACGAGAGCTGGGCGCGCACTCCGTCGTTGGAGCGCTTCGTCAAGAGCAACGACCAGATCGACTACGAGAGCCTCTACAACTACTTCGCCCTCGACTGGCTCGGCCCCTTCGCTCGGTTCAACCTCGAGTCGAGCCTGTTCGACACCACGATCGTGACCGCCGAGCCCAAAGACTACGCGATCGCCAGGCTCGACGGGACCACCCAGACGCTGACCGGCGTCACCGAGGTGGAGCTGTCCGAGTCTTTCGAGCCGCTCACGCTCAACGAGTCGGTCGGCGTGTTCGCCGAGCCGGTGCGTGGTGACAAGATCACCTGGAAGATCCGCCTGGGCGCCGGCGCCCGCGAGACCTTCGCGAGAGGGGTCATCGCCAACAAGGACGACGACGCCACCGACGTCATCGAACTCGTCGAGCTCGACAACGTCTACCAGGGCGGCCTCGAAGGATTCACCGGCGTCGAAGGCAAGCTCGGCTCGGGCAAATTCACCTACCGCGCCGGCGCCAGCGCGCTGATTCCCTTCTTGAACAACGACGACCAGGACCGCGACGCCCTCGAGCTGATGCGCTGGGGCCTGCACGCCGGCCTCGAGATGGCCGTCGTCGAGTGGCTGGGCGTCAACTACAAGCTCAACGTGCTCAAAGATCCGCAGCTGTTGGACGCCACCCAAATCCAGAACAACCTGCTTTTGACCTTCAAGTACACCCTCATCGAGCCCGACAAAGCCCCCGAGCCCACGCCGGCTGAAAAGCTCCAAAAGATGCGCAAGGAGGCCGCCGAGGCCGAGGCGAAGGCCAAAGAGCTGCGCCAGAAGGCCGACGCGTTGGAGGAGACGTTGGAGGGGGAGACGAAAGAGGGGGAGACGAAAGAGGGGGAGACGAAGGAGACGACGGAGGAGCAGTAGGCGAGAGGCCTTGCCGAGGAGTAGCGCCCCATTTAGGTGGCGCTACTGTCCTGCAAGGCTGTCGCTAGACGACCACACAAGCGGGGGCCTCGGTCGGCCCCTTTTTCGGTGCGAGAACATCTTGTCCTCGTGCGCAAGCGTCGTGGGCTGCATGATCCACGTGGAACAATGAGGGGCGTGAGATGTGGCTGTTGCTAAGGCAATTGCTTCACGTGGATTATTTTTATCGACCCCGCGTGGTCGACGTACGACGTCTTGACGAGCGGTCAATCGTGCAACCGCATTCGAATAAATATACGCCTTGTCCGTGTTGAGCCGATTAGTTGCAATTATAAGACGAACCACAGCACGATCGCATGCCGAGCGGACCCTATGAACTGATGAGGGGCACACATGAACACCGATACGCAGTATTCGGAGCGCAAAGTCAGCTGGTACGGTTGGCAGCTGTTCTTAGCTGACTGCGCGGCTTTGGCGTTGCTGGTGACCGGCTATGCCTCCGAGCCACTGTTTTTTCTGGGGCTCGGCCTCTTCGGTTTGGGGGCTCCCTCTCTCCATTTCCACCACGGAGAAACGAAAAAGGCCGTCGTGGTTGGCCTCTTGCGCATTTTGGGTCCCTTTGCGGTCTTGAAGTTCGCTTACGCCATCGAGCTCTTCGGGGCGAGTCGCAGTGGGAGTTCAGAAACCGCGTGGCTTGGCACGTTCTTTTTCGACCTTCCGGTTATGGCTGTCACGGGCTTCTTCGTGGCCATCACCGATTGGGCGCTGGCAGTGCGTGAGCTGGAAGTGAGTTCGATTGAAGGGGAGGGCAGCGAGGCAGATCGGGCAGACGCGTGAGAGGACCGCGGTCGGGCAACACTGGAGGCCTTGCAGAGAAGCAACGCCCGCTAGATGGGGCGCCCTGAACAGCGGGCGTTAAGGACATAGGGGTTGCATGTTCGCGAGTTCGGGTCGCCGTGGCCTGAGTGGCGCTGCTCACAACAAGCTGGGCGCCGCAATTCGCAGCCCTCATGTCCTTATCGCGCGTTGTCCAGCGCGCCCCATTTAGATGGCGCTACTTTTCGGCAAGGCCATCGGTGGACGACCACACAAGCTGGGGGCGGGGACGAACCGAAGGCAGCTATTCAGCCGCCAATCCCACCGCCAGATCGATCGAGAAGAGCGCGCTGTCGAGCCCGAAGACCGGGTGGTAGCCGCCGCGCAGCATGAGCTCCAGCGGCGCGAGGCGGTAGCGGACTTCGACCGAGCCGCCGGCGGCGCCGTAGTTGACGTCGGGGCCGGTGAAGCGCACGAGGCTGTTGGAGACGAGGCCGACGTGGCGGTAGTCGAGGCCGACGACGAGCTGGAAAGGTCCGGCGGGGATATAGGCCTGCGGGCCGATGGCGACCGAGTACATCTCGAGTTCGTGGGAGAGCGGCGGGGCGTCCTGGGTGGTCAAAAAGTAGCTGGCGCCGAGCTCGACGCGGCCGCCGAAGTAGGTGGTGCGTAGCTCCTGGGAGACGCTGATGCCGATGCCGCGCTCGGTCTGCGCGCCGAGCTCGCCGGTCAGGAAGCGTGAGCCGACGCCCAGGTTGAAGGCGGCGCGGGGGGGCTCGGCGCGGGCGGTCGAGGCTGTGGCGAAAATGCCGCCGGCGGCGAGCAGGGCGAGGAGGTGGGGGGCGTGGCGGCGGTGGCGAAGGAGGAGTGCGCATAAAAGCAGCGCGCCCAGAGCGAGCGGAACCGGGGCGTCGAGGGGGGCGCCGGGGCTTGCTTGGGCGCAGCCGCTGGCTTCGTCGGGACCGCAGCGGTAGGTCGTCAGCGAGCAGGTCTGGGTTTCGGCGCAGTCGTTGTCGTCGAGGCATTCGACGCAGCGTCCGACGGATTCGCGGCAGAGCCAGCCGCCGCTGCAGTCGTCGTCGGCGCGGCATTCGAGGGGCTCGGAGCCCAGGGCGTAGTCGAGGCGGGCAGTGCAGCCGTCGCAGCGCAGTTCGATGTCGAAGGCGGCGCGGGTGAAGAGAGCCTCCTGCACGAAGCGATCGGCGATCCATTCGCCCGGTTCGAGGGTGTAGCTTCGAGAGACGAGTTCGACGGCGGGCAAGTTCGGGCCGGTGTCGCCGGCGTCGCCGACGTCGGAGGCGGGGGCGGAGGCGGGCGGAAGCGCCGCCACGGAGATCTCGGCGACCGCGTCGCCTTCGTTGGATAATTTGAAGTCGAGGCGGTTGGCGCCCAGGGCGCTGGTGCGCTCGAGGCGGGTGGTGTCGGGGCAGCCGTCGGTCGACGGCGTGCAGAGTTGGCCGACCTCGATCAGGTCGGCGGGGCCTGTCTCCTCGTAGGGATCGGAGCAGGCTGCCACAAGGGCAAAAAGCAGCCCGATGCTCATCCAGTTCATGACGCGCTTTACTACTACGTTACGGCTCATCCTGACGATGGCATCGGGCTGCGAAGACCTACGTGGGGCTGGTCAAAAGCCAATTATTTGGCGGCTTTGGCCATCTTGGCTTGGCAGGTCTTCTTGGGTTCTTCGCCTTCCTTGGGCTCGGCGTCTTTGGCGGCCGAGCACTTCATGTCTTCGCCGGCACACTCGTAGGCCTCTTCGCACGCTTCACCTTCGGCGACTTTACCGACGATGGCGGCTTCACACGCGGCCAGGCTCTGCTCGAGGTTGGCCTCTTTCATGACCTTGTCGATCTCGGGCATCTTCAGCTCTTTTTCGAGCTTGACCTCTTTTTCGCACGCGTCGATCGACTTCATGTTGTCGAGACACTCTTGCGCTTTGGCGGCGTCGAATTCGATGGTCTTGCCGACCTTGGCGGTCAGGGCCTTCGGGTCGAAGCCCGAGCCCTGGGTGAAGGCACCGAAGACGGTGTTGCACTCACCTTCGTTGAGGTAGTAGCGCTTCTCTTCTTTGAGCTTCTTGCCAATCGGCTCGAGCTTCTTGGCGAGCTCTTTGTCCTTCATGGCCATCATGCCGCCGGCGAACATCACCATGGTGCTGGTGGCGGACTTGATCTTCTCGTTCTTGCACTGGTCGATCGCCTCGCAGGCGGTCGGAGTCAGCTTCGTGGCGAACTGCTCGGCGGTGAGGGCGGCCTCTTCTTCTTTGGCCTCCTCTTCACCTTTGGCTTCTTCGTCGCCGGCTTCCTCAGCAGCGGCCTGCTCTTCGCCGGCTTTCTCACCGCCTTCTTCGGCCTTTTTATCACATCCGGCCAGGGGGAACGCGACAAAAGCGACGAGCAACAACGTGATCAACTTCGAATTCATCTCGAGACTCCTCAGGTTCAGTACTCAGACTTAATGAAGACCAATCGGTCAAAAATTCGGCTTTCGAACGGTCGCCTCGAGATCGAGGTGATCTCTCGCAGAACGCGTTGTCGGGGTCGAACTGTCGCGATTGGATATACTTGCTGATACGTGAAAATCACTGAAGAGACAAGGCTCGGCAGGTTTTGCAGGTGACCCATGCCTGTCTCGAGCCGCTCGAGGGGCATTATTCGGCGAGTTGTTTCCACACCTGCGGCAGGGCTTCTGCAAGATCGACCGCGCCCATGCCGCGCTCGCCGAGTTCCTGGGCGGCGAGGTCTCCCGCCGCTCCGTGAGCATACACCGCCAGGCACACGGCGTCGAAGGGCGCTTCGCTTCCTTCGGCCAGTCGTGCGGTGAGGATGCCGGTGAGCACGTCGCCCACGCCGCCGGTGGCCATGCCCGGGTTGCCGGTGCTGTTGATGCCCACGCGGCCGTTGGGGGAGGCGACGACGGTGGCCGCGCCCTTGAGCACGATCGTGGCGCCGGTCTCGTCGGCGAGTTCGGTCGCCTTGCCGACGGGATCGGCCAAGATCTCGGAGATCTCGCAGCGGCACAGACGGGACATTTCGCCCGGGTGCGGGGTCAGGACGACGGTGGCGTCTTGGGCGAACCCGCGAAGCTTGGCGTAGTCGTCTTCTTTGGCGAGCAGGGTGAGGGCGTCGGCGTCGAAGACGGCGGCGTCGACGTCGCTTTCGAGCACGGCGTGCAGGGCCTGGCGCGAGCCGTCGGAGGTGCCGATGCCCGGGCCCATGCCCACGGCGTCCATGTCCTGCAGAAACTCGCGCAGGCGTTCCTCACAGTTTTCGTCGGGCACGTCGGAGAGCATGTGGGCGGCCATCGCCTCGTTGATCGTGGAGGCGATGTGCGGGATCACCGCCTCGTGGGTGCCCACGGTGAGCAGACCGGCGCCCGAGCGCAGCGCACCGCGGGTGGCCAGAAGCGAGGCGCCGGTCTTCTCGTGGCTGCCGGCTAAGATCAGGAGCTTTCCGCTCTTGCCCTTGTGGTAGTCCTCCGGCCGGGCCGCCATGCGCAAAAAGGTCCACGCCTCGTCGAGCAGGTCGGCCGAGCGGCCCACCTCGCTCATCACCCACGGCGGGATGCCGATATCGATCACGTGCAGATCGCCGCACAGATCGCGGCCCGGGTAGAGCGCCTGGCCCTGTTTGACGGCCCCGAAGGTCGCCGTGGCGTCCGCCGCGACCGCCACGCCCATCTTCTGGCCGGTGCGCCCGTGCACGCCGCTGGGGATATCGACGGCGAACACAAACGGCTGGTGGTTCAAAAACTCGATCGCCTCGGCGTAACGGCCCTCGACGTCGCGATCGAGCCCGGTACCCAGCAGCGCGTCGCACCACGCCAGGCAGTAGCCGAGATCGTCGAGCGCGGCGAACACCTCGTCGGGCTCGCAATCGCCCAGCTCGACGATCGGGATGTTGAGGTTGCGCACGATCTCGAGGTTCTGGGCGGCTTCGCCCTGCATCGAGTCGGGGTCGCTCATCATCACCACGACGGGCGCATACCCGTCGTTGGCGACCATGCGCGCCATGGCGAGGCCGTCGCCGCCGTTATTGCCGCCCCCGCACAGAAAGCCAATCTGGCCGAGCGCGCCTTGAGGCAAGTGCTCGTACAACGTCTGAACGGCGCCCAGGGCGGCACGCTCCATCAAAACCATGCCGGGGATGCCGACCTCTTCGATGGTGCGACGGTCCATCTCGCGCATTTGCTCGGGCGTGACGAGTTTCATTTGGATCTCCTCGTAAGGGTTCACCACAGGGGGCACGGGGGGCACGGAGAAAGGCAAAGGCTGTGTTTTGCTGTGAGTGTTCTAAGCGTGATGGTCGCCATAGGGGTTCACCACAGGGGGCACGGGGGGCACGGAGAAAGGCAAAGGCTGTGTTTTGCTGTGAGTGTTCTAAGCGTGATGGTCGCCATAGGGGTTCACCACAGGGGGCACGGGGGGCACGGAGAAAGGCAAAGGCTGTGCTTTGCTGTGAGGGTTCGATGCGTGATGGTCGCCACGGAGGAGCAAGAAGAAGAGAGGCCTTTCCCCGTGCTCCCCGTGTCCTCCGTGGTGAACATATCGCTGGTCTCAACCGTTTCGGCCCAGAGCGAGCGCGTCGATCATTTCACGGACGGCGCGTTCGAAGCCTACCAGGACGGCGCGGCCGACGATGGAGTGGCCGATGTTGAACTCCTCGAATTCGGGGATGGCGGCGACGTCGAGGACGTTTTTGTAGTCGAGGCCGTGGCCGGCGGCGACGACGAGGTCGAGCTCGGCGGCGCGTTTGGCGCCGTCGACGAGCTTCTGGAGCTCGGCGTCGCGGTCGAATTCGGCGGGGGTGAGCTTGTTGGTGAACTCGCTGGCGGCTTCGCAGTAGTCGCCGGTGTGCAGCTCGACGATTTCGGCGCCGAGCTCGGCGCTGGCTTCGATCTGGGCGAGGTCCGGGTCGATGAACAGGCTCAGGTAGGCGCCGGATTCACGCAGGCGCTCGCAGTACTCGGCGAGGCGCTCGCGGTTTTCGACGACGGCCAGGCCACCTTCGGTGGTCTGCTCTTCGCGCTTTTCGGGCACCAGGGTGACCATGTCGGGGCGGATGCGGCAGGCGATCTCGAGCATCTCCTCGGTGGCGGCCATCTCGAGGTTCAGCCGCGTCTCGACCGTGTGGCGCAACACCTCGACGTCGCGGTCTTGGATGTGGCGCCGGTCTTCACGCAGGTGAATGGTGATCTGGTCGGCGCCGGCGAGCTCCGCGATGGAGGCGGCGGCGACCGGGTCGGGGTAGTGGGTGCCACGCGCCTGACGAATGGTGGCGACGTGGTCGACGTTGACGCCGAGTCTTGGGCGATTGCTGGACATCGTAGAGCTCCTGAGTGATGGCTTCGTTGGGCGCCTTGCAGGAGGGTGACGCCAGCTATTAGGGGCGCGGAACTGCGCGCGGAACAACAATTAGGGAGTCGTTTCGATGCGGCTCTTGTGGTGATTGAAACGACCCTCAAATTGTAGTTACGCGAGGCAGTCGTTCAGGCCTCGCCCCTAATAGCAGGCGTTGCGCACCTGCAAGGCCATCACCCATGGCCTACAAGAATCCAACCCTCGAACTCAAGCGCCGATGTCGCGCTTGATGCACGCGGCGAGCTCCTCGGCGTAGCCGCGTACGGTGGGCTCGTCGGGGCCTTCGACCATGACGCGGGCTTTGGGCTCGGTGCCCGAGTAGCGCGCGACGATGCGGCCCTCGTCGCCGAGTTCCTCTTCGATCTTGCCCATCTGGGTCTGGAAGCTCTCGAGGGTCTCGAGCGGGGGCTTTTCGCGCACCTTCACGTTGACCAGCACCTGCGGGAAGGGCGTCATCACCTTGCTCAGCTCGCTGAACGGGCGCTGCTCGCGCTGCAGGATCGCCAGGACCTGCAGCGCGGCGAGCATGCCGTCGCCGGTGGTGGTGTGGTCCAAAAAGATCAGGTGGCCGGACTGCTCGCCGCCCAGGTTGTAGCCGTTTTTGCGCATATTCTCGACGACGTAGCGGTCGCCGACCTTGGTGCGCTCGACCTTGATGTCGCGGCGCTTGAGCGCGATCTCGAGGCCGATATTACTCATGACGGTGGCCACCATCGTGTTTTTGGCGAGCAGGCCACGCTGCTTCATGGTGAGGGCGGCCAGCGCCAGGATGCTGTCGCCGTCGACGATGTTGCCCTTTTCGTCGACCAGAATGACGCGGTCGGCGTCGCCGTCGAGGCAGATGCCGATGTCGGCGCGGGTCTCGCGCACCCGCTGGATGGTCGCCTGCGGGTGGGTGCTGCCGCACTCGAGGTTGATGTTGGTGCCGTCGGGGGTGTTGCCCACGGCGAAGACCTCGGCGCCAAGCTCGCGAAGCACGTCCGGGGCGACCTTGTAGGCGGCCCCGTTGGCGCAGTCGATGACCACGCGCACCCCTTCGAGGGTCAGATCTTTGGGGAACGTGTTCTTGAGAAAGACGATGTAGCGGCCGGTGGCGTCGTCGATACGCGTGGCCTTGCCGATGGCGGTCGAGTCGACCGCGGGCGGATGGTCGGAGAGGACCATCTCCTCGATCTTGGCCTCTTCGGCGTCGGGCAGCTTGAAGCCGTCGGAGCCGAAGATCTTGATGCCGTTGTCCTGGAATGGGTTGTGGCTCGCCGAGATGACGATGCCGGCGTCGGAGCGCATGCCGGTGGTCAAAAACGAGATCGCCGGGGTGGGCAGCGGGCCGACGAGTTGGACGTCGGCGCCCATGCTGGTGATGCCGGCTGCCAGCCCCGACTCGAACATGTAGCCCGACAGGCGGGTGTCCTTGCCGATGAGGATGCGCGTGCGATGGCCCGGCGGCTTGTTGCGCTGCGAGGCCTTCTTGAAGTGGTGGGCGATCGCCTGGCCGAGCTTGACGGCGACTTCAGGCGTCATCGGATATTTGTTGGCGACACCGCGGATACCATCGGTGCCAAAAAGCTTTCGTTCGGTCATAACTCAATCCTATGACAGTCGGAAACATCCGACAGAAGCAGTGCTCGTTGATAATACGTGTGCGTTTATCGGTAAATGCTTTTGATTACTACTGAAGTTCGACGCCGGTGAGGTGCGGTGCAAGTAGAGCAGCCTCGAGATGTCGCTCGGGCCGACACAGACCGGGATCGTTCAATCCCTGGCCTGCTGCGCCGGCTCCTTGGGATGCATGCGGATGCGGAACGTGTTGGGCTGCTTTCGAATGATCTGAACTCCGCTGGGCACGTTGTGAATCTGAACCTCTTTGAGGACCGTGGTGCTGCGGCCGGCGGACTGGTCGGACAAGTCGACGGATGCGAGCAGCTCCTCTTTGGCGACCTCGTCGACCACGGCCTTGGGCCCGCGCACGGTGATGTCGACGTGGGTCGGCTCGATGGAGGTGACCAGCGCGCCGTCGTGGTGAGAGGGGACCACCTTGACGTCCTCAAATTTGCGCTCGACCTCCTGGGCATCGAGGCGCACGGTGACCTCGAGAGGCCGGTCGAGGTGGAAATCGACCAGCGGGTCGTCGATGCGCGGGCGCACTTGCTTGGTAAACGACTTGCGCTGGCCGCTCAAGCTGATCGGCTCGGTCCCCACCGAGGCGAGTTCATCCAAGGAGTTGGCCGGCCCGGAGACCTCGACGGCCTCGGGGGTGACGCTGGCCTCCTTGAAATCGTAGCCGGCCTCGGGCTGCCCGACGATCTTGGGGCGGACGGTCACGCGCTTGCGCTGCTTCTCCTCGAGGCGAAACTGCACCAAGTTGGGCTCGATGTCGATGGCGCGTAGGCCGGGGGGCAGGTCGACCATGTCGGGGGTCAACGAGATGCGTCCGCTGCGGCCCATCGACGGGTCGACCTCCAGGCGGATGCTGTCGAGCTCGGCCGACTCCAGTTGTGCCAGGTCCGACCACTTGCCGCGCACGGTCACGGCGGCGCGGTTGGGGGGATCGTTGACCAAGACCATGTAGGAGGGCACGTCGAGGCGAAGCGGCGCATAGCGGGTGCGCTCGACCTCGCGGTCGACGCTGACCCACAGGTACAGCGCCAGGGTCAGCAGCAGGGCGATGACCTTCAGGTGCAGGTTGCGCACGAAGGTCTGCCGGATGATGCGGTCGAGGGTCTCGAGCATCAGTCGCGGGCCTCCTTGGCGCCGACGGGCTCGTCGGTGTCGCGCTGCTCGCGGAAGCTATCGATGAGTCCCGAGCCGCGCTGGTTGACCTGCGAGGCGCTGAAGATGCGCTGCAGAAGGTCACGCATCTCGTTGGCGTCGAGGTCGCGGTACAGCTCGCCGCCGTAGGCGATCGAGATGATGCCCGTCTCTTCGCTGACGATGACGACCGCCGCGTCGGTGTCCTCGGTCAGGCCGATGCCGGCGCGGTGGCGAGTACCCAGCGTCTTTTCGACGCGCGGGTTGTTGGTCAGCGGCAAAAAGCAGCCCGCGGCGGTGACGCGTCCCTTCTGGACGACCACTGCGCCGTCGTGCAGCGGGTTTTGGTGCTCGGGCACGAACACGCTGAAGAGGAGGTCCTTGGAGACCACCGAGTCGATCTTGATGCCTTCTTCGGTGTAGTGGCTCAGGTCAGCCTCGCGCTCGATGGCCACCAATGCGCCGATCTTGCGGCTCGACAGCATCACCGAGGCCTTGATGATCTCCTCGAGGACCTGGGTCTCCTCGAAGGCGCGCGTGCCCGCCAAGAGCGAGGTGCGCCCGAATTGGGCCAGGGCGCGGCGGATGTCATGCTGGAAGATGATCACGACGATGATGATGAAGTTGGCGATGAACCGCTCGATGAACCAGTGGGTCGTCGCCAGGTTCAGGTACTGCTCCTGGCTGATCACGAAGAACATGATGATGACCACGAGCCCGAAGAGCATCTGGACGGCTCGGGTCCCCTTGATCAGCAGCAGGATGCGGTAGATGACGAAGTAGACGATCGCCGCGTCGAGCAACAGCAGGAGCGCGTCTTTCCATCCTTCGACGCGAAATATGTCGAGAAGCTGCTCCATGAGCTGATCTATACAACTTCTGGACTGTTAAGGCCAATTTTTGGCCGGGGGTCTAGTCGGCGGCGATCGCCTGGGTGATGCGGACCACGTCGACCATCTCGGCGACGTCGTGGACGCGCACGATATCGGCGCCTGCGTACAGCCCGCAGGCCACCGTCGCCGCCGTCCCCCAGACACGCTCGTCGGCCGGTTTGTCGAGGACTTTGCCGATAAAGCTCTTGCGGCTGGTGCCCAACAGCAGTGGGCAGCCGAGGTCGAAGAAGCGATGCAGGTCGCGAATGAGCCGGTAGTTCTGCTCGACGGTTTTGCCAAAGCCGATCCCCGGGTCGAGGATGACCTGGTCGTCGGCGATGCCGGCCTGTCGCGCCAGCGCGAGGCGTTCGGCAAAATAATCACGGATATCTTCGACGACATCGTCGTAATCGATGTCCTTTTGCATCGTCTTGGGGGTGCCGCGGGTGTGCATGAGCACCAGCGCGGTGCCGGTGTCGGCGACCGCCTGGGCCATCCCCTCGTCGAAGCCGAGGCCGCTGATGTCGTTGATGATCCCGGCGCCGGCTTCGCAGGCGGCCCGGGCGACGGCGGCCTTGTAGGTGTCGATGGACAAGACGGCGTCGGTCCGCTCGGCGAGTGCCTCGATGACAGGCACCACCCGCGCGAGCTCCTCGTCGGCCGGCACCGGGTCGGCGCCCGGCCGGGTCGACTCGCCGCCCACGTCGATGATGTCGGCGCCCGCCTCCCACATCGCCACGCCACGGGCGATGGCGTCTTCGGCGGCGTAGAATTGCCCGCCGTCGGAGAACGAGTCGGGCGTCACGTTGAGAACGCCCATCACGTAAAAACGCCCGCCGAAGGCGAGCGTGCGGTCGCCGACCTTCACGGACGGCAGAGCGGGGCGAGATGTGGGTGTGGCGTAAAAAGACATCAGCAATTCAGAGATAGATCAGAAAACGAGGCGCGGTCGGCCGACCGCGCCTCGTCGGTGCAAGGCGTTACGAATTTGCGGACGGAGCAAGGTTGCCGATGGCGCCCTTGTTCTTGTTGTCCTTGATATTCGTCTTGTAGCCGGTCTTGGGAACCCGCTCGTCTTCGCGCTCTTCGCGCTCTTTCTTCTGAGCCTCGCGCGCCTCGCGAATCCCTTCGAGGCTCTCGTCCTCGAGAAGCATCTGGATTTCGTTGGCGTCGAGGGCCTCGAACTCCAGGAGCGCCTGAGCCATCAGCTCGAGCAGATCCATGTTGTCGCGCAGCAGCTGGACAGCCAGGTCGTGCTGCTCGGTGACGATGCGCTTGACCTCGGCGTCGATCTCCTTGGCGATCGACTCGCTGTACGGACGGCTGGTGATGCCGCCGTTGCCACCGAG
Source organism: Persicimonas caeni (assembly GCF_006517175.1). NCBI lineage: Bacteria > Deltaproteobacteria > Bradymonadales > Bradymonadaceae > Persicimonas > Persicimonas caeni. The sequence continues at coordinate 907,996 of NZ_CP041186.1, read as the reverse complement.
GAAGGGGTTGTTGTCCCCGTCGGTGTAGGCCAGCGGGCCGATGCGGTCACTCATGCCCCACTCGCAGACCATCTTGCGGGTCATGTCGGTGGCGACCTGAATGTCGTTGCCGGCGCCGGTGGTGATCTCGTCGAACACGACCAGTTCGGCGGCGCGACCGCCCATCATGACCGCCAGGCGCTTGAGCACGTAGTCTCGGCGCATGGTGTGGCGATCCTCCTCGGGAAGCTGCTGGGTGACGCCCAGCGCGCGGCCGCGAGGAATGATGGTGACCTTGTGGACCGGGTCGGTGCCTTCCTGCAGGAGCGCGACGAGCGCGTGGCCTGCTTCGTGGTAGGCGGTGACGCGCTTTTCGGCGTCGGTGATGACCGCGCTCTTGCGCTCGGCGCCCATCATGACCTTGTCCTTGGCGTCTTCGAAGTCCTCGAGCTCGACGCGGTCTTTGTTGCGACGCGCGGCCAGAAGGGCAGCTTCGTTGACCAGGTTCTCCAGGTCGGCGCCCGAGAAACCGGGGGTGCCGCGTGCGATGCTCTCGAGCTCGACATCCTTGGCCACCGGGGTGCGGCGGGTGTGGATCTGCAGGATGAGCTCGCGGCCACGCACGTCGGGCGGCGGGACGACCACGCGACGGTCGAAGCGACCGGGGCGAAGCAGCGCCGGGTCGAGTACGTCGGGGCGGTTGGTCGCGGCGATCAGGATGACGCCGTCGTTCGACTCGAAGCCGTCCATCTCGACCAGAAGCTGGTTGAGGGTCTGCTCGCGCTCGTCGTGACCGCCGCCAAGACCCGAGCCGCGCTGGCGGCCGACGGCGTCGATCTCGTCGATGAAGATGATGCACGGCGCGTTCTTCTTGCCCTGCTCGAACAGGTCACGCACGCGGCTGGCGCCGACGCCGACGAACATTTCGACGAAATCCGAACCCGAAATCGAGAAGAAGGGCACGCCTGCCTCGCCGGCGACACCGCGGGCGAGCAGGGTCTTACCGGTACCCGGCTTGCCCATCAGGAGCACGCCCTTGGGGATACGTCCGCCCAGGCGGGTGAACTTCTTGGGGTTCTTGAGGAACTCGACGACTTCCTGGAGTTCCTCTTTGGCCTCTTCGATGCCGGCGATGTCGTTGAACGTGATCTTGTTGTTGCTCTCGTTGAGCAACCGAGCACGCGACTTGCCGAACGTCATCGCTTTGCCGCTTCCACCCTGGAATTGGCGCATGATGAAGATGAGTACCACCACGAGGATCAACAGCGGGATGGCTGTCACCAAGAGGTGGCGCCATAGGCTGTTCTCGTCGGACTTGACGAAACTAAACGTCACGTCCTTGGCCATCAGGATGTCCTGCAGGTCTTCGCCCACCGGCCCGACGGTCTTGAACGCTTGTTTGCCGTCGTGCTCCTTCTCGGCGTAGTCCTCGGTGAACTCACCGGTGACCTCCAGGTCCTTGATCTTGACGGACTCGACCTCACCGGCCTGCGCAGCTTGTCGAAACTCGCTGAACTTGACCTGAGAGGAATCACCGGTGCGATCGGTGAGGATCTGGAAGACGATGATGCCCAAGACAATAAGAACGCCCCAGATGATCCAGGCGCGTAATGGTACTTTGTTTAGCACTTTGTAAATCCTCGGCTGCTGAACTTAGGACTCGAGGGAGTGTACGACCCGAAAGGGCGCCGCCGCAAGCAGCGCCGTGCCCTCTATGTTGCACGCTGACTAAATGGACGCTGTCAGCGGATTATTTCAAAAATACTGCAAGTCAAAGCAATTGGTCGTTTGGCCGACAACTCGATTGAAGACTGAGTCCGGCTCCAGATCCCAAAATAGGCGGATAGTGCGCGTATCAGGTGGTGTGTCATCCTCTCTTGTAGCCTGACGCAGCCCACAAATCCACTCGACCTTTTGCTGATGGACTAGGCAGGGCCAACGCCAGCGAAAAGATCGAGGCACGCCCGCCTCCTTGAGGACGTCGACGACACGCTTGTGGCCGTCGAGGCCGCGCGCGTCGAGTCGATCACCGGGGCGAGGGCCGCGAACCACCAGGCTATCGACTGATTGGTTGGCCTTCCAGCGTAGCGTGGTGCCAAACCACGGCACTTGTCCATCCCGGGCCGAGGTCTCGTCGAGATTGCTGGTCCCGTCGAGATTGGCCGCCGCGATGGGGATGGGATGCGCTTGGCGAGTGAAAAGGTGCTTTCCGCCGCGGCCCCGGGCGACCTCCACGATGACAAAGCCGCGCTCGATGCTCACATGGGCGCCACGCACGGCAAGATCGAGAGATGTCTCGGACTCGATGGCGTCGAGCACCTCCTGCAGATGCTCGCGAGTCAGGGCGACCTCGGCAGGGAGCGCGTGGGTCGCGCGCTGGAGGACGAGCATGGCGACCGCGCGAGGTGCTTTGCGAAGCGGCGCGCAGTCGAGCGCGATGCTTTCGGCGTCGGGGGAGGCCAGACGTGCCCCTTCGAGGCACGTTCGGGCGATGCTTTCGAGCGCATCGCGCTCGGACGCGAGGTTTTCGAGGGTGGCGAGCATGGGCGCGAGCAGAGCGCCGTCGTCGGTGAGCCCGGGCAGAACATCGTGGCGCAGGCGGTTGCGCTCGTAGCTCCCCTCGAGGTTGGTGGGATCGTTCACCCATTCGAGGCCTCGAGCTTCGGCGTATTGGTGGATGCGAGCCTTGGGTGCCTCGACCAACGGGCGGACGAGCTCGAGATCGGGCCAGGCGGGGATCGGCGCTTCCGTCTTCGAGAGCAGGGCGGCCAACCCGCCCGAAGAGGTGCCGCGGCGAAAATTCAGCAGCGCCGTTTCCAGCGCATCGTCGGCATGGTGCGCCGTGGCGACGGCCCCGAGGCCCAGGCGCTGAGCGACCTGGGCGATCGCTGCGTAGCGCTGCACACGCGCGCTCTCCTGTGTGGAGCCGTCTCGGGCGATATCGAGGGTCTCGAGGACGAGCGGAATGCCCCACTGGTGACATAAGCGGCGACAAAACGCCGCGTCGTGTTTTGACGAGGGGCGCAGTTGGTGGTCGACGTGCACCGCGGCGAGCTCGGCGCCGGTTTTGGCGGCCCACTGGCGCAGAAGATCGAGGAGCACGGTCGAGTCGAGTCCGCCGCTCAGGGCGACGAGCAGACCATTCGCCGGGTCGGGGAGGTGGCGGCTTAGCGAAGCGAAGTCGCCGGAGTGGGCTCCAAAAAGCAACTTACTGCTTTTTGTCATCCTCACTCTCCTCATCGGGCGTCAGATAACTGGCGATCGCCCCTGTGGGGATCGCCAAGAAGAGCTTTTCCTTTTTGGGGTGCCGAAACGTGTTGATCGCCACGAGCTTGCCGTCTTGGGAGACGAGTGGGGCGCCCAAGATCGCCGGGTAGGCGGTCTGCCAGTAGAAGGCGAGGGCGCGATCTTCGGGGTGAGTCGGCTTCATCGTCGTCTGGGTGAGCGACTTCCCGAAAAACGGGCTAAAGCCGTAAAGGCGAAACAGCGCCTTGTTCTCGTAGTCGAAGAGCTCGATGCCAGTCGAGGGCGCAGTGATCTGGCCTTCGTCCGGGAGCAAGATGACGAGATTGCGGTGCTTGTCAGGCCGGTGCGGTTCGACCGCCACGAGCTTGTCTCTGTGTTTGTCGAGCCACTTCTCGCCTTTGTTGCCCGCGGTCACCGACGCCAACGAGCGCCTGCGACTCTTCCAACTCGTCTCGACGTCGACCTCGCCGGCGACCTTCTGAGGCAGGATGAACACCTCGTCGGCCTCCCTGAGCCAGCTGAGCGGAGAGACGAGCACCGGAGCTCCGCCGTTGGGCGGTGTCACCCACAGTGCGTGGCCATGGTGGACCATCGGCACCTGCCTGTACGGCTTGGGAGGCGTCTGGACCGAGACGACCTGGACGACGTGCTTGTCGAGGTGCTCGACGATCTTGCGCAACCCCTCTTTGGTGACCGGCTTGGGAAGCTCGTCGCTCTCGGTTCGGATGATCGTGTCGGCGCCGGGCTTGGTCGTCTGGGGGAGATCGGTGGGCTTGACCTTCTCGACGGTGACCGAATCGAACTGCCGCACCCACCCGCGGTCCTTACCATCTTGCGCGTGCGCGCGAGGAGAGCCGACGAGTAGGAGAGACAACACGAGAATTCCCCAACCCATATGTAGCACAATGTCGCCAAACGTGGTTAAATGGGGCGCGTTGATTTTTTTTGAAAAAATCATGGAACTCGAAGCCGTTCTCGGTGTCGGAACATGTGGAAGCTGGCGAGCCGATGTCACGCAATTGTGATTTGGGTGTCGCCATATACACGAAAGTAGGAGATAACGGCCCAACCCGCAATTATGACGTGGGAAGCCTAAAAAACTTCAGAAAATGTGCGCGGTTCAGTAAGTTGCCTGTCGTAAGTAACCGCGCGGCTTGACGCTATACAGTCGACTAAGTATGTTGCGTTGCACTTCTGCGGTTCTGCTGAAAATGTGCCGATATGGGCGCGCAGTTGGGACTTTCGCAGAGGCAGGTCAAATGTGAGACGCGACCGCCCAGAGAGCGGTTTTGCTCAGGGAGCATCTGGTGAAAAACGATCATAGTCTCAGAGTTGCTATCGTCTGGAATGGGACGGTCTTTCTAGAGAAGACCTATACCCAGACGAGTGACCCCGTCGTCACGGTTGGTGAGGACGAAAATAATGCTTTTTCGGTTCCGGCCCCGGGCCTGTCCGCGAACTTCGAAATGTTCGAGAGGCAGGACGATGGATATCGGGTCCGATTTACCAATAAAGTCGACGGCTCGCTGTCGATCGACGACGAAGAGTGGGACCTCGATGAGGCTATCGAGGAGAAGAAGGCCACTCGCGCCGACTCGGTAAGCACCGAGGAAGGCTCGGCGGATGTCTACGAGCTTACCCTGCGCGAAGGCGACTGGGGTATGATTCGGCTGGGCAGCGTCAACGTCTTTTTCCAACTGGTCAACCAGAAGGAAAAGGTCGCCGGACGCGGCTTCACCGGGATGTTCGAAGGCCCGGTCGTCGGTTTGGTGGCGCTCGCCGCTATCCTGCACATCGGATTCTTGGTCGGCGTGATGCTCACCTGGAAGCCGGGTATGGAGCTCGAGAATCAAGAGATTCCCGACCGCTTCGTCGAGTTCGCCGTCGATGACGTCGAAGATCCGCTCGAGGAAGAGGAGACCGAAGAGCCCGAAGAAGACACCACCGGTAAGAAAGCCGGCGGCGAAGAGGGCAAGTTCGGCGATCCCGACACCGACATTCCGGAGTCGAAGATTCCGAAGGTCGACGGTGAGATGGTCGACGAGGTCGACGTCAAGAATATCGGCGTCAACAAGGCGCTCGGCTCGAAAATGCTCGGCGCCGGCCCGCTCAAGAACATCTTCGGCAACCAGGAAGGCTTCGACGCCAAGATGAACGTCGCCATGAGCGGCGAGGGCGGTGAGTTGGTCGTCGGTCGCGGCGCAGGCGGTATGGGCATGCGCGGCGTCGGCAAAGGTGGCGGTGGCGAAGGCTTCGGTCGCATCCACGGCCTCGGTAAAGTCGACACCGGCGGCGGTAAAGGTACCGGCGCCAAGATCGGCAAGAAGAAGGCGCGCAAGGTCAAGCCCAAGCTGAGCCGCGGAACGCCCAAGATTGGTAACTTCTGCGACAAGGGCAACATCCGCCGCGTCGTCAGCGCCAAGTCGAACGCCATCAAGTACTGCTTCGAGCGCGAGCTTCAGATGAAGCCCGACCTCAAGGGTAAGATCATCGCTCAGTGGAAAGTCGGCCTCGACGGCTCGGTCATGAGCTCCTCGATCGCCAGCTCGACGATGAACAACCGCAAGGTCGAGAGCTGCATCACCCGCGTCATCAAGCGCATGCGCTTCGAGAAGCCCGACGGCGGTATCTGCATCATTAACTATCCGTTCGTCTTCTCGGGTATCGAGTAAGCATCGGGTAGAGAGAACAACTAGAAAGCCGGCGGCTCGGAAGAGTCGCCGGTTTTTTGGTTTCTTGCGGGGAAGAAGGGGGAGGATGGGGTAAGAAGAGGGAGGATGAGGGTTGAAAAGTGGGTTTGCGCTGGTTAGTTAGTTTTTATGTTACACGTGGATCACTAGAGCGCGGACGCGCACGTGGCCGTAAGAGACCAGACGTACCAGCCCAGACGTACCAGATAGGAGAGGCAGCCATGGCGAAGGTAGAGATTTATCGGACGACGTATTGCCCGTACTGCAACATGGCCGAGCGGCTGTTCGACGAGATGGGCGTCGAGTACGAGGAGATCGACGTGACCAACGATCCGGAGCGGCGCATGAAGCTCGTCGAGGAGACGGGGATGCGCACCGTGCCCCAGATTTTCATCGACGGTCAGTCCGTGGGTGGGTTCACCGACGTCAAAGCGTTGCGGGATTCGGGCGAGCTGCAGAAAATGCTCGATGGTGAGGCTTGATTGTCGTTTTGAGTCCCCCAGTTCCCCCCAGCTCCGCTGCGCTACGCAGGGGGCTATCAAAGGCGGAGGGACCGCCCTACGGGCTCGGGCCTGTTGTGGGAACCTACTCCACCTTCCACGGCATCAGAGCGAGCACCGGGTCGCGCTTGAGGAGCGCGGCGATCATGGCCGGCTCGAAGACGTCGGCCATCCAGCTCGGCATTTGGGCTTGCAGCTGGCCGGTCAGCGCGCCGCGCAGGCTCTCTTTTCGGTGCCCGATGAACGTGACCTCGGTGTCGTCGGGATCGAGGTCGCACAACTCGCCCAATCGCTCGATGGCCGTGTCGAGCCCTCCAATCTCATCGATCAGACCACGCTCGAGCGCCGCCTCCCCGAGGTAGACGCGTCCGCGTGCGTAGCGATGCAGGCGTCGCCGGGGTAGTTTTCTGGCCTGGCCGACGCGCTGGAGAAAACGCCTGTAGAAGTTGCGTGCGTCGTCGTCCATGCGCTCCATCATCTGGTCGCTCAACGGGGTGGTCAGGCTGGTGAAACGATCGGCGTCGTGCTCGTAGATAGACTCGACGTTGAGTCCCAGCTTTTGCGGGGTTCCCGGGGCAGACATTTTGCCGGTGACCACGCCGATCGAGCCGGTCATCGTCTGACGCTCGCAGATGATCTGATCGGCGCCTACCGCCAAATAGTAGCCACCACTGCCGACCACGTCGGAACACTGGGCGATCACGGGTTTGGTGCGCCGAAGCTGCTCGATGGCGTGCCAAATGATGTCGCTCGCCAGCGCGCTCCCTCCCGGCGAATTGATATGCAAAATGGCGCCGGCATAGCGACGGTTCTCGCGAATGCGCCGAAGGGCCGGGACGACCTCATGTGGGTCGATGACCACCGAACCTTGGCCCGGCACGGTCATGTTGGGCATGACGATCATGCCGGAGAGGTCGAGCACCGCGAAGCGGCGCTTGGGGCGAAGCAGGGGCTGCCATTTGTATGGCTTGGGCAGCGCGTCGAGGTGGTCTTTGGCGCGCACCATGATGCTGGTTCGCTCCTTGGCGTGCCGCTTCATCTCCTCCTCGCCTTCGCGCCCGTCACGCTTGTGGGCGCGCTCGATATAGCCGATGGGGGCAGAGTGTTGCGGGTCGTCGAGCCAGTCGCCGATGACTTCTCGAAAAACCTCGCCGTCGACGAAGCCGGCGCGCCAGGCGTGGCGCGTATCCAGCGGCGCCTGCTCGAAGAAGGTCTCGACCTCTTCGTGCGACAGCCCACGTCGCTCACCGATGCGATCGCGGAGCACTCGCTTGAAGCTGTCGTAGAGCGACTGCATCATCAGGCGCTGCGCCTGGGTCATCTCCTCGTGGATAAATCGATGCGAGGCGGTCTTGAACTCACCGATATGGATGAACTGGGGGATGACGCCGATCTTGTCGAGCGCCTCGCGCGCAAAATTCTGGTCGAAGCGTGGCCCGAACGAGTAGATGCGCCCGGCGGGGCTGAGCAAGATATCGTCGGCGGCGGTCAGCAGCAGGTAGTCGCGGGTCAGCGGCATCTGCGCGTGACCGACCACGTGCTTTCCGGCCTCACGAAGCGAGTCGAGCAGGCGGTTGAGCT